>NZ_JBHWCC010000043.1:0-92670 GCF_042735715.1 Streptomyces sp. NPDC059582
TACGAGCGGAAATCCGAACACTTCCTTGCCTTCGTCGGCATAGCCGCAGCCCTCATCTGCCACCGCCGACTCACCAACTGAAACGACGTCTAAGCACCTGGGCTCCCTGACCACAGCATCGCTTTGCCACCTGGCCAGGCCCACTGGTGGATGGAGCGGATCAGTGTCAGCGGCAACAGGTAGCCTGCGGCGATCACGCCGACACAAGGGAGGCTCCATGGCAGCTACCGCCCTCACGAATCCCACTAGGTTGTGGGCGGCGCAGGAGGTCTTGAGCCGGTCGAACCCCGTGCCCGCGGCATCCGGTGTGTACGGGTGGTACTTCGAGCAGGCACCCCACCCGGGGCTGGTTGCCGGACGCATGCTCTATGTCGGCATAGCACCGCGGTACATGGCGAACCGGACCAGCACGCAGAATCTTCGGGACCGCGTGCGCTACCACTTCCGGGGCAACGCCGAAGGGTCAACGCTGCGGAAGTCTCTCGGCTGTCTGCTCGACTTGGAGCTGCGACGAGTGGGCAGTGGCAAGCGGATGACGTTCGGCCAGGCCGGCGAGGCGAAACTCAGCCAGTGGATGGCGGACAACGCTCGCGTTTGTTGGGTAGAGCATGAGGAGCCCTGGACGCTGGAGTCTGAGCTCATCTCGCAACTGGACCTGCCGCTGAACCTAGACCAGAACGGCGACAATGCTTTCCACGCTCAGCTCAAGGAGATCCGAGCCAGAGCACGGCAGCGGGCCAAGGAACTTCCCATCAGCGCGTAGAGGCCCACAGCCTGACATCACCGGTTGACATCAACGACGACGGACCGGAGCGCACAGGGGCGGCCACGACCCGAAAGCTGATGCAGCCCCACGGGCGCGTTACCCGAAGCGGATGAGGTCCGCAATCGAACTCCTAAAGCGTGCTCACCTCCTCCGAACCGTGGACGGAACCCGCCGCCCCGGAGAGGGCACAACGAGGGCACAACAGCATCGCTTCAACAGCAGCCAACGCCCGCAAACGCCGTTCTGCCTGGTCAGCGACGTACCTTTACAGTCGCCGCAGAGAATGCCCGAAGGGGCGGCACCCCCGCACAGGGTCCCGCCCCTCTGCCCGCGTGCGGGGGGCGTCGTCCAGGTCAGCCGTCCTAGCTCCGTCTCGTTCGCAGCCGTGCGCGGTCGTTCAGGACCGTCCCCTCAGCCCTGCCGTCCACGCCGTCCGCACGGGATTGACGCGCCTGAAGACCCCGGATCATGCCCTGACCAGCCCGGACAAACCTGCAAAGCGGTCAGACTTTGCCCGCCGGGTTGAAGCACCGCCTCAGTCACTGGAATCCGGTGGAGATCCCGGGTTGCGGTCTCGGTATGCCTGAAGCAGGTCGACATCGATCTGCCAGAGCGCGTCGGGAAACGGGGGCGCGTTCACGCTACGAAGGCCGAGGTCACGGCGCGCTGAGTTGACGAAGGCGCGCTCTGCCACGAACAAACTCTCGTCTAGATCGCTGGGAACGCCGCCGGCGCCATGCACAGCCCGAGCAACCGCGATGCGACGCGCAATGCTCGTGAGCAGATGTGCTCGATCAATCGTCTCTTGGTCATGAGCTATCAGCTGCACCTCGGTGAAGGCCGATTCCATGGCCTCTTGGTACTTGGCACCCTCCGTCCCAATGCCAGGGATGAGACGTTGGCCTATCTCATCCCTCCCAGGGCGGGCCCGCACCTCAATTTGAACGTGGGGGCCAGATACGTTGAGCCGGTAGTCTCTGACTGAGGCAACCAAGGCCCCGTACGCCACGCGCCGGACTTCCCGCCAGAGCCTTGCCTCCTCACGCCTCCACGCCCGATCCTGCGCCCGAGACGACAACAGACCGCCGAACCAAACACCCACCAGTGCACTGAGTCCGGTCAGCCACACCGCAACGTCCATGCCCACCCCTCGGATCGCCCCATGCTGCGGTCACGGTAGGCGCCTGCACACGCACTGATGGACCTACCGTCTCAGTTTCCGTCTCATTCATGCCCGTACGCGGCCGGCCGGAGCCGTACGCCCGGCCCGACAGAGCACGGTGTCCGTACGGGCACGAACGCCGATGAACGCCCCTGGATCATGCTCTGACCTGCCCGGACAAACCTGCAAAGCGAGTTACGCGGGTTCGATTCCCGCCACGGCCTCCAGTGGATCCGGACGGGCGGCAGGGTGTTCTACGCGTACAGCCCTCCGCCCGCCTGGTCACCGAACATCTCCGGCCAGTAGCGCCAGCCGTCGTCCATGGGGGTCGACGGGGTCGGGTCGCAGGCGATCGGGTCGGTCGAGGCCAGGGTGCGGGACATCGTCTCGGCCAGTTGGTCGTAGGCGTCGGTCAGGCCGTGCACCGTGTCGAGGGTCTTCTCCTGGTTGATCAGCCACAGCGTGAACGCGAGGGTGGACACGTCGGCGTTGAGAGGGCGCAGGGTGACGTCGACCTCGCTCCAGCACAGGACCGCGCCGGTGGTGCCGTCGACGAGCAGGCTGGTGTCCTCCAGGAGGTGGCCGAGGCGTATCAGGCGCTCCGCGTCGGCGGGGAGGTAGGAGGCGATGCCGTCGTCCTGGCCGTCCTCCCGCTCGGTGGCGTAGTACTCGGCGAGGGACGGCAGCGGCACGTCCGTGTCCAGCGAGAACCAGTAGCCGTCCTCCGGCAGGCCCGCCTCCCGCAGGAAGCGGCGGGTCGGCTCGTGGGTGAGCCCGGACGGGAAGTCGACGTCCTCGAAGCGGGCGATCCGGCCCGCGCCGAAGGCGTCGTCGAGCAGGCGGGACGGCAGGTCCAGCGCCAGCCCGGACGCGGTGCCCGGGCCCGCCACCAGGGCCAGCGGTCGGATCACCGCCGTCATCCTCCAGAAGGGGCCCGGATCGCCGTCCGTGCCCTCCTCGAACAGCGCGAGGAGACGGCGGGACGCCTCGGTCACCACCTGCGGCCCGAGCCGGCCCGCGTACGAGGCGAACTGGCCGCGCAGGGCCGCCAGTTCGTCCGTCGCCGTCGCGAACCGCACCAGCTTCTCCAGCGAGGGCGCCAGCGGGCGGGTGTGCATCAGGTCGGGGCGGTCGTGGAAGAAGTACGTCGTCGAGATCTCGCCGGTCGCGCCGTCGAGCAGGACCGACTCGGTCTCGCGGCCGTCCGCGCCCAGGATCCCGCCTATCACCAGCCGGTCGCGCAACTCGGCCGCCAGACGGTCGGGGTCGCCGGTGGAGTCCGCGACCGTGCGCAGGCCGTCCGTGCGCAGGGCGTCGAAGGACAGCAGGTCGCCGTCGGCGGGCAGCCCGGGGCCGCTCAGCCAGCGGCGGGTCGGCGCGTGCGTGACGTACGGATCCAGTTCGTCCGCGGTGAGTGTGATCACCGCGGTGCCGGCGGCGTCGGTCGTGCTCATCGTTCCCCCGTGCGTGAAGTCGCTGTGCGAGTCGCTGTCCCCTCCGGAGCCGGTGCCCTCCCGAGGACGTCCCCTTGGAGCCGGTGCCCCGCGGCGGGCCGTCCCCCGGCCGGTCGCACCGGTCGGGACCACTGGTTCGTCCCACTGCCCGGAACACTACGCGGCACCACTGACAACGGCCCCGACTTGAACAGACGTCGCGACGGCCCCGACCGTTCCCGCCTCGCACCGGCCGGTGACCGGCGGCCCGTGGACAGCGGCCGGTGGACAGCGGCCGGTGACCGGTGGCCGGTGGACAGCGGCCGGTGACCGGTGGCCCGTGGCCGTAGTCCGGTGACGGACAGAGCTCGTGGCCGGTGACCGCAGTCAGGTGACCCGGACTGTGCTCAGGTGAAGTACACGCCGCCCAGCACCACGGCCAGCGCCGCCGGCACGAACAGCACGACCCACATCAGCAGCCTGCCGACGCCGGGTGCCGGTTCGTAGCGCGGGAACCCGGGCTCGGGCGCGGTCACTGGGACGTCACCACCGCGGCCTGCGGGCGGATCGGCAGCCGGTTCACGGGACGGCCGGTGGCGGCGCGTACGGCCGAGGCGATCGCCGCGGGCGACGTCACGACCGGCACCGCGCTGACGGCCTTCGCGCCGAAGGGCGCGACCACGTCCCGCTCCTCGACCAGCTTGACGATGCGGATGTCGGGCGTGTCCAGGGCGGTGGGCAGGGCGTACCCGGTGAGGTCGGGGTGGCGGACGAGCCCGCGCGGGGTGCGCAGGTTCTCCGTGAGGGCGATACCGACGCCCTGGGTGACGCCCGCCTCGATGCGCGCGACCAGCTGGTTCGGGTTCAGGACCCGGCCGACGTCCTGCGCGACGGCGAGTTCCACGACCCGGACCGCGCCCAGCTCGATGTCGACGTCGACGACCGCGCGGATCGCGCAGAAGGCGAGCCCCACGAAGGCGTCGCCCTGGCCGGACTCGTTCAGCGGTTCGGTGGGGTGCGGGCGGCACTGGGCCGTGGCCCACAGCTCCTTGCCCTCCAGGGCCTCCGTGACGGTGGTGGACAGGACGCCGTCGTACGACGTGATCTTGCCGTCCGTGATCTGGAGCAGCTCGGTGGACATGCCGAACTTGTGCGCCAGGGGCTGGAGGAGCTGCGTACGGACCATCTTGGCGGCGCGTTCGACCGCGCCGCCGGACACCCAGGTGTGGCGGCCGCGGCTGCCAGGTCCCGCGGGCGGCTGGTCGGTGTCCACCGGCGCCACGTGCACCTCGTCGATGCCCAGCGTCTCCTGGACGATCTGGCGGGCCAGCGTGGTGAAACCCTGGCCGGACTCCACCGCGGCGCACAGCACGGTCGCCACGCCGTCGTGGACCTTCACCGTCGCCGTGGAGACCTCGTCGGCGCCTTCCGCGCCGAGCATGTGGACCATGCCCACGCCGTAGCCGACACCCCGGCGCACCGCGCCCGGTTCGCCCGCGCCCTCGGGGCCGCCGGGCAGCAGCCACTCGTCCTCGGGGGTGTCCTTGGGCAGTGCCGGGAGCGGGAAGTCCCGTACGGCCTGGAGGAGTTCGGCGACCGGTGCCGGGCAGGTCACGCTCTGGCCGGTGGGCAGGACGTCCCCGGTGGCCAGGGCGTTGCGCAGGCGCAGTTCCGCGGGGTCGAGGCCGAGCTTCTTGGCGAGCTTGTCCATCTGCGCCTCGTAGGCGGCGCACACCTGCATGGCGCCCTCGCCGCGGACGTGGCCGGAGGGCGGGTTGTTGGTGCGGACGGCCCAGCCCTCGATGAAGGCGTTCGGGACGATGTACGGGCCGCAGGCGAAGGAGACAGCGGCGGCCAGCGCCTCCGCGGAGGTGTCTGCGTACGCGCCGGCGTCCAGCAGGATCTGCGCCTCGACCTTCACCAGCCGGCCCTCGGCGTCGGCGTGGTGGCGGTAGCGCAGCAGGGTGGGGTGCCGGTGGACGTGCCCCAGGAAGGACTCCTCGCGCGTCGCGGTCAGCTTCACCGGGCAGCCGGTCTTCAGCGCGAGCAGGCCGAGCGGGAGCTGGAAGCCCTGGTCCTCGCGGTCGGCGGTGGCGCCGGGGACACCGGTGACGACGATCTTGACGCGTTCCGGTTCGAGGCCGAAGCAGGCGGCGGCGGTGTCGCGGTCGGCGTGCGGGTCGGTGGAGGCCAGATAGAGCTCGACGCCGCCGTCGGGGCGGGGCACGGCGAGACCGGCCTCGGCGCCGATGGGGGCCGGGTCCTGGCGGCCGATGCGGTACTGGCCCTCGACGACGATCTCGCCGACCGCGTCGGGGTCGCCGTGGTGCAGCGGGATGTGGCGGATCAGGTTGCCGTCGGGGTGCAGGGGTTCGGCTTCGAAGGCCTGCTCGGGGTCGATGACCGGCTCGTGGACCTCGTACTCGACGATGACGGCCGCCGCGGCCATGCGCGCGGTGTCCGGGTGGTCGGCGGCGACGGCGGCGATGGGCTCGCCGTGGTGGCGGACGACTTCCGAGGCGAACACCGGGCGGTCGGCTCTGCCACGTCCGTGCAGCGCGCTGCCGGGAACGTCCTCATGGGTGACGACGGCGCGTACGCCGGGCATGTCGCGCGCGTGGCTGGTGTCGATGGAGACGATGCGCGCGTGCGGGTGCGGGGAGCGCAGCACGGCGGCCCACAGCAGGCCCTCGGCCCACAGGTCGGCCGCGTACGGGAACGTGCCCTCCGTCTTGGCGCGGGCGTCGGCGGGGCGCAGCGAGGCGCCGAGGCCGTGCGGGATCGGTTCGGGGGCGGGGGTCGGCTCCGCGGCGGTGGTCGCGGTGGCGGTTTCGTTGCTCACGCCTGGCCTCCGTCCTGGCCGTACGTCCGGTCGTGCGGTCCCGGTGTCCCGGGGGCCCCTGGGGTGTCGAACGCCGACGGGTTGACGCCGCCCGCGCCCGGACCCGCCTGGTGCGGGATACGGGGCTCGTCCGCGTCCGGTTCGGCCTCGGCCGCGGCGTGCGCCTCGCGTTCGGCGACCACCTCGCGTACGGCGTCCAGGACGCCCCGGTAGCCGGAGCAGCGGCAGAGGTTGCCGCACAGGGCCTGGCGGGTCTCCAGCTCGGTCGGGGCCGGGTTGCCCTCCAGGAGGTCGTGCACGGTCATCGCCATGCCGGGCACGCAGAAACCGCACTGCACGGCGCCGCACTTGGCGAGCGCCCGCTGCACGTCCGAGGAGTGTCCGTCGACGGCCAGGCCCTCGACGGTACGGACCTCGCTGCCGGCGGCGGTGACGGCGGGTACCAGGCAGGAGGCGACGAGCCGGCCGTCGACCTGGACGTTGCAGGCTCCGCACTCGCCCTGCGAGCAGCCGTCCTTGGCGCCCGCGAGCCCGAGCCGTTCGCGCAGCACGTACAGCAGCGACTCGCCGATCCAGGCGCCGGTGACGGGCCGGTCGGAGCTGTTGACGCGCAGGACGTAGGAGGCCAGGGGGTGGTCGTCGTGGGGAGGTTCGGCGGCGGCCTCGGAGTCCGGGGCGGGGCCGGCCGTCGGCTCGTCCGCCGGTGCCTGCTCCTGCGCGGGCGCGGTGGCGTCCTCGGCCGCGGGCTCAGGTGCCCCCTCAGGGGCCCCAGCGGCCCCGTGGGCGTCCAGGGGCACGCCATCGGCCTCCCGGGCCTCCAGAGGCGCGGGAGCGGGCTGTGCGGGCGTGTACGGCTCGGCGTGGGTCTCCCGCACGGGCTGGGCGTGGCCGGGCTGTTCGTCGGGCCGCGCGAGCGCCTGCTCGCCCCAGGGCTGTCCGGCCCCGCTGGTCTCACCGGTCGCCCAGGGCGCGGACGCGCCGCCGGGGAGGGTGGCGGGCGGGGTGCCGCCCCACTGCTCCACCAGTGCCGATGTGGTGAACTCGCCCGATTCGTCCGGAAGGTCGCCTCCGGCCACCGGGATCGACCACTGGCCGGTCACGTCGTGGCCGGGTGCCGGGGCGGACTCGGCGGCCGCGGTGTCCTCGAAGGTCCACTGGCCGGTGGACCCGGGGTGGTACGTGAACCGGTCGCCGCCGCCCGTCTCCTGGGGCACGGCGTCGGAGTCCGGCCACCGGACGGCGTCGGCGGGCACCGACCAGGTGCCGGTGGCCGCCGGGTCGGTCGACGCGTCCGGGTGGGACGTGGCCGTTATGCGCGGCGGCACGTAACCGTGACCGGGCGCGGCGAGCGGACTGTCGCCGCGCGCGGCCAGCAGGGCGTCGATGCCGCCCTCGGGAAGCTTCACGAAGGCGGTGGCGCCGTCGTCGTAGTCGCCCTGGGGCAGCGGGTCCCAGCGGCTCCCGCTCCGGGGCGTGTCCTGTCCGTGCTGGTCGTCGGTCACGACAGCGCCCTCCCCAGTGCTCGTCGGGCCAGCGCGGCGACGGTGCGCCGCAGGTGCAGTACGGCGGGCGGAAGCTGCGGTACGGAGCCGTCCGCCTCCGGGACCGGGTCCGGGATGCAGGCCGCGGCGACGTACTCGCCGAAGGCGTTCAGCGCCTCCGGGACGATCGCGCGGCCGTTGTCCCAGTCGATGAGCCGGGCGACCCACTGCTCGGCCTCCAGGGGGCGCAGCGGCATCGGCGCTATGGCTCCGACGGCACACCTGACGCCGCGCCGGGCGGGGTCCAGGACGAGCGCCACGGACGCGGTGGCACGCCCGGGTCCGGTACGGCCGGTCGCCTTCAGGAAGACCTGCGGGGCGTGCAGCAGCGGCACGCGCACGTAGCCGATGAGTTCGCCGGCGCGCAGCATCTCCATGCCCGCCAGCAGGTGCGAGACGGGCATCTCGCGGCGGGCGCCGCCGGGGCCCGCGATGATCAGCGTCGCCTCCAGGGCGGCCAGCACCGGAAGGGCGTCCCCGGTGGGCGACGCCGAGGCGATGTTGCCGCCCAGGGTGCCCGCGTTGCGGATGTGCGGGGGGCCCGCGGCGCGCGCGGCGGCGGCGAGGGCGGGGATCAGGGCGGCGAAGTCGGGGCGGCCCATCCGCGCATGGGTGAGGCCGGCGCCGAGCAGCGCGTGGCCGTCCTGGTACTGCCAGCCGCGGATCTCGCTGATCCGGCCGAGGCCGACCAGGGCGGCCGGCCGGAGCTGGCCGGAGTTGACCGCGGCCATGAGGTCGGTGCCGCCGGCCACCGGCACGGCGGCGGGCATGGCGGCGAGTGCCGCCACGGCCTCGTCCAGCGTCGTGGGCAGCGTCACGGCCTGCGCCGCCTGCGGTGCGTGCGTGGTCAAACCGGCTGCCCCTTCCCGCTGCCCCACCTGGTCCCACCTGTGCTGCCGTACGGTACGTGCTGACAGGGCGGACGTGGCAACTCTGGCACATCTTCGCGGGACCCGAACGCGGGGGTCCGCTAGGAGGCATTCGCCCACCTCATTGCGGAGATGGTCCGGTTTCGCACGGCATCACCGGTGCGTGCCGATTGACACTCTTCGGTGACCCTTGTGCGGCTTTTCCGTGACCTGTTCGGGGCGGCCCCGGCGGTGCCGCCGCTCCTACCGGCTCGGGGGCGGACCGTCGATCGGGCGGCCGAGCACGCCGGGGCGCCGCTGCCAGGGGTGCGGGCCGGCGGGCGGCCGGTAGCCGACGCCGAGGGCGTCAAGTCGCCGGTAGTGGAGGGCCATCCGCCGCTCGAAGTCGGCGAAGTCCCGTTCCGCGGGTTCGGGCAGGAGCCCCCAGGCGACCTCGGCGAACGCCGCGAGCCTCGGAAAGGCCTGGTAGTCCACGCGCGCCTGGTCCTCCATCACCTCGGTCCACACGTTGGCCTGCGTGCCCAGCACGTGCCGGGCCTGTTCCTCCGTCAGCTGCGCGGGAACGGGCTCGAACCGGTAGACGTCCTCCAGGGTGCGGACATATCCGATCGGGACGGGCTCGTCCGCGCCGGGATCCTGCCGGTGGTCCAGGTACACCTGCTGCTCGGGACACATCACGACGTCGTGGCCGGCCCGCGCGGCGGCGATCCCGCCCTCGTAGCCGCGCCAGGAGGACACGGCCGCGCCCGCGGCCAGCCCGCCCTCCAGGATCTCGTCCCAGCCGATGAGCCTGCGCCCGCGCGCGGCCAGCCAGGTGTCGAAGTGCCCGATGAACCAGGCCTGGAGGGCGTCCTCGTCGGCGAGTCCGAGCTCCTTGATGCGGGCCTGCGCGGTGGGCGACCGCCGCCACTGGTCCTTGAGGCATTCGTCACCGCCGACGTGGACGAACTCCGAGGGGAACAGGTCGAGCAGTTCCTCGAACACGCCCTCGTAGAAGCGCACGGTGGCGTCGGTGGGGGCGAGCACGTTCGGCGAGATCCCCCAGTTGTCCCAGACGGTGAGGGCGGAGGTGTCGACGACATCGGTGTTGCCGAGTTCCGGATACGCGGCGATCGCGGCCTGCGAGTGCCCCGGCACGTCGATTTCCGGGACGACGGTGATATGCCGCTCGGCCGCGTAGGCGACGATCTCGCGGATGTCGTCCTGGGTGTAGTGGCCGCCGTGCGGCTTCTCCTCCCACAGCGCGGAGGCCCGGTGGCCGAATTTCGTGCGCGACCGCCAGGAACCGGTCCGCGTCAGCTTCGGATACCGCTTGATCTCGACGCGCCAGCCCTGGTCGTCCGTCAGATGGAAGTGGAAGACGTTGAGTTTGTGCGCGGCCATCAGATCCAGATAGCGCAGCACGCCTTCCTTGGGCATGAAGTGCCGGGCCACGTCGAGCATGAGGCCGCGCCAGCGGAAGCGGGGCCCGTCCTCGATGGTCTGGTGCGGGATTCCGTAGGTGACGCCCGGCCGGACCGGGGCCCGCCGGAAGGCGTCGGGCCCGAGGAGCTGACGCAGTGTCTGAGCGCCCCAGAAAACCCCGGCCGCGCTGCCGCCCCGGATCTCGATGCCCCAGGTGGCGTTGACGGCGAGCTTGTACGCCTCGGGCTCCAGGGTGTCGTCGAGGCGCAGTCGAAGTGAGCCTGGGGCGTCCTCGGGACCCGGCGGCAGGGACAGGCCCAGGGCCGGGCCGAGGGTGCCGCGCAGCCAGCGTTCCGTGCCGCCCGTGCCGGGCGCGGCCCATACGGTGGTGTCCTCGTCCAGCGCGACACCGCAGCTCATGGGCCCCGCCATGGTGCGTGGGGCCGGGATCAGGTCCGTCGAAGAAGTCACGTCAGTCCTTTACCGCTCCGCCCAGTCCGGAGACCAGCCGTCGCTGTACGAGTACGAAGAAGATCAGCACCGGGATCGTCATCACCGTCGAGGCGGCCATCACGCCGCCCCAGTCCGGCTCGTCGGGTTTGTAGAACACCAGAAGGGCCATCGGCAGCGTCGACCGGGAGGTGTCGCTGATGATGAAGGACTTGGCGAACAGGAAGTCGTTCCAGGCGGAGATGAAGGAAAACACGCTCGTGGCGACGAGCCCCGGCAGGACGAGCGGGAAAAGGATCTGCCAGAGGAATCGCGCGCGGCTCGCTCCGTCGATGTACGCGGCCTCCTCCAGTGCCTCCGGTACGGCTTTCACGAACCCCCGCAGCATCCAGATCGCGAACGGCAGCGAGAAGGCGATGTGGGGCAGGATCAGCGACCCCAGGGTGTTCAGCCGGCCGGCGTCCCGCATGAGGAAGAACAGGGGAATCGTGAGCGCCTCCACGGGCACCATCTGGGCCACCAGGAACATGATCAGCAGGGTGGTCCGGAAGCGGAAGCGGAATCGCGTCACGGCGGTCGCGGCGAGAAACGCGATCAGCGCGGAGGCGATCACGACGGAAGACGACACGACGAGACTGTTGAGGAAGTAGCGGCCGAATTCCTGTTGTCCGAACACCCGTCGGAAGGAATCCAGGGTCGGCGCCGGGGTCCAGGGCCGCGGCTCGGCCGACTCGATCTCCCCGGCCGGTTTGAAGGCGCTCAGCACCATCCAGTACAGGGGGAACGCGACCACGACCGCGATCAGCAGCGCGGCCGTCTCGGCGAGCGCGCGCCCGGGCCGGGTGACCTTCAGGCCCCTCACGACTCTCACAGTTCCTCCCCCTGCCTGCGCAGCAGCCGCAGGTAGACCAGCGTGACGGCGAGCAGGATCAGCAGCGTCACGACGCCGATCGCCGAGCCGAGGCCGTACTGCGAGGACGCGAAGGCCTGCTGGTAGGCGTACACGTTCAGGACGAGGTTCTGGCCGGCGATGCCGCCGCCGTTGGTCATGACGTAGATCTGGGTGAAGACCTTGAAGTCCCAG
Source organism: Streptomyces sp. NPDC059582 (assembly GCF_042735715.1). NCBI lineage: Bacteria > Bacillati > Actinomycetota > Actinomycetes > Kitasatosporales > Streptomycetaceae > Streptomyces > Streptomyces sp. NPDC059582. The sequence goes on from NZ_JBHWCC010000043.1 coordinate 11,552, forward strand.
ATGACCGACTGGATGGTGACCACCGTCAGGATCGGCCGCAGGATCGGCGCGAGCACCGAACGCCACACGCGCCACTGCGAGGCGCCGTCCAGTTCGGCCGCCTCCAGCACCTCGCCCGGTACGGCGCGGATACCGGCGTAGACCGTCACCATCACGAACGGGAAGGAGCACCAGACCACTTCCAGCAGCACCAGGAGGAAGGCGCTGTAGCGCCCGTACGTCCAGGAGTGGTCGCCGAGTCCGAGGATCCGGTTCACCGGTCCGAAGTCCGGGTCGAACAGGAGCAGCCAGACCGTGGAGCCGGTGACGGCCGGGGTCGCCCAGGCGCCGAGCGCGGCCAGCATCAGGGCGAGCCGGGGCACGGCCCGCACACGGGTGAGCAGCACGGCGAGCGCGCACCCGACGGCGAGGGTCGACATCACACAGGCGGCCGCGAACAGCACGGTCGCCAGCAGCACCTGCCAGAACCGCTCGTCCCCGAAGAGGGCCGCGTAGTTGCCGAAGCCCTGGAAGGTGGTCGGCTCGCCGCCGCTGACCTGGGCCTGGGTGTACCGGAAGAACGAGATCAGGCCGAGCTGGTAGATCGGGTAGGCCAGCAGGCCGCCGAGGACGACGAGGGCGGGGGCCAGGTAGAGCCAGGGGGTCCAGGTGGCGCGGTTGCCCATCCGCCTCACCCGGCGGAACCGAACGCGTCGTTCATCTTCGTCGCCGCGTCCTTCGAGGCCGCCGCCACGTCCTTCCGGCCGCTGACGACCTCCTGGAACATGGTCGGCAGGACGAGGGAGGAGTCGATCTGGGACCAGGCGGGCGAGGCCGGGACGAACTTGGCGCCGGCCGAGAGGGTCTCGACGAACGGCTTCACGTACGGCTTCTCGGCGGCCGCCTTCTCGCGGACGTCCGTGAACGTGGGCAGGAAGCCCATCGCGCCGAAGAGTTCGGTCTGGGACCGCTTCGACGCGAGCTGTTCCATGAGGCCGACGGCGAGGGTGCGGTGCGAGGTGCTCTTCAGGACGCCGATGTTGTTGCCGCCCGCGAACGCCGGGGCGATCGAGCCGGCCGTGACGCCCGGCAGCGGGACGACCGCGTACTTGCCCTTCACCTTCCCGGCCTCCACGGCCGTGTGGCTGAAGTCGCCGCCGATCGCCATGCCCGCCTTGCCCGCGGCGAACGCGGTGACCGTGTCGTTGCCGCCCATGCCGGCGCACTTGGCGGCCGGACAGTTGGCGTCGGAGAAGAGCGAGGTGTAGGCCTTGATGCCCTTCTGGGCGGCCGCGCTGTCGATGGCGGAGGCGTACGAGCCGTTCTTGCCGTCGGCCAGTTCGCCGCCGTTGGCCCAGATGAACGGCATCGCGCCGTAGGTGTAGGCGCCGCCGACGACCAGGCCGTAGAGGTCGGGCTTGGCGGCACGGATCGTACGGGCCGTCGAGGCGAGCTCGGCCATCGTCCGGGGCACCTCGAGGCCCAGCTCCTCGAAGACGTCCGTGCGGTAGTACAGGGCGCGGACACCGACGTAGAAGGGCGCGCCGTAGACCCTGCCGTCGACGGTGACCGACTGGCGGGCCGTGGGGTCGGTGTCCTTGGCCTCGCTCCAGGTGCCGAATTCCCCGGTGATGTCGAGGAGTCCGCCGTCGTGGACGTAGCCGGCGGTGTCGGTGTTGCCGTACTCCATGACGTCGGGGGCGGACTTCGGGTCGTTGAAGGCTGCCTTGACGCGTTGGGCGCGGGTCTCCACGGGGATGTACTCGACGTCGACCTTCGTGCCCTCGTGGGCCTTCTCGAAGGCGGCGACGACCGAGTCGACGACCTGCTCCTTCGGCTTGTTGCCGACCTCCTGGAAGAGCCAGACGCGCAGCGTGCCGGTCTTGTCGTCCTTGTCCGAGGTGGAGTCGGCGGAGGTCTGGGGGGCGCAGGCGGCGCCGACGAGGCCGAGGGCGAGCAGGAGCGCCGCTGGCGCGGCGCGTCGGACGGACAGCTTCATGTTCATGAGGTGCTCCTCCGAATGCGTTGCAACATGCGCAATGACGGTTTCGCTGTGCACAACACTGCGGAGGCTAGGGACTTCATGAACACGCCCACAAGAGGTCTCAACCACTCTGTGACCGGCCGATGCACTCCTTGCAACGGCAAAACACACGAAGGCCCCCGGAGGGCGCCAAAGCGCACTCCGGGGGCCTTCTGGAAGTCCGAGGGGTTGCTACTTGCCGTCGCCGCCCTTGCCGCCCTTGCCGTCGCCGCCGCCGGCGCCCATGGAGTCGTAGATCTCCTTGCACATGGGACACACCGGGTACTTCTTCGGGTCACGGCCCGGCACCCAGACCTTGCCGCACAGCGCCACGACGGGGGTCCCGTCGAGGGCGCTCGCCATGATCTTGTCCTTCTGGACGTAGTGGGCGAAGCGCTCGTGGTCGCCGTCGCCGTGGGACACCTGTGGCGTCGGCTCTACGAGGGTCCCCGTACCAGTCCCGCGCTCGGGCTCGAGAGTGCTCATACGGCCAAGGGTACTGAAACTCACCCGCGTCAGTTGAGCGACGGGTCGTCCGGATACGTGGCCACCATCGCCAGTTCGTTCCGTTGACGGCGCAGGACCTCGCGCCAGAGCCGCTCGGGGGACGGGGAGGAGACGTCGCCCGGCTCGGACTCGACGACGTACCAGGCGCCCTCGACCAGTTCGTCCTCCAACTGGCCGGGACCCCAGCCGGCGTAACCGGCGAAGATCCGCAGCGAACCGAGGGCCGAGGCGAGCAGCTCCGGCGGAGCCTCCAGGTCCACCAGCCCGATCGCGCCGTGCACCCGGCGCCAGCCCAGCGGCGCACGTTCGGCCGAACCACCGCCCGGGATCACCGCGACGCCCAGCGCGGAGTCGAGGGAGACCGGACCGCCCTGGAAGACCACGCCCGGCTCGCCCGCCAGGTCCGCCCAGCCCTCCAGGATGTCGCGCACCCCCACCGGCGTAGGACGGTTGAGGACGACACCGAGGGAGCCCTCCTCGTCGTGGTCGAGGAGCAGCACCACCGCACGGTCGAAGTTCGGGTCCGCCAGGGCGGGCGTTGCCACGAGCAGCCGCCCTGTGAGCGAGGACACCTCGGTCATGCCAGACATGATCCCGCATCTGCCCGTCGAGTGGGGAGCCGATGCGGGCACGGGAGTGACGGCAGCTCAGGGCGCACGGACGCATCCGACGCGCACGCCGACGTCCGTGACCCCGCGTGTCCGCCGCGGAACCGTTCGTGTTGTGGCACAGCTATGACGTCGCTGAGCGGTACTTGGGCTTATGTGAGAGGGGTGCGCGGCGATTAGTCTGTCTCATCGCCCCATGCCCACCTCATCGGAACGCGAGATACATGACCGTCAACGGCAATGACGACGTACTGCTTGTCCACGGCGGAACCCCGCTGGAGGGTGAGATCCGTGTCCGCGGTGCGAAGAACCTCGTACCGAAGGCCATGGTCGCCGCCCTGCTGGGCAGCGCGCCGAGTCGCCTGCGCAATGTTCCCGACATCCGTGACGTGCGGGTCGTACGCGGACTGCTCCAGCTGCACGGGGTGACGGTCCGTCCTGGTGAGGAGCCGGGCGAGCTGGTGCTGGACCCCTCGCACGTGGAGAGCGCCAATGTCGCCGACATCGACGCGCACGCGGGTTCGAGCCGCATCCCGATCCTGTTCTGCGGCCCGCTGCTGCACCGGCTGGGCCACGCGTTCATCCCCGGGCTCGGCGGCTGTGACATCGGCGGCCGGCCGATCGACTTCCACTTCGAGGTGCTGCGGCAGTTCGGCGCGAAGATCGAGAAGCGGGCGGACGGCCAGTACCTGGAGGCCCCGCAGCGGCTGCGCGGCACCAAGATCCGGCTGCCGTACCCGTCCGTCGGCGCCACCGAGCAGGTGCTGCTGACGGCCGTTCTGGCGGAGGGCGTCACCGAGCTCGCCAACGCCGCCGTGGAGCCGGAGATCGAGGACCTCATCTGCGTCCTGCAGAAGATGGGCGCCATCATCGCGATGGACACCGACCGCACGATCCGCATCACCGGTGTGGACTCGCTCGGCGGCTACACCCACGCGGCCCTGCCGGACCGCCTGGAGGCCGCCTCGTGGGCGTCCGCGGCGCTGGCGACCGAGGGCAACATCTACGTCCGCGGCGCCCAGCAGCGCTCGATGATGACCTTCCTGAACACCTACCGGAAGGTGGGTGGCGCCTTCGAGATCGACGACGAGGGCATCCGCTTCTGGCACCCGGGCGGCCAGCTGAAGTCCATCGCCCTCGAGACGGACGTGCACCCGGGCTTCCAGACGGACTGGCAGCAGCCCCTGGTGGTCGCGCTGACCCAGGCCACGGGCCTGTCGATCATCCACGAGACGGTCTACGAGTCCCGCCTGGGCTTCACGTCCGCGCTCAACCAGATGGGCGCGCACATCCAGCTCTACCGCGAGTGCCTGGGCGGTTCCGACTGCCGCTTCGGCCAGCGCAACTTCCTGCACTCCGCGGTCGTGTCCGGCCCCACCAAGCTCCAGGGTGCCGACCTGGTCATCCCCGACCTGCGCGGCGGCTTCTCGTACCTCATCGCCGCCCTGGCGGCCCAGGGCACGTCCCGCGTCCACGGCATCGACCTGATCAACCGGGGCTACGAGAACTTCATGGAGAAGCTCGTCGAGCTCGGCGCGAAGGTGGAGCTGCCGGGCAAGGCGCTCGGGTAGCGGCGACACGTGGGTACGACGATGGGGCGGTCCCCGGTGAGGGGGGCCGCCCCATTGGCGTCACTGAGTCTCGTACGTCGTCCCGAGACGCACGCGGAGGCTACTTGCCCTTCGCGGCTTCCTTGAGCTTGCTGCCCGCGGAGACCTTCACGCTGTAGCCGGCCGGGATCTGGATCGGGTCGCCGGTCTGCGGGTTGCGCGCGGTGCGAGCGGCACGGTGGGTGCGCTCGAAGGTCAGGAAGCCGGGGATGGTGACCTTCTCGTCGCCCTTGGAGACGATGTCGCCGACGACCTCGGCGAACGCGGCCAGCACGGCGTCGGCGTCCTTGCGGGTCACCTCGGCGCGGTCGGCCAGCGCGGCCACCAGCTCACTGCGGTTCATGTTGTTACTCCCGTGTTCTTCTTGCCGTTGAGGCGTGCCACGCGGCGGAGCCGCATATTGGGCACAGCGAAGTCGATGCTGCCAGGGTCCTCGGACAGGCCCCGGACCCGGGTCCGTCGTCAGACCCTCGCGCCCAGAGACGCATCCTGCCCCCACCTGCGGCGGGAAAGCCAATCCGGCACCCGCAGGAGTCGTGAGAACACCCTTGGGAGTCACACGAAAAGAGGGGTCCGAGTCCGGCCGTCACGATAGAGGGCCATCGGGGCCCCCGTTCCGCGACGCGCCGGGGCGGAACCCGACCGTGGCAATCGTCACAGCGCCCGCACCGCGGCCGGGTTTCCCGCGTATCCGAGCCTACGAGGCCGACGCGCCCGCGGCCTTCGCGGCTTCCCGCACCGCTCCGGCGACGGCGCCCGCGACCTTGTCGTTGAAGACGCTCGGGATGATGTAGTTCGGGTTGAGCTCGTCCTCGGTCACCACGTCGGCGAGAGCCTTGGCGGCCGCGAGCATCATCTCCGTGTTGACGGTCCTGGACTGCGCGTCCAGCAGGCCGCGGAAGACGCCCGGGAAGACCAGCACGTTGTTGATCTGGTTGGGGAAGTCGGAGCGGCCGGTGGCCACAACTGCCGCGCTCTGACGAGCGATTGCCGGGTCCACCTCGGGGTCCGGGTTCGCGAGCGCGAACACGATCGCGTCCTCGGCCATCGTCGCCACGTCGTCGCCGTCCAGGACGTTCGGGGCGGAGACGCCGATGAAGACGTCCGCGCCGCGCACGGCCTCCTTCAGCGTGCCGGTGAGGCCCTCGGGGTTGGTGTTCTCGGCGATCCAGCGCAGCGGCGAGTCGGCGGCGGCGCCGACCAGGTCCTCGCGGCCGCTGTGCACGACGCCGTGGATGTCGGCGACGACCGCGTTCTTCACGCCCGCGGCGAGCAGCAGCTTCAGGATGGCCGTGCCGGCCGCGCCGGCGCCCGACATGACCACGCGCACGTTCTCCATCGCCTTGCCCACCACACGCAGGGCGTTCGTCAGGGAGGCGAGGACGACGATGGCGGTGCCGTGCTGGTCGTCGTGGAAGACGGGGATGTCGAGTGCCTCGCGCAGCCGGGCCTCGATCTCGAAGCAGCGGGGGGCGGAGATGTCCTCCAGGTTGATACCCGCGAAGCCAGGCGCGATGGCCTTGACGATCTCGACGATCGCGTCGGTGTCCTGGGTGTCCAGGCACAGCGGCCAGGCGTCGATGCCGGCGAACCGCTTGAACAGGGCCGCCTTGCCCTCCATGACCGGCAGCGCGGCCTTCGGGCCGATGTTGCCCAGGCCCAGCACGGCCGAGCCGTCCGTCACGACCGCAACGGAGTTGCGCTTGATGGTGAGGCGGCGCGCGTCCTCGGGGTTCTCCGCGATCGCCATGCACACCCGGGCCACGCCCGGCGTGTAGATCATGGACAGGTCGTCACGGTTGCGGATGGGGTGCTTGGACTGCATCTCGATCTTGCCGCCGAGGTGCATGAGGAACGTACGGTCCGAGACCTTGCCGAGGGTGACGCCCTCGATGCCGCGGAGCTTCTCGACGATCTCGTCGGCGTGCCCGGTCGAGGTGGCCGCGATCGTGACGTCGATCCGGAGCTTCTCGTGGCCGGACGCGGTGACGTCGAGGCCGGTCACGGAGCCTCCGGAGGACTCCACGACGTTGGTGAGCTGCGAGACGGCGGTTCCGCTCGCGGGCACCTCCAGCCGGATCGTCATCGAGTAGGAGACGCTGGGCGCCGTTGCCATGGCCGACTTCCTCTGCTTTCACCGTGTCGCTGAGCTGTGCCGTCCGATCGTCGCACCTACCCCCGAGTACGTGGTAGCCGCCCCGGATTGCGAACCTTTTGTTCGTAAGTCCGCGCCAATTTCGGAAACAGACTTTCACCATACGAGAGACGATCAGGCAAAGGAAGAGGCCCACATCACAGGGTGACGTGGGCCTCTTCGACGTTCATGACACCGGCCCGCCATGCTCGCCTCGCGGCAAGTGGTCGCTCGTAGCGACGAAGGTTGGGCCCGGGGGCTTGGATCGAGCCGGTGTCACACCCAGGCTAACAAACGGATCGCGCAAGACCATTCCCGTCAGGAGAGTTCACAGGAAACCGCCTTCGGGTTCACCGGTTCACCGGCGTCAGTCCCTCAGAAGGTCGGGCACCCCCGTCGCGTCCGGTTCGTCCCGCTCGGCCGAGACGACCGTCAGCTGCTGGGTGGCCCGGGTCAGCGCGACGTACAGCACGCGCAGCCCCGCGGGCGACTCGTCCGCGATCTCCGCGGGCGACACCACGACCGTCGCGTCGTACTCCAGGCCCTTGGCCTCCAGGCTGCCGAGCGCCACCACCCGGTCGCCGAGCCCGGCGAGCCAGCGCCTGGCCTCCTCGCGGCGGTTCATCGCGACGACCACGCCGACCGTGCCGTCGACCCGGTCGAGCAGCCGGGCGGCCTCCTCGCGGACCGTCCCGGCGAGCGTGTCCCGGACCACCGCGAAGCGCGGCTCGACGCCCGTGGAGCGGACGGCGGACGGGGACGTGGAGCCCGGCATGGCGAGAGCGAGCACCTTGGCCGCGAGGTCGGCGATCTCGGCCGGGTTGCGGTAGTTCACCGTCAGCTGGAAGCGGCGGCGCGGGCGGCTGCCCAGGGCCTCGTCGCGGGCCTGGGCCGCCTCGTCGGGGTCGGACCAGGACGACTGGGCCGGGTCGCCGACGATCGTCCAGGTGGCGTGCCGGCCGCGCCGGCCCACCATCCGCCACTGCATCGGTGTGAGGTCCTGCGCCTCGTCGACGATGACGTGCGCGTACTCGGTGCGCTCCTGCGCCAGCCGCTCGGCCCGCTCGCGCTGCGACTCCTCGCGCACGGGCATCAGCTCCTCGAGACCCGTGAGCTGGTCGAGCGGGTCCAGCTCGCGGCGCTTGCGCGGGCGGGCCGGGGCGCCGAGGACGGCCTGCAGCTCGTCCAGCATGGCCACGTCGTGCACGGACAGGCCGTCCCGTCTGAGCGAGCGGGCGACCCTGCGCGCCTCACCGGGGTTGAGGATCCGCCGGGCCCAGCGTCCCAGTCGCCGGTCGTCGGCCATCGCCGCCAGCACGGCCCGCGGGGCCAGCTCGGGCCACCAGGCGTCCAGGAACTCGATGAAGCTGTCCTCGGAGGCGACGTCCTCGTCGAAGGAGGAGCGCAGCTCGGCGGCGAGCTCGGGGTCCGTGTGCCGCCCGCCCGCGCCGGACTGCTCCCACAGGGCGTCGAGGAGCAGCTTGCGGGCCCGCGGTCGCAGCAGGTTGACGGGCGCGGTGCCGCCGAGGGCGTTGTGCCGGACGCGCTCCAGCTGCCCCGCCTCCAGTTCGAGGCGGCGCCCGAAGGCGACGACGCGCAGCCGGGTGGGCGAGTCGGGCGACTCCAGGGCGCCCCGCGCGGCCTTGCGCAGCACCCTCAGCATCCGGTGCGAGCCCTTGGCGCGGGCCACCGCCGGGGAGTCGTACAGCGTGGCCTCCGCGCCGTCCACGAGCGAACCGATCGCCCGGATGGCGACCTGGCCCTCCTCGCCGAGGGACGGCAGGACACCCTCGGTGTACGCCACCAGCAGGGGCGTGGGCGAGACGATCAGGATGCCGCCCGCGTACCGGCGCCGGTCCTGGTAGAGGAGGTACGCCGCCCGGTGCAGGGCGACGGCCGTCTTGCCGGTGCCGGGGCCGCCCTCGACGTACGTCACCGAGGCGGCGGGGGCGCGGATCACCAGGTCCTGCTCGGCCTGGATGGAGGCGACGATGTCCCGCATGGTGTGGCTGCGGGCCTGGCCGAGGGCGGCCATCAGGGCGCCGTCGCCGATGACGGGCAGCCGCCGGCCGTCGAGCAGGGCCGTCAGCTCGGGTCTCATCAGGTCGTCCTCGACGCCGAGGACGCGGCGGCCCTTGGAGCGGATCACCCGGCGGCGCACCACCCGGCCGGGGTCGACCGGGGTGGAGCGGTAGAAGGGCGCGGCCGCGGGGGCCCGCCAGTCGATGACCAGGGGGGCGTAGTCCTGGTCGAGGACGCCGATCCGGCCGATGTGGAGCGTCTCGGCGATGTCGGCGGTGTTGTCGTCGCGGACCGCGCCCTCGGCGGGCTCGACGGCGGTGTAGGCGCCGTCGGGCCCCTTCTTGCCGTCCTTGCCGAGGAGCAGGTCGATACGGCCGAAGAGGAAGTCCTCGAACTCGTTGTTCAGCCGGTTGAGGTGGACCCCCGCCCGGAAAACCTGCGCGTCGCGCTCCGCGAGCGCGCCAGGTGTACCGACCTGGCCTCGCTGGGCCGCGTCGTTCATGAGGAACTCGGCCTCATGGATCTTCTCCTCGAGCCTGCGGTACACCCGGTCCAGGTGTTCCTGCTCGATGCCGATCTCCCGGTCACGTACGGAATCTTGCGCTTCGTCGTGAACCGAACCGACCGCGGTTTCCTGTTGAGCCTGAGCGGCCACCGGGCCCCCTTCTGACGTGCTGGGCAGCCGTCAACCGTACGCGAAGGGGGCCCCGCGCGGGAAGTTACGCGTCCACCTCCACCAACCGCTTACCACCGAAGGTCATCACTTCGAAGTGGTCGATCTCGTTGGGGGTGAAGGCGGCACCGCCGTGGACGTAGAGCGGATTCTTCGCCTCTTCGGTCTTGGCGTCCGGCAGTCCGTAGCCCCAGTTCGGCACCGCCCAGGAGGTGACGGTCTCGCGTTCGCCGTTCTTGCCGACGGCGATGAGCGAGCACTTCTCGGGGCCTGCGACGTTCTTGAGCTGGAGGACGGCATGAGTACCCCACGCCTTCTGTTCCACGGCCACGGTCGCGGTGACGTGCGTCGTCGGGTCCGTGGCGGACTTCTTGTCGCTCATGGTCTGGAAGGCGCTCTGAGCGGGACCGGCCGCCATATTGCCGGCGTTGCCGCCGTTGTCCGAGCCTCCGGTCGCCGCCAGCACCGTCAGCGGGCCACCGATGATCAGCGCGGCCGCGGCCGCCACCAGGAAGAACCCGCGCCGGCGCTTGAGGGCGCGACGCTCGGAGACCTCGTCGACGAGCTTCTCCGCCAGCCGTGGGCTGGGCCTGGCGGACAGGGACTCACCGATCGCGGGAGTGCCGGCGCCCGGCAGGTCCGCGAGCGCGGCCAGCATGGGCTCCATCCCGGCGAGCTCGTCGAGCTGCTGGGCACACCATTCACAGGTCGCGAGATGGGACTCGAAAGCGGTTGCCTCTACGTCGTCGAGAATCCCGAGGGCGTAGGCGCCGACGGTCTCGTGCTCGTTCGGTGCCGGAGATCCCTGCATGGGACCAGACATACCCGAACCACCCGTTCCGAACCCCCCGTAAACGCTCATCACGCTGTCACCCCCCGCTCCTCCAGTGCCAGCTTCATCGACCGCAGGGCATAGAACACCCGCGAACGGACCGTGCCGCTCGGTATCCCCAGCGTCTCGGCCGCCTCATTGACCGTACGTCCCTTGAAGTACGTCTCGACGAGCACCTCCCGGTGGGCGGGGGTCAGGTCGTCCAGCGCGTCCGACAGCGTCATCAACCAAAGCGCCTTGTCGATCTCGTCCTCCGCGGGGATGACCTCCAGCGGCGACGGATCGACCTCCTGCGGCCGGGCCTGCCGGCTGCGGTGGCCGTCGATGACGATGCGCCGTGCGACCGTCACCAGCCAGGGGCGTACCGATCCGGTCGCTCGATTGAGCTGACCGGCGTTCTTCCAGGCACGGATGAGTGTTTCCTGTACGACGTCCTCGGCGCGCTGCCGATCTCCGGCGACCAGCCTCAACACATACGCAAGGAGGGGTCCGGCGTGCTCCCGATAAAGAGCACGCATCAGCTCCTCGTCGGGTTCCGAGGGCTGGGACATGCGATGTCGGGCCCTCGATCCATGTTCATTGGCCACGGCGGAATCCTTGCGCACGCCCACCTCCGGTGTCCGGGGGTTCCCCCAGTCGGTCGCTCGTGCACGGGTACGGATGAGGTGTGCGTGGTGTTCAAACCGAGGCGACAGTTTTCTTCGGCGTGCCATGACGTGACGGACATGGGCGCACATTCCCACCGCGCGATCTTTACATTTCCCCCACGCCGACAAGATCGCCGTGACTGCCCGCGCCGCGCCGGGGGCAAACGGAGTGTTGTCGAAATCACTTCGACGACTCTCCGACCCTCCCCTCACAGAAGCCGCAAAGCCGACACCTAGGCTTGGGTGAGGGCAGCGCGACGACGGTGCCGAGCCACCCTTTCGCGGTTTCCGCAGACCTCACTGGAGCACCAACGCCTCCTGCCGCCCCGGGACGTGTCGAGGTAGACGATGGGGCAGTTGTCCCCTTCGCACTGTCGCAGCCCGGCCCGCGCGACGGGGTCCGTGAGCAGCTCCACGCAGTCCCTGGCGACGGCCGCGAGCAGCGCGGCGCACTCCGGCGGACCGTCCAACTCGCGGACGAGAGTGCCGTCCTCGGTGCGGACCGCGCGCGGGACCGGTGGCGCGGGCCGGGCGAACTCGTTGACACAGGCCAGAGCGAGCTCGTACGGACGGACCGGGGCGAGCTCATGCGGGCGGGCCGGGGCGGGGTCGTACGGGCGGGCCGGGGCGGAGAGACAGCCGTGCACCAAACGCCCGGTCTGAGCGCGCAGTTCACGGAACCCGGCGAGCCAGGACCCGTCGGCGTGCGTGAGGGGGGTGCCCGGTGGCACCAGTCCGGACCGGGTGATCCACGCGCACAACGGGGCGAGCGAGCCGAACCGTTCCTCAGGATGAGTGGTCGCGAGGAGATCCAGGCAGATCCGCCCGGCGTCGAACCGCATCTCGTACGGGGCCGTGGCCGTACCCAGTGCCATGTGCCTTTCACCGCCTAGGGGTTGCCCCGGTGGGAGGGCTGCGAGAACCGTTCCCTCCCACAGTGCCCGCCCAGTTGCGCAGCCGGAACCCCCAGTAACTCCTCGGAGTTCCCGACCCGTCCGCTTTGTGTCGGCCCGTCCGGCGTTCGCGGACGCGGCCGTTCAGGACGAAGCGGAGGCTCGGGAGGGGTGGCGCCCCCCGACGACGCTCGCACCGGAGCCGGGTGCCGTCCTACACGTCCGCGTACTTCGCGTCCGCCGCCGGGTCCAGCGCCAGCCGATACCCCCGCTTGACCACCGTCTGGATCAACCTCGGTGCGCCGAGGGCCGTACGGAGCCGGGCCATCGCCGACTCCACCGCGTGCTCGTCGCGGCCCGCGCCCGGCAGCGCCCGCAGGAGTTCCGCGCGGGCGACCACCCAGCCGGGCCGCCGGGACAGGGCACGCAGCAGGGACATGCCCGCCGGCGGCACGGGTTTGAGGTCGCCGTCCACCAGCACCGCGTGTCCGCGGATCTCCACCCGGTGCCCGGCGATCGGCAACGACCGCGCCCGTCCGGGCAGTTCCCGGCAGAGCAGCTGGACGAGCGGGCCGAGCCGGAAGCGTTCGGGCTGGACGGTGTCGACGCCCTGGGCCTGGAGGGGCAGCGCGGTGACCGGCCCGACGCAGGCCGGCAGCACGCCGTGCCGCAGCGCCGCGAGCAGCTCGGGCAGCAGCCCCCGTTCCCCGGCCCGGGACAGCAGGGACGCGGCGGCCGGAGCGCTGGTGAAGGTGACCGCGTCCAGCCCGCGCGAGACGGTGGCGTCCAGCAGCCGGTCCAGGGGTGCGATGTCCGCGGGCGGCATCCAGCGGTACACGGGCACCGCGACGACCTCGGCGCCCGCCGCCCGCAGTGCCTCCACGAACCCCGGCAGCGGTTCGCCGTGCAGCTGTACGGCGATACGGCGCCCGCCGACGCCCTCGTCGAGGAGCCGGTCGAGCACCTCCGCCATCGACTCGCCCGACGGCGACCACTCCTCGGTCAGTCCGGCGGCCCGTACGGCGCCCTTGACCTTGGGCCCGCGTGCCAGCACTGCCGCCCCCCGCAGCCGGTCGAGCAGCGGCTCGCCGAGCCCCCAGCCGTGGGCGGCCTCGACCCAGCCGCGGAAGCCGACGGCCGTGGTGCCCACGACGATGTCCGGTGCCTGGTCGATCAGTTGCCTCGTCACCGCCAGCAACTGCCCGTCGTCGGCGAGGGGCACGGTCCGCAGCGCGGGCCCGTGCAGCACGGCCGCCCCGCGACGCCGGAGCGACGCGCCCAGCTCGTCGGCCCGGCGCGCGGCCGTCACCCCGACGGTGAACCCCGCGAGGGGTCCGGGCACCGGGCGTCGCTCTTCGTCGTACATAGACTCTCGTCCCGCGCTGGAGTGGAGGGCGCCTGTCTGCCGGGCGAGCCTGCCAACAGCGCGTGACAGGTTCGGGTCGGCTGGATGACACCGGTGTTACGCGCCCTCCGTCCGCGAACCGGGACGGCCCGCGGACGCACTCAGCGGTTGACGGACTGGATCTCCTGGACGACGACGTCCTGGTCGGCCCCGAACGTACCGTCGGGGAGGTCGCCGCCGGTGGCGCCGGAGCCCTCCCAGTGGATCTTCCAGGTGACGGTGGCCTTGAGGTGGTACGAGCCGTCACCGGAGGACCGCAGGTACTTCACCCCGCACGGCGGTGTCTCGTTGGCCTTGCCCGGGGCGTACGGCTCGCCGATCCGGCCGTCGGCGATCCGGCACACCCCGGACGCCGGATAGGTCACGGCGTCCGACGTTCCGGGCTCGATCCGCAGCGAGACCGGTTCGGCGGTGGTGGTCGCGAAGATGCCGAGCACCGGGACGCGCGCGGTGACGGAGACGGGCCTGAAGTCGGCGCCGTCCAGCCAGGTCCAGGTCGGCAGGTTGACCTTGGTGGTGCCCTCGGGCTTCAGGGTCACCTTCTCGGTGGGGACGCGGACCTGGGCGTAGGCGAGCGCGGCGAGCACCTCGGGCGTCACGGCGTTCACCGCGTCGGCGGGCGGCGGGTCACCCCTGTCGACCCAGAAGATCTCCTTGGTGCACTTGTCCCACCCGGGCGGGTAGCTCCTGTCGACGAACGAGTCCCAGAAGTAGCCCTTGCCGGTCTTGTCCTTGTTGAAGTCCTTGTACGGGTTGCCGTTGACGTACTTCTCGCGCTGTTCCAGATCCCACTGGTCCCCGGTGGATCCCGCCTGCCAGATCGGCTCCATCGTCTTCTGGAGCTGCTCGGGCGTGTACTTCGGCGCGTACCAGCAGGCGGGCGGGCTCCAGGAGGCGTTGCTGGACGCGACGGGCCCCACGGAGGCGCCGCTGCCGTTCTTGGAGGTGTCGAACACAACCCCACCGGCGGAGGCGGAGACGGTGTCGCCGTCGACGTTGCCGGAGGTGTCGGTGTCGGAACCGCCGCCGACCGACCCGCCTCCCGGGTTGGTACGGTCGGCCATCGCAGAGGGCGCCGAGAGCACGCAGATCGACACCGCGATCAGGGAGGCCGCAATACCGCGGGAGATACGTATCACGGCTGGCACCTGTCGGCCCCCCGGGTAGAAACGATCTTCACGAGCTCCCAGACCCCCTTGTCGTTCTTCTCGACCTGAACGCCATAGAGGACATAGCTGTTCTTGGTCGCCTTCGTCCGCTGGATCTTCTGGGTCTTGACGACCTTGTTGAAGCCCTTGCTCTCATCGCCGCAGTAGGTCAGCGACGCCTTGTCCTTGGACTGGACGTCGACCTGGCGGTCGAAGTAGCGCACGGTCCCGGTCACCGTCAGACCGGCGTCCTTGAACCCTTGGACCCACTTCTGGGCCGCGACGGCCCCCTCGCCCTCCGTGTAGTACTCCAGGGCGGGAAGACGCGGGTTCTGGGCGACGATGGCCGCGTCCATGGCCCGGATGAACTCCGCGTTGTCGCCGAGGATCGCGTCCTTGACCGCGTCGCCCGCCTTGTCCGGGGTGAACGTGAGGATGTCGTCCGACGGCAGCTCGATCTTCGGTCGCCCCGCCGCCTCCGGTGCCGACGTGCTCGGGGACGCCGACGCCGACGTCTCCGTGTCCGCGCCCGCGATCTTGTCGTTGTCCTTCGATCCCCCGTCTCCGCCACCGCAACCGGTGAGCAGTAGCAGCGCCGTTGCTCCGGCGGCGGCTGTGGCGATCAGGCGAGGACGGCGGGTCACGGGAGGCTCCTGTGTCGTAGTGGCGAAGCCCCGCTACGGTAGCGGGGCTTCGCCTGCTGACACCAGTGCGGGCGGGCGGACGTGCCGTCAGGCCCGGTGCGCTCCCGCGCGCGACGGCGACCCGTCCGGCCAGAGCCGGGGCCTCCGCTTCGCCGCCAGATCCTCCATCCAGCCGAAACACAGGATGCAGCAGGCGGTGAGGGCCCAGACCACCACCAGCAGGGGCCAGGAACTCTCCAGGAACCAGGGGGCGTGCTCCTCGAGGAACGAGACGCCCCAAAGGCGGTCCCACAGGGGCTCCGCGGCGACGATGCACACGTTGTGCCACAGATAGATGGTCACCGCGCGGGAGTTGAAGAGGGTGATCAGCCGGTCCCAACGGCGCAGGGGACGAGGCCACTCGGACCAGGAGGGGCTGATGTGCAGGAGCAGCAGCACGGTGGCGAAGGACCACAGCGACTGGGCGAAGGGCATGTCGTCCAGGTCGTGGCCCGGTGCGAAGCCGTGCGTGAGCGCGTACCAGAGGCCGAAGGCGGCCACCGCCGGTGCGAGGGACGGCACGACGTAGCGGGGCAGGCGTTTGAGGACGCCCTGCTGGTGGGCCATGCCCAGCAGCCAGCACGCGCCGAACGCGCCGAAGTCGCTGAGATTGGTGTCGAGGCGCGGGCTGGGCACGGAGATCCAGCCGAATTCGAGCACCGCGGACAGGGCGATCGGCGCGAGGATCGTCGGCCAGGGCAGCCTGCGCAGGGCGCGCAGCAGCAGCGGGGACAGCAGGACGAACCAGAGGTAGGCGCGGATGTACCAGAGCGGGACGGCCAGCTCCACCGCCCAGTCGTCGCCGATCAGGCCGTGGATGCCGGGCACGTCCGCGGCGGACGGCGGGTCGCTCAGCGGCAGGATCCAGAAGGCGAGGTGCAGCCACCACCAGCCGGGGTGCCCCTCGGAGTCGGGTCCCCAGCCGCCGAGCAGCATGCCGGTCACGCCGACCGCGCCCAGCAGCCACAGCGGTGGCAGCAGGCGCCGCATACGGCCGCGGACGACCTCGACGGCGGGGCGTTTGCTCAGGGAGCGGGCCATGAGGTTGCCGGCCAGGGCGAACATCACGCCCATGGAGGGGAACACCACCGGCAGCCAGGCCCAGCCGAACAGGTGGTAGAAGACGACCCGGAAGAGCGCGACCGCCCGCAGCAGGTCGAAGTAGCGGTCGCGTCCGGAGGCGCGGGGCGGCGCCTCGGCGGGCGCCGCCCCTGACGGCCGCTCAGGTCCCGACGGCTGCTCGGGTATCCGTACCGGTGTCCGCCGCGAGGCCGGTGCCTGCGTGGTCATGGCGGCTTCGTGATCGTGCGTGGTCATGCGACCGGCCTCCCGTCCATGACGCGCTGACCCGGCACGGGCTCGTTCGGCGGCGCCGACACCCCGCCCTTGCGGCGCAGTTTCTGCCAGCGCAGCCGGCCGCCGGTGAGTGCCGTGATCCAGGACTGGAGCAGCACGACGTACATGAGCTGGCGGTAGAGGATCTGCTGAAGGGGCAGCGAGATGAGCGGGGTCAGGCGTTCGCGGTCGAGGGCGAAGGCGTAGGTCGCGCAGACCACCTGGACGGCGAGGACGCCGAACCAGGCCACGATCGTCTTCTGGGTCGGGCCGAAGAGCAGGCCGTAGACGAGGAACATGTCGATCAGCGGGGCCAGCAGCGGCGCCAGCACCATGAAGAGGGAGACCAGCGGCAGGCCGACGCGGCCGAAGCGGCCCGAGGGGCCCCGTTCGAAGAGTGCGCGGCGGTGTTTCCAGATCGCCTGCATGGTGCCGTACGACCAGCGGTAGCGCTGGGACCACAGCTGCTGGACCGACTCCGGGGCCTCGGTCCAGGCGCGGGCCTTCTCCGCGTAGACCACCCGCCAACCGTCGCGGTGGATGGCCATCGTGATGTCGGTGTCCTCGGCGAGGGTGTCGTCGCTCATGCCGCCGACGCGTTCCAGGGCGGAGCGGCGGAAGGCGCCGACCGCGCCGGGGATGGTGGGCATGCACTGGAGGACGTCGTACATACGGCGGTCGAGGTTGAAGCCCATCACGTACTCGATGTGCTGCCAGGCACCGATGAGGGTGTCCTTGTTGCCGACCTTGGCGTTGCCCGCGACGGCGCCGACGCGCGAGTCGGCGAACGGCTGGACCAGTTCGCGGACGGTGGCCGGTTCGAAGACGGTGTCGCCGTCCATCATCACGATCAGTTCGTGCCGGGCGTTGGCCAGACCGCGGTTGAGGGCGGCCGGCTTGCCCGCGTTGACCTGGCGGATCACCCGGACGTTCGGCAGCTCCAGCTCCTCCACGATCCGGGCCGTGCCGTCGCTGGAGCCGTCGTCGATGACCAGGATCTCGATGGGGTGTTCGCTGCGCATCAGGGAACGCACGGTGTTCTCGATGCACTTGGCCTCGTTGTAGGCGGGCACCAGGACCGACGCCGGTTCGGTGACCGGCCGCGGGCCCCAGCGGAAGCCGCGGCGGCGGGTGCGGCGGGCGTGCAGGGCGGACAGCAGCAGCATCAGGCCGAAGCGGGCGAAGACCAGCACGCCGATGACCGCGAGGCCGACGACCAGGACGCCGGTGAGGTCGTCGGAGGCCCGCACCAGGAAGATCCAGGCCTTGCCCTTCCACAGGTCGGCGCCGACGACCGGGGTGTCCGCGTTCGGGGCGTCGAGGGCCTCGGTGAGGTTCGTGAACGCGTATCCCTCGGCGCGGAGTTCGGGGATCAGGCGGTCGAGTGCCCGCACGGTCTGGTGGCGGTCGCCGCCGGAGTCGTGCATCAGGACGATCGCGCCTTTGCCGCCGTGGGGCGTGGCGTTGCGGACGATGGTGTCGACGCCGGGCCTGCGCCAGTCCTCGCTGTCGGTGTCGTTGACGACGGTGAGGTAGCCGCGGCTGCCGACGTACTCGGTGACCGGCCAGGACCGGTCGTCCATGGCGTCGGCGGAGGAGGAGTACGGCGGCCGGAACAGGGAGCTGCGGATGCCGGCCGCGCCCGCGAGCGCGAGCTGGTTCTGTGACAGCTCCCAGTCGATGCGCGCCTTGGACTGGTAGGAGAGGTCGGGGTGGTTGAAGGTGTGCAGGCCGACCTCGTGGCCCTCGGCGATCATGCGTTTGACCAGGTCCGGATAGCGGGAGGCCATGGTGCCGGTGACGAAGAAGACGGCGTGCGCGTGGTGCTTCTTCAGGATGTCGAGGACCCTCGGGGTCCATTTCGGGTCGGGGCCGTCGTCGAAGGTGAGGACGACGCGGTGATCCGGCACCCGCAGGCTGGTGGCCTTGCCGCCGCGGGTGTCGATGACGGGTCCGCCGTCGAGGATCTTCTCCGGGACCTTGTCGGTGGCCGCCTCGGGCCGCACCCGGAAGTCGGCGAGGATCTCGCTGTGCACGTAGCCGCGCAGCATCAGCATGCCGAGCATCGCGAACAGGAGTGTAAGCGGCAGCAGTTGGCGCAGCGGCAGCCGTCGACGCCGGACGGCCGCGTGTCCCGTGGAGCGGCGGCTGGAGCGGGATGCCATCAGAGGACGTTCTCCGTGGACGAGGTGACGGGCGCGGAGGACGCGGGTGCGCCGGCCGGGCTCGACTGGACGGGGACCGGGTCCGCGGGTCCGTTCGCGACCGGGCCCGTACCGCCGGCCGGGGGCTGCGACGAGGGAGCGACCGGGCCTTCACTGGACGGGGACGAGGGTGACGGCGGCGGCGAGGAGACGACCGGCGGGGGCGACTCCGCCACCGGGTCCTTGGTGCCGGCACTCGGGCTGGGCTGCGCGGAGGTGCTGGCCGACGGTCCGGGATCGGCGGAGGTGCTCGGCTTGCCGCTGGCGGCGGACGTGCTGGGCAGCGGGCCGTTCGCCGAGGTGGCCGACGGGCCGCCCGGGACGGAGGGGTTCGACACCGGGACGCCGCTGCGGCCCGCGCGGGCCGGATCCGACGAGACACGCGGTGCCGGGGAGGTGTCGACCTGCCCGGCCGGCTTGTCGTCGTCCTGGCCCGGGACCGGGAGCCACGGGGCGCTGGAGTTGCCCGACAGCAAAGTGACGACGATGACGGCCGCGTAGGCCGCGCAGGACAGCCCCACGGCTATCCCGATGCGCCGGAAGGTTCGGCTGCGCCGCCCCGACTCGTCCACGAACACCGGAGCGTCGGAGGCCTCCTGGCCGCCGCCCTTGACCGGCTGTACGGGTGCCCCGCCGAACTGGACGGCGTCGAGCTGGATCGTCACCTCGTGCGGATCGTGGGCGTTCGCGTTCTCCGGTGCCGTCGCGCCGGACTCGTCCCAGGGGTCGCGCAGCGCGGCGGCGCGGGCTCCGCCGGGTAACGACGCGAGGATCTCGGTCCCGGGCTCGGCCGGCCCGGCGGTACGCGCCCGGCCACCACCTCTGCCGTCGCGCCGCCGTCCGCCCCGGCCGGTGCGGCCGGTGCGGGCCGCGCGGCCGGGCCGGTCGGCTTGTTCGGGTCGTTCGATTCTTTCGGCCACCGGGAACGCGGTTCGCCCGGCTTCCGAAAGGCTCTGGTGGCTCTGGGGTGTTCCCCCCGTCATCGGAAGGTCCTGGGTCGCTGACGCGGCCGCGGGCCATTCCGGTTGGGCGTCTTTCCGCCACTCTTTCACGTGCGCACTTCCCCCCACGGGACGGTTCTGGAAGCGCGTTCGACGCCGAGCACCCGTCGTCGAACCGGGCCCCCACCCGATTCGAACGCCCCCCATTACCACACCGTGCTCAGGCCCAAGAATGTAGCGCACGCGGGGGACGCTTGTGCGTTAAGCGTTAAATGTGGGCATCCATCATGCTCACGTCAGTGGCTGGAATCCACCCATCCGCAGGCCGGCGCAGCCATCCTTCCGCGGCGGAGATCTCGGCCGCAGCCTGTCGAAGAGCATCGAATCCCGGATGGACCAGCCCCTTTCGCCACACCAGTGACACAGGCGACAGGGGGACGGGGTCGACAAGGGGCCGCAGCACCGTTCCACGCATGGCCGGAAAGCCCACCACGGCGAGGATCGGGTTCCGCGTCTTGGCCATGATCCGCTGGAACTCCTCGTCGCCGACGGCCAGGGGCAGCGGGGCCGCGAGCCCGATCCCCCGGCATTCGAACAGGCGGCGCGCCAGGTCCGTCCACTCGGTCGTGCGCGGGTTTCCCGCGCCCGCGTAGACCGTCTCGCCGCACAGCGCGTCAAGCGGCACCGCCTCCAGTCCCGCCAGCCGGTGGTCCTCGGGCAGGACGACGGCCATCGGCTCGTACCGCACCGGCTGATGGGCGAGCCGGACCCGCAGCGCCGGGTCCAGACCGGCGAACCGCCCGAACGAGACGTCCAGCCGGCCCGCCACCATCTCCCCCGCCGCACCCGCGAGGCCGCTCTCGTAGCGGGCCATCAGCTCCTGCTCGGGGGCGAGCTCACGGGCCCGGCGCAGCACCCGGCGGGCGGTGGCCTGGTCCGGGAAGTTGAGGTCCACCAGCAGGGGCCGGGCCTGCCCGAACGCGGCCAGCAGGTCGTCCTGCGCCTGGAGCACCCGGCGCGCCGACGGCACCAGCCGCTCGCCGTCGGCGGTCAGCGTCACCTGCCGGGTGGTCCGCACGAACAGCTCGGCCCGCAGCTCACGCTCCAGCCGCCGTACGTCCCGGCTCAGCGCCTGCTGCGCGACGTAGAGGCGGGCCGCGGCGCGGGTGAAGTGCAGTTCCTCGGCGACGGCGAGGAAGGCGCGCAGAAGGCGGGGGTCGAGGTGACGGGGAGCGGACATCCGCCGAACTTACAACGCAGGTGCGTGAATCGGTACGCGGAAGGTGTTGGACCCCCGGCCCGGGCCCGCGTCACGGTGGGTCCATGCCGCAACCCGACCTCCAGAGAGCGCCGTTCTACACGGTCACCGCCGACGCCCTCGTCGCCGTCGACTTCGCCTCCCGTCGCGGCGACCGCCCGCCCGGCCCCTACCGTCGCCTCTTCACCCGCCCCGGTACCCGCGCCTTCACGGCCGGGAACCTGCTCGCCCGGCTGCCGATGGGCATGTTCAGCGTGAGCGCGGTCGTGATGATCGCCGGCGCCCGGGGCTCGTACGCCCTCGCCGGGGCCGTCACCGCGACCGGGCTCGCCGCGACCGCGCTGGTCGCGCCCTGGGTCGCCCGGCTCGTCGACCGGTACGGCCAGGCCCGCGTCGCCGTGCCGGCCGCGCTGCTGGCGGCGCTGGGCTCGCTGGCTCTTCTCCTGTGCGTGCACCACGGCGCCCCGGACTGGACCCTGTTCGCCGCCTACGCCGCCACCGCGACGACCCCCAACACCGGCGGCATGTCCCGGGCCCGCTGGGCCCATCTGCTGCGGGACTCCCCCGAGGCGCTGCACACCGCGAACTCCTTCGAGCAGGCCGCGGACGAGCTGTGCTTCATGCTCGGCCCGGTGCTCGCGGCCTTCCTGTGCGGAGCCTTCTTCCCGGAGGCGGGCACCCTGGTCGGGGCGGCGCTGCTGGTGACCGGCGTGCTGGTCTTCGCCGCGCAGCGCTCGACGGAGCCGCCGCCGCACCGCCGTACGACGGCCCGCTCCCCGCTGCGCGCCGCCGGTATGCCCCCGCTGCTCGCCGGATGTCTGGCCACGGGCGCGGTGTTCGGGGCGACGGAGGTCGTCACCATCGCGTTCGCGGACGCGCACGGGCACCGCGCGGCGGCGGGCGCGGTGCTGGCCCTGCAGGCGGCCGGGTCCTGCGCGGCGGGGCTGGCCTACGGTGCGCTGAAGCCGTCCGGTCCCGCCGAGTGGCGCCATCCCTGGTGCCTGGCCGCGATGGCGGCGCTGCTGACGCTCCCACTGCTCGCGGCCGCCCTGAGCGGATCGCTGCCGCTGCTGGCGCTCGCGCTGTTCGTCGCCGGGACGGCCACCGCCCCCACGATGATCACGACGATGGCCCTGGTGCAGGAGCGCACCCCCGAGGGCCGTCTCAACGAGGGCATGACCCTCGCCGTGACCGGCCTGCTCGGCGGCATCGCCTGCGGCAGCGCGACCGGCGGCTGGGTGGCCGAGCACGTCTCGCCGACGGCCGGGTTCGGCGTGCCGGTCACGGCGGCGGCGCTGGCCCTGCTGATCCGCCTCGGGCACCAGACCCTCAGCGAGTAATTCCCGCGTACCCCATTGACGCGCTCACGACCGCCACCTACCTTCCCCCGTCGAAGCGCTTCGACGTCACGCATCGAACCGGTTCGACGCCCCACCGCGTGACGGCCCCGATTCCCATCCGACTCCCCTGGAGGCACGGGATGTTGACGGCACGAAGGCGAGTGGCGGCGGGCGCGGTGATCCTGGCCGGATCCCTGCTCCTGACCTCCTGCGGCGGCTCGGACGGCGGCTCCTCCGACGGCAGAACCCTGAAGCTCTGGCACTACGAAGGCCCCACCAGCGCGATGGGCGTGGCCTGGACCGAGGCCGTCAAGGAGTTCGAGGCGACGCATCCGGGAGTGAAGGTCACGTACGAGGAGAAGAGCTTCGAACAGATCCAGAAGACCGCCCAGATGGTCCTGAACTCCTCCGACGCGCCCGATGTCATGGAGTACAACAAGGGCAACGCCACGGCGGGCCTGCTCTCCACGCAGGGACTGCTCACCGACCTGACCGCCGAGGCGACGAAGCGCGGCTGGGACAAGAAGCTGAGCGCGGGCGTCAGGACCACCAGCCGATACGACGCCCAGGGCGTCATGGGCTCCGGCAAGTGGTACGGCGTGCCCAACTACGCCGAGTACACGAAGGTGTTCTACAACAAGGACCTCTTCGCCAAGTACAAGATCGCCGAGCCGCGGACGCTCGACGAGCTGACCGCCGCCATGGACGTGTTCGTCGAGAACAAGGTCACACCGCTCGCGAACGCCGGCGCCGAGTACATGGCCCAGCAGTACCTGTACCAGCTGGCCCTCTCCCGGGCCGACCGCTCCTGGGTCGACTCCTACGAGCTGTACCAGGGGAGGACCGACTTCCACGACCAGGCCTGGACGTACGCCGCGACCACCTTCGCCGACTGGGTGAGGAAGGGCTACCTCGCCAAGACCTCCAGCGGCACCAAGGCCGAGGAGGCGGGGGTCTCCTTCATCCGGGGCAAGGCGCCGATCCTGTTCTCCGGCAGCTGGTGGTACGGCCGCTTCCAGGAGGAGGCCACCTTCGACTGGGGCAGCTTCCTGTGGCCCGGTTCCGACCTGACCCTCGGCTCCGGCGGCAACCTGTGGGTCGTCCCCGAGCACGCGAAGAACAAGGAACTGGCTTACGACTTCATCGACATCACCATGTCGCGGAAGATCCAGAACCTGCTCGGCAACAGGGGCGGCGTCCCGGTCGCCGCCGACCCGGGCGCGGTGACCGACCCGAAGTCCAAGCAGCTCATCGCCGACTTCAACACCCTCTCGGCCCGCGACGGCCTCGCCTTCTACCCGGACTGGCCGGTGCCCGGCTTCTACGACGTCCTCGTCTCCGAGACCCAGAAGCTGATCACGGGCGGCGAGCAACCGGACGCCTACCTCGACGCCCTGCAGAAGGCGTACGACAAGGGTGTACCCCGGCGATGACGGTCACCGTCGAACGGGACGCGCGGGTGGCCGGCAGGAGCCCCGGCTCCAGGCCCCCGCGCCGCCCCCGTGACTCCTACGCGCTGTTCCTGCTGCCGGGCGCGCTCGCCTTCCTCGCGGTCGTCGTCGTGCCGTTCCTGATGAACACGGCCGTGAGCTTCACCGACTGGCAGGGGGTGGGCAACCCGACCTGGTCAGGGCTCGCCAACTACCGTGACCTGCTGGACGACTCCGCGTTCTGGGCGTCCTTCCGGCACAGCCTGTTCATGGTCGTCGCCATGGCGGTGATCCCGACCCTGCTCGGACTCGTGCTGGCCGCGGCCCTGTTCGACTACGTCGGCAAGCACTTCGGCAGCCGGATCGCCGCGGTCCTGCGCGCCTGCTTCTACCTTCCCCAGGTGCTGCCGATCGCGGTCGCGGGCATCGTCTGGAGCTGGATCCTCGCCCCCGACGACGGCGCGCTCGACGCACTGCTGAGGGCCGTCGGCCTGGGCTCCTGGCAGCAGGACTGGCTCGGCGACCCCGACCTCGCGCTCTACAGCGTGATGGGCGTGATGGTGTGGGTGCAGCTCGGCTTCCCGCTGGTCGTCTTCATGGCGGGACTTCAACGCGTCGACCCGCAGCTGTACGAGGCCGCCGAGCTGGACGGCGCCGGCTGGTGGCGCCGCTTCCGGCACATCACGCTGCCGCAGATCCGGCCGGAGATGTACGTCGTGCTGACCTGGTGCTCGATCGCCGCGCTCAAGGTGTTCGGCGCGGTGTACGTGCTCACCAAGGGCGGACCCGGCGGCGCGACCGACGTCCCGTCCTACTTCTCCTTCACCACGTTCTTCGAGAAGACCCAGGTCGGCTACGGCGCCGCGATCTCCACCGTGCTCACCGTGATCATCCTCGCCCTCTCGCTGGTCGGACTGAAGCTCCAGACCCGGGCGGAGGACGCGGAGGAAGGGGTCCGGACATGACCGCCGTACGCCGCTACCCGGTCCTCGTGGCCCTCTGCCTGGCCGCCCTGTTCATGATCGTGCCCTTCGTGATCGTCACGGTCAACGCGGTCAAGTCGCCCACGGAGTACGCGCAGCACGGCCCCCTCAGCCTGCCCGACGGCGTCTACCTGGACGGCCTGAAGGACTTCTGGAACCGCGTCGACTACGGCCACAAGCTGGCCAACTCGGTGCTGATCAGCGCCTCCGTCGCGCTGGGAGCGGCCGTCCTGTCCGTCCTCAACGCGTACGCGATCGGCATCGGCCGCGTCCGGGGCCGCACCTGGGTGCTGGCCTTCTTCGTCCTCGCGAACATGCTGCCGCAGGAGGCGCTGGTCTACCCGGTCTACTACCTGAGCAAGGAGGCGGGCCTGTACGACACCAGACTGAGCGTGATCATCGTCTTCACGGTGATCCAGTCGGCCTTCGGCACGTATCTGCTCTCCTCGGTACTGGGCCGCTTCCCCCGGGAGATCATCGAGGCCGCCCGCATCGACGGCGCGAACAAGTGGCAGGTCCTGTGGCGGATCGTCGTCCCGGTCAGCCGCCCCACCCTCGGTGTGCTGCTGGTCTTCTTCTTCATCTGGACGTGGAACGAGTTCCTGCTCCCCCTGGTCATGCTGATCTCCAACGACAACCAGACCGTGTCGGTGGCTCTCGGCGTCCTCCAGGGCCAGCGCCTGATGGACGCCACGATGACCAACGCGGCGGCCCTGCTGGGTGTGCTCCCCGCGATCGTCTTCTTCCTCGTCTTCCAGCGGACCCTCACCCGCGGCATCGCCGTCGGTGCCGTCAAGTAAGGACCCCACGTGAAGTTCACCGACGGCTACTGGCTGCTGCGCGAGGGCGTCACCGCGGCCCACCCGGTCGAGGTCCTCGACGTCACCGCCCCGGACGACGGCACGCTGGAGATCCACGCGCCGACCCAGCCCATCCGCCACCGCGGCGACCTGCTGAAGGGGCCGGTCGTGACGATCACCGCCCACGCCCCGCTGCCCGACGTCATCGGCGTCACCTTCACCCACTTCGCGGGCGAACAGCCGCGGGGCCCCGAATTCGAGCTCCGCCACACCGGGTTCAGCCCCCAGGTCGGCTACGACGACGAGCACGCGACGCTGACCTCCGGCGCTCTCACCCTGAACGTGTCCCGCACCGGTCCCTGGCGCGTCGACTTCCTCGCCCACGGCCGCATCCTCACCGGCAGCGGCCCCAAGGGCATGGGCATCATGCGGGACGCGACGGGCGCGCACTACCTGCGCGAGCAGCTCCGTCTGAAGGTGGGCACGAGCGTCTACGGCCTCGGTGAACGCTTCGGGCCGCTCGTCAAGAACGGCCAGGTCGTCGACGTCTGGAACGCCGACGGCGGCACCGCGACCGAGCAGGCCTACAAGAACGTCCCCTTCTATCTGACCGACGCGGGCTACGGCGTCTTCGTCGACCACCCGGGCAGGGTGTCCTTCGAGGTCGGCTCGGAGGCGGTGTCACGGGTCCAGTTCAGCGTCGAGTCGCAGCAACTGACGTACTACGTCGTCCACGGCCCGACCCCCAAGGAGATCCTGCGCAAGTACACCGCCCTGACCGGGCGCCCGGCCCTGCCGCCCGCCTGGTCGTTCGGGCTGTGGCTGTCGACGTCCTTCACCACCTCCTACGACGAGGAGACGGTGACGTCGTTCATCGAGGGCATGCGGGAGCGCGAACTGCCCCTGTCCGTCTTCCACTTCGACTGCTTCTGGATGCGCGAGTTCAACTGGTGCGACTTCCGGTGGGATCCACGGGTGTTCCCGGACCCGGAGGGCATGCTGGCCCGGCTGAAGGAGCGCGGGCTGCGCGTCAGCGCCTGGATCAACCCGTACATCGCCCAGCGCTCACCGCTGTTCACGGAGGGCAGGACACTCGGGCATCTGCTGCGGCGGCCCGACGGCAGCGTCTGGCAGTGGGACCTGTGGCAGCCGGGGATGGCGCTGGTCGACTTCACGAGCCCGGCGGCCCGTGACTGGTACGCGGGGAAGCTGGAGGCGCTGCTCGCACAGGGCGTCGACTGCTTCAAGACCGACTTCGGCGAGCGGGTGCCGGTCGACGTGGCGTGGGCCGACGGCTCCGACCCGGAACGCATGCACAACTACTACCCGTACCTCTACAACCGGACCGTCTTCGACGTGCTGCGCAAGCACCGCGGCGAGGGCGAGGCGGTCGTCTTCGCGCGGTCGGCCACGGCGGGCAGCCAGCGGTTCCCGGTGCACTGGGGCGGCGACTGCGAGGCGACCTACGAGTCGATGGCGGAGTCGCTGCGCGGCGGGCTGTCCCTCGGCCTGTCCGGGTTCGGCTACTGGAGCCACGACATCGGCGGCTTCGAGGGCACGCCGACCCCCGCGCTGTTCAAGCGCTGGCTGGCCTTCGGGCTGCTGTCCTCGCACAGCCGGCTGCACGGCAGCTCCTCCTACCGGGTGCCGTGGCTGTTCGACGAGGAATCGGTGGACGTGCTGCGGCTGTTCACCCGGCTCAAGCTCGGCCTCATGCCGTACCTGTACGAGGCCGCGCGCGTCGCGCACACCGAGGGCACGCCGGTGATGAGGGCGATGGCGCTGGAGTTCCCGGACGACCCCGGGTGCGCGCACCTGGAGCGGCAGTACATGCTCGGCCCCGACCTGCTGGTCGCGCCCGTGTTCAGCGACGAGGGCGAGGTCACCTACTACGTCCCTGAGGGCGCCTGGACGCACTACCTCACCGGCCGGACGGTGAGCGGGCCGCGCTGGATGCGCGAGCGGCACGGCTTCGACAGCGTGCCGCTGCTGGTGCGGCCGGGGGCGGTGATCCCGGTCGGCGCGGTGACCGACCGGCCCGACTACGCCTTCGCCGACGACGTCACCCTGCGGGCGTACGGCCTGGAGCGGGGCGCCCAGGTGACGGTACGGGCCGGGGACGTGACCTTCACCGTCGTACGGGAGGGGGACACCTTGCGGGCGTCGTGCGGTGACCCCTCGGCACGGTGGGGCCTGGCGGCGGGCGAGCGGGAGGTGCGGGCGCGTGCCGGGGCCGGATTCCTGACGCTGGAGCTGAACTGATGGCGGCCGGCTCGACGGTGCGTGGATCGACGGTGCGTGGATCGATGGTGATGGTGGCCGGACCGACGGTGGAGCTGGAGCGATGGTGAAGATCACTGATGTGGCCCGGCACGCGGGGGTCTCCCCCAGTACCGTCTCGTACGCGCTCAGCGGCAAGCGGCCGATCTCCGAGGAGACCCGGCAGCGGGTGCAGGCGTCCATCCGCGAGCTGGGCTACCGGCCGCACGCCGGCGCCCGCGCGCTGGCCACCAGCAGATCGAACGTCCTGGCGCTGGTGGTGCCGCTGCGGACCGGGATCCATGTGCCGGTGGTGATGCAGTTCGCGGTGTCGGTGGTGACCACCGCCCGCCGGCACGACCACGACGTGCTGCTGCTGACGCAGGAGGAGGGCGAGGAGGGGCTGC
This sequence comes from Streptomyces sp. NPDC059582, assembly GCF_042735715.1. NCBI lineage: Bacteria > Bacillati > Actinomycetota > Actinomycetes > Kitasatosporales > Streptomycetaceae > Streptomyces > Streptomyces sp. NPDC059582. The sequence goes on from NZ_JBHWCC010000043.1 coordinate 39,673, forward strand.
GGCGGGTCGCGGACACGGCCCTGGTGGACGCGCTGATCCTGATGGACGTCCAGCTCCACGACCCCCGGCTGCCGTTGCTGCGCGCGCTGGACCTGCCCTCGGTGATGATCGGGTTCCCCGCCGAGGCCGACGGGATCACCTGCATCGACCTCGACTTCCGGGCGGCGGGCGAGGCCTGCGTGGACCATCTGGCGCGGCTCGGCCACCGGGTGGTGGCGCTGGTCGGCTCACCGCCGGAGGTGTACGTCCGGGGGACGGCCTTCGCCCAGCGCGTGGTCCAGGGTTTCACCGCGGCCGCCGACCGGGCGGGCATGACCTCGGCCGTCCACCCCTGCGAGGCGACGGCGACGGCGGCCCGCCGGACCGCGGAACAACTCCTGCGGGAACAGCCCGCGCTGACGGGCGTCGTCGTCCACAACGAGGCGGTCCTCGAACCCCTGATCGACGCCTTCGAGCAACTCGGCCTGCGCGTACCGGCCGACCTGTCGATCACGGCGATCTGCCCGACCGAACTCGCCGACCGCCTCCGGATCACCTCCGTCGAACTGCCGTCGACGGAGGTGGGCACGCGGGCGGTGGACCTACTGATGGCCAAGCTGGCTGGTGACACCGTCCCGGAGGCGACCCTCTTGGCACCGGAGCTCACCCGGCGGGCGAGTACGGCGGCACGGACGACCGTATGAGAAGGGGCCCGCACTCGGTGAGTGCGGGCCCCGGTCCCACGGTCAGGACGGCTCCACCAGGAACCGCACACCGTCCACCACGAACTCGCCGTAGTGGAGGTCCGACCCGATGTTCTGCATCCTCTCGTACTGGTCGGCGGACAACATGGCGCCGGGGGCGTTCACGACGGCCCGCAGCAGCACCCGGAACGCCAGGTCCGGCGTGCAGCGGCGGGCACAGTCGACGAGCGCCTCGCGCACCTCGGCGGCCAGGAATCCCACCCGCCCGATCTCGGCGACGACCGCGTCCCGTCGGGACCAGCCGTCCTCCGTGTCGGCTCCGGTGAGGGGACGGACGTCTGCCCGCGCGGACAGCCTCGCCTCACACAGGCCGACCACCGTCCGGGTCCACTCGGTCCCCGTGGTCCTCACGAAGCCCGGCATGTACTGAGCTCCGGCGGTCCAGAGCACCTCGAGCGTGTCCGAGGGCAGGTTGTCGGCGAGTGTCCGGGCATCGCGGCGGACAGCCAGGACCTCTTCGCCGCTCTCCTCCGCGAGGTGTTTCGCCACGACGTCGGCGGCCGTGGGCCCGTCGTAGGTCCAATCCTGGTGGAAGAAACCCATCACCCACGGCACGCCGAATCCGAACTCGGTGAATCGCTGCACCGGGTGTCTCCTCCCTACTTCGGGTAGCACGTCTGCACGTAATAGCCCCGAGGGTGTTTCGGCTGCCCCTTGACCTTCGGCACCCGCACCAGCTTTATGTAATAGCCGTTGCCCGCGGCGGTCGGAGTCCTTCTGTCCGCGTAGTACACCGTGCCGAGCGAGTCGTCCCTCCGCCCGATGGTGCCCGTCCACTCCAGCTCGCTCTTGGAACTCTTCGTCATCCAGTTGGCGATCATGCTTGCTTTCTCGGCCAGGGCGGCGTCGACGACCTTCTGCGCCGTGTCCTGGTCGGTGAACACGCTGTTCGGAGTGTCCCGGCCGTCGTTCTTGCGCGTCTTCTCGATGGCCTTGTCCTCGGCCGCCGCACGGTTGGGCCGCACATGGTCCCCGAGCGTGTGCGCCTGGCCGGGGAACTTGGCTTCGTCGAACACGATGTCGTTGCAATTGTGGACCAGGACCGGCGTGCTTCCCGCCACGGCGTAGAACGTGTGCAGGCCGGACACTGTCAGGTCGTACACGGTCCGGGGCGCCGCTTCGTCCCGGTCAAGGACCGCGGCCACCGTGCGGAGGGTTCCGTCGGTGCTGCGCAGGCTGTCGCCGACGCGCAGGTCGGACGCGAGGATCCAGCCACGCCCGGTGACGTAGAACTTGTGCCCCGGTGTGCTGGTCAGGCTCCCGCGGTCCGCCAGAGTGACGTCCAGCAGGTCGTCGGCGGGGTGCGAGAACGTACGGGTCACCGGCTCGCCCACAGTGCGGCCGGTGGTGGGGTCGGTCGCCAGGAGCAGGTCGCCGAACCGTACGTCGCGAATCGCCTTGCGGCCGCCGTCGGCCAGGACCACCTCGGTGGTGCCGGGGAAACTGTTCCGTACACAGGCCGTCACCGCGTCCTCGAAGACGTTGACGCCCTCCTCGATCCGGGCCAGCGTCGCCGGGTCCACGTCCAGGGCCTTCAGCGCCTTGAACGCGTCCGCGACCCCGACTCCGGTCTTCATCGCGGCGTCGAGTGCGCGGAGGAACTCGGCGGCCTTCTCGAAGACCTTGCCCGGGATGAAGTTGGACGCGAACCAGGCGCAGCCGGCCGCGTCGCCGTGGTAGCAGCGGACGGCGTCGCCCAGCACGACCTCGTACAGGACCGCGCCGAGCGTGTCGCCGAAGAGGGCCTGCCAGCCGAGCCGGGTGATGTCGCCGGCGGTGAAGTGGTGGGTCCACTCCTGCTTCTGGTTCTTCAGCACCTCCGTCTTGAGGAAGACCGTGTCCTCCGGCGGGCAGCCGGACTGGGTGGCCGGAACGTCCGGATTTTCACAGAAGTAGTAGCTGACCGTGACGTCGAGATGGAGTTCGTACGTCACCGTGCAGCCCTGGAGCGTGTAGTCGCACGGGTTGAGCTGCTTGCCCGGTGCCGCCTCCGTCATCTTGTCGATGATGTAGAAGACACCGCCGACGCCGGTTCCGGCGCCCGTCTGGACCTGCTTGTTGGCGTCGTTGCGCTCCGCCTGGTCAGCCGCCTGCTGGGCCGAGTCCGCGTACTTCTGGGCGTCCTTCGCCGCTTCCTCGGCCGCGGTGGCCTCCGCGTCGGCGCGGGTGGCTGCCGCGCGGGCGTCGGTGGCGGCCTGCTCGGCCTCGGCGGCCGCCGCGCGGGCGGCCGAGGCGTCCAGGGCCGCCTGGTCGGCGGAGGAACGGGCGTCCGTCGCGTAGCCCTCGGCCCGGCCCGCGGCCCGGTCGGCCGCCGCCGCGTCCTCGGTGGCCTGCTGGTCGTAGTCGATCGTGCGGGCCAGCGACAGCTGCGCGTCGGAGGCGTACTTCGCCGCCTCGGCCGCGTAACCCAGCGCCTCCTTCGCCGACTTGCGGGCGTCCGCCGCGTGTCCGGCCGCCTCGGCGGCGATGGTGTACGCGGCCTTCGCGTCACCGGTCGCCGCGTTCGCCAGGCTCGCCGCCTGCTCGGCGTTCTTCTGCGCGTTGGCCGCGTGCGCCTCCGCGACGGCCTGCTGCTGCTCGGCGATCGACTTCGACGACTGGCCCGCCAGCACGACCAGACCGGCGGCGAAGTCGCTGTTGACGTACGGCGAACCGAGCTGGATCGCGTCGTTCGCCGGAGCGGCGACCTGCTGCGCCGCGGCGCCCGCGTCGTCGGCCGCCTGCGCGGTCGTGTACGCGTGACCGGCCGCGTCGGCCGCCCCCGTCAGCGCCTTGGCCGCCTCGGCCTTCGCCGCGTCGGCCTGCTTCTTGGCGTCGGCGGCATGCTTCTCCGCCTCATCCGCCAATGCAACAGCCGTGCGTGCCGCGCTCGCGGCGGCCTGGGACGCCTTGATCGCGTCGGCTGCCGAGCTCGTCGCGGTGCGTACGGCGGCGTCCGCCTTCAGCTTGGCCGCCTGCGCGGCGTCCGAGTCGGAGCGGGCCCGCTTGGCCGCGGCCTCGGCGCGCGTGGCCGCCGCGTCGGCGTCGGCCGCCGCCTGGGTGGCCGCGTTCGCCTCGGAGCGGGCCGAACCCGCCGCCGCCTCCGCGTCGTCCGCGGCCTTGTCCGCGTCGTCCGCGGCGGCCCGCGACTCCACCGCGTCGTCGGACGCGTCGTGCGCCTCGGCGTAGGCGTCCTTCGCGTCCGCCTTCGCGCGCGCCGCGTTCGCCTTGCTCTCGGCGTCCCACGCGTCGTCCCGCTTGCCCTTCGCGCGATCGCGCGCGCCCTCGGCGTCCTGGCGCTTGGTGCGGGCGGTCGACTCGGCGCCCTCCGCCCGGCCCTTGGCCTCGGTGGCGGTCCTGGCGTAGCCCTCGGCGTTGGACCGGTGCTGGGCGGCCTCGGCCTGCTTGGCCGCGGCGGTCTCCTTCTCCGCCTTCGCCGTCGCCTCCTCGGCCTCCGCCGACAGCCGCTTGGCGTGCGCGGTGGCGGCCGCCGCCTTCGCGTCGGCCTCGGCCTTCTGGGTCTCGGCGAGCTTGGCCTTCGCCGTGTCACGCGCCGCCTTCGCGGTCTGCGCCTGTACGGCGGCCGCGTCGGCGGCGGCCTTGGCCTGCGCGTTGGCCTCCTGCGCGGCGGCCGTACGGAACGCGGCCTTCGACTGCGCGGCCTGCGTCAGCGCCCGCGCCGCGATGGTCGCGCTGTCCCCGGCCGCGGCCTTGGTCGCCGCGTACGCGGTGTCACCGGCCGCCGATATGGCCGTGAGGGCGGCCGCCGACGCCTTCGTGACCTGTGCCTTCTGCTGTCCCACCAGCAGACCGCGTCCCCGGGGAGCACCGGCCGTGTCGGCGATCGCGTAGGCGGCCTTCGCGGCGGTGTCCGTGTCGGTGGCCGACTTCTGCGCCACGGTGGACTGCGCCTTGATCAGATCCAGCTGCTTCTTCGCCGCCGTCTGCGCGTCGGTGATCTGCTTCTTCACCTTGTCGAACTGGGCCTTGGTCGGGTAGTCCAGATCGTCGGTGCCCGCGTGACCGGACGGAGCGATGTCGAACTTCTGCGGGTCGGTGCCCTTGCAGTCCCACATCCGCGCGTCACGGCTGTTGTCGTACGTCGCCAGGTCCAGGCAGTTGCCGGTGCCCGGGTTGTACAGGCGCGTGGTCGCGTGGGTGTTGTACACCCACTTCTGGCCGGCGCTGTTGTTGCACGTCAGGATCTGCACCACGGTGCCGTTCGCGGTGCCGTTGCCCTTGATGTCCAGGCACTTGCCGGAATTGACGTTGACGAACGCGTCGCCGCGGATCTGCCACTTCTGCCCGGCGGAACCGTTGCAGGTGTAGATCTGCGCCGGCGTGCCGTCGACCTTGCTGCCGCCGCCGATCTCCAGGCACTTGTCGGTGGCGCCGTGCGCGTGCACGATCATCGGGCTGTCGCCGATCCAGCCGGGACCGCCCGCGGACCAGTAGTCCTGCCAGCGGGTGAGGTGGTCGGCCAGCCACGACTGGCCCAGCATCTCGCCCAGCGCCTTCGAGCCGGCCGCGAGCGCCTTGGTCGCGTCACGGTTGGCGTTGAGGATCTGGTTGCGCTGGGTGCCCTGTGCGGCGATCTCCTGCTGCCACTCCGCGGACGCGGCGGCGACCTCCTGGCCGAGCACCTTGCTCGGGTCGACCGGGGTACGCCACGCGCAGGACGCGAACCGTGACTTCAGGTCCTCCACGGCTATGCGGTACTCGACACTGCCCGGGGCGGGCGCGGTGCGCGGGAAGCCGCCGGAGGAGAGGAATATGCGGGCGTTGTCGGCAGCGGTCGGCTCCATCGACCAGTTGACCAGGCCGTCCCAGGCCTGGTGCTCGGCGAACGCCTGCTGCCACTGCGGAGAGGGCAGGTGCGGGTCCGGGTCACTGCCGTAGAGGGGGGTGCCGAGGTCCTTGACCGCCTTGACCGTGGCGGCGTCAGCCTTCGGGGTGGGGTCCTCGTAGAAGTCGCCCTCGGACTTCCAGAACTGTTCCCAGATCCACTTGGACAGGCCGGTCTGGCCGAAGAAGTTGTCCCGGCTGTCACCGGGCATGCCGGGCGGGTCCTCGAAGTCGGCGACCGACTTGAAGCCCCCGGGCGTCGGCAGCCCCGAGATCTCCCAGTCCCGGATGTGCTCGTAGAGCGCCGTTCCCTCGGCGCTGGCGGCTGTCTTGTCCTTCTCGAACGTCGTCGACAGCGGGGTGTCGTTCCAGTACTCGCGGTTGGCCGCGACGTGCAGCTTGTCCGGGGTCTGGTTGAGCCCGTCCTGCGCGGTGGTGTACATCGTCGGGCCGCCCCTGCGCAGCGCCTCGGCCAGCAGACACTGGTCCTGGCGGAGCTGCTCGGCGCTCTTCGCGTCGAAGCCGTCGTAGCTGTCGGCCACGGGGCTGAAGTCGTCGGCGTGGTGGGTGGGCAGATCCGGCTGGGCGGCGACCGTGGCGAGCACGGCGAGCGCCAGGACGGGCGGGACAAGTCGGTTGAGGAACCGGGATTTTCGCCTCGATGGCGCGCGGAACCATGGACTGGAACGCAAGAGAGCATCCGTTCTTCGTGAAGAGGGCAGGCCGGAGCCCGGTCGACGAGGCGAAGTGCCGTGGAGGCGGTCAGGACTCCGTACGGCGTGGATGCGGATGCGTCGGTGCGAACGAATGCGCCAGCAGTCGCGGCATGACGATGTACCTCTCCCCGTAGCGACGGTGTTCCCCCGGTCGCTGATTGACGTACGCGGCCGCGGAAGTGGTCGCTTCCGTTAGGCGCGCGGCTCCCTCGGCCGCGGCACGGGAGCGCGGGACGAAGTCCGCGCGGGCCATGACCTGTTACCAAGGGTGCTACCGAACAGTAGTCAATATGTGTGCTCCCTGTGAAGAGTGGGACCGCTGCGACTTCGATGCGGGAGCAAATCCGACCGATTCAGATCAAGTGCCGGGGGGAGCAGTCACTTTGGGGGGAGCCTCAGAGCCGTTGGGGCAATCGGATCGAGGCCCGCACCCGCTCGGCCCGCGCGTGCACAGTCCCGGGCCGCATCGGGGCCGGTGTTCGGGACGCGCCGTTTCCCCCACCCACGCGACAGGCCCGGCACAGGCCCTCCGGCAGGGCCTCCGGCCGGCCGGGCACACCACAGTCGGTGCACTCCATCAACAGGCGAGGCGCGCGGGGCTCGTCGGCGACGCGCCCGGGAGGCATCTTGTCGACGAGTCTGCGCCGGACGAAGGCGCGGGGCGAGTAGACGTGGTCGGGGAGCGCGGCGACGAGGACCTGTGTCAGATGCTCGGGCGTCACCCCACGCTCCAGCCACTCGGCGGCCGGCTGCTCCAGTGCGGCGCAGTCCGCGGCGGACAGCGCCAAGCGCGGTTCGCGCAGGCCGAGTCGGGCGAGGGTGACGGAGGCGACCGAGGGACCCGGCGCGTCCTCGGACGGCCGCGGCGGTACGTCACCGGAGCCGGTCTCCGGGGCGGCGGCGGGCCGGGCGTCACCTTCGAGGAACCTGGTCCACCATTCGCTGTCCCGTGCGGTACGCGACCAGTACGTGTGGAAGACCCACCGCGCCCCGGTCGCGGGACCGTCCCCGGGTTCCGCGCGACGGCGTACCCGGCGCAGGTGCCCGGCCCTGCCGAGCTCGTTGAACGCGGAGCGCACGGCCTGCTGGCCGTACAGGGGCTGCGTCTTGGCGATGGTCTTGGCGTCCATGGCCGCGTTCTCGCAGAGCCGGTCGAGCAGGCTCGCGAGGTACGCCTCACGGGCGGGGAGATGGCCGAAGTCGGCGGGCCGAGGCGGCGGCTGGTCCGGGACGGAGCGCTTGCCGTAGCCGGGTTTGGCCATGGGATGCGCTGCGGGTACGAGCAGGGCAGCGCTAGAGTTTTCGTACGCCACGAGATTCTCCATAAGCCGGATCTTGGGGTGAGACCCCGGCGGGTGCTGCTAACACCCGGCCGGGGTTGTTTGTTGCCGCGAACGTTAGAGGGTCGCGACGGTGCGTCGCAACACGATCACAAATAGTCATGTCCGCAGGTGTGCGCGGCAGTTGCGACGCGGGGAGGGGCGGGAGGGGGGTTGGTTCTTCCCACCCGTTCCTTGAAAGAGAAGCTCGAATCCCGCGACCCGAAGCCCGGGGCTCAGACCCCACGGACGGCAGCGGCGGCGTGTACGCGACGTACGCGATGATGACGGTGCAGCGCCCGCCGGAAGATCGAAGCGCGGGCCACGAGCCCCGAGCTTCGAGCCTTGCCGGCGCCGGAGTGGGCAGAGGCCGCGTTGTCCGACTTCTCAGCCCCCGCGCAACGATCCGCGCGACGAGAGCACACACGACAAAGGCCCCGCCGCTCGAAAGCGGTAGGGCCTTTGTCGTGTGCAAAACATGGGATGAGTGGAGATGGCGGGAATCGAACCCGCGTCCAACGGTGCAAAAACAGGGCTTCTCCGTGTGCAGTTCGCTGTGATTTTCTCGGCCCCGGTGATCACGCGAACAAGTCGCCGACGGGCCCAGTCACTGTTTGATTTCCCATCCGACCCCGTGACCGGGCCGGATGGTTTAGTTCCCTAGATTATGCCAGGGTCCGGGTCGGGAACACCCCCGGGCTGACACCCATTAAGGGTCCTTCACTCACTGCTTATTAGGCAGCGAGGGCGAAGGACTGGGAATCGCTCTTGGAATTGGCGATTATTGGTTGCGACATATGGTTAACGAGATCATTGCCGCTTCCTCGACACGCTTCCCCTGCTTCAACATCCGCTGTCGAAACCGATCATCCCCATGTTGTTTTTTCAATCCCTCCGAGGAGGGGGTGCGCACCCGCTGTGAGGTGCGAGCCCATCGTACGTGAACAACACGCACGCGTGCCACCGTATTCCGCCCGCTACGCGCCCCGCTGCTTGCGCTTGGCGGACGCGATCGCGCGGTCCGACTCCCGGCGGTCCTGCTGCTCACGCAGCGTCTGCCGCTTGTCGTACTCCTTCTTGCCCCGCGCGAGGGCGATCTCGGCCTTGGCCCGGCCGTCCTTGAAGTACAGCGCGAGGGGCACGATCGTGTGACCCGTCTCCTGCGACTTCGACTCCAGCTTGTCGATCTCCTCGCGGTGCAGCAGCAGCTTCCGCTTGCGACGCACGGAGTGGTTGGTCCACGTCCCCTGGCTGTACTCGGGGATGTGGGCGTTGTGCAGCCACGCCTCGTGCCCGTCGATCTGCACGAAGCCGTCGACGAGCGAGGCGCGCCCCTGGCGCAGCGACTTCACCTCGGTGCCGGACAGGACGATGCCCGCCTCGTAGGTGTCGACGATCGCGTAGTCGTGGCGCGCCTTCTTGTTCTGCGCGACGATCTTGCGCTTGCCGCCCTTCTCGCCGTCCCTGGACTTGGCGGCCGTCCCCTGCTGCTTCTGCTGGGACTCTTTCGGTACGTACATTCCCTTGGACATAGTGCTGACATTTTCGCACCACAGGGGGGTGCGAGGGAAAGTCGATTCCGACCGGCTCAGGAGGTGTCGCCCAGACCGCTCAGCACGGTGACCGCCCGCGGCAGCGCCGCGGCGTCCGCCTCCAGGTCGGGCGTGATCCCCGTCCCGTCGACGCCACGGCCCGACGGGGTGCGGTAGTGCCCGACGGTCAGCTCCGCCACGGAGCCGTCCGGCAGCCTGCTCGGCATCTGGACCGAGCCCTTGCCGAAGGTCCTGGTCCCCACCACGACCGCCCGGCCCCGGTCCTTGAGCGCCCCGGTGAGCAGCTCGGCCGCGCTCATCGTGCCGCCGTCGACGAGTGTGACCAGGGGTCTGGAGGTGTCCCCGCCGGAATCGGCGTGCAGGACCCGCTGGGCGCCGTCCACGTCGTACGTGGCGACCAGGCCGCCGTCGAGGAAGGCGGACGCGGCGGTGACGGCCTCGGTGACCAGCCCGCCGGAGTTGCCGCGCAGGTCGAGGATGATCCCCGCGCCTGCCGGAGCCTGCCGCACGGCGGTGCGCACGTCCTCGCCGACACCCTTGGTGAACGCGGCGACCCTGATGACGGTGACACCGCCGGCGAGCTTCTGCACGGTCACGGAGTCGGTGGACAGCGTCGCCCGGCGCAGGGTCCGGGTCCACGCGTGCGTGCCGCGCTCCAGACCGAGGGTGACCGCCGTGCCGGCGGCCGCGTCGGTGGCGTCCCCGCGCAGTAAGGAGACGACCTCGGTGACGGGCCGCCCGTCGACCTTCGCGCCGTCGACGCTGCGCAGCCGGTCGCCCTCGCGGATCCCGGCGGTGGCCGCGGGCGACCCGGCGGCGACCTTGGACACCTCGATACGGCCGTCCCGCTCGCGCCGCGCCCACAGGCCGACGCCGGTGTACTGGCCGTCGAGGGCCGCCTCGAACTCCTCGTACTCCCCCTGCGAGTACACCGCGGCCCAGCGGTCCCCGCTGCGGCTGACGGCGCGCTCGGCGGCCTCCATGGGGGACTTGCCGTCGGCCATCGCCTCGGCGGCCGCCCTGGCGACGTCCTCGTGGTGGCCGGCGGGCTCGGCCCGGTCGGCCGAACGGGCGGGGCCGGAGGCGTCCTTACCGTCAGGGTCGGGGAACGAGCCCGTGGCCGCACCGGCGGCGAGGATGCTCGCGAACACCAATGTCAGGGCGGCCCCGCGGCGGATGCGGCGGGGCTGACAGAAGCGGTCACTACCTGACATGGCGGTGAGTCTAGGACAACGCGAAGGGCCGGGCGGACGGTTGCCCGGACGGCCCTTTTGGCGTGCGTCACACCTTCAGGTACTTGCGCAGCGCGAAGAACGCGGCCAGCGCGGGCATCAGCAGGCTCGTCGCGAGGATGAGCGGCAGCTTCGTCAGCACCGCGTCCCAGCCGATGAAGTTGATCAGATTCAGCTTGTGGGACAGGTCCAGGCCGTGATCGATGATGAAGTAGCGGGCGACCACGAGGAACGCGCAGGCGACGCCGCCGCCGATGAGTCCGGCGACCGCGGCCTCCATGATGAACGGCGCCTGGATGTAGAAGCCGGAGGCGCCGACGAGCCGCATGATCCCCGTCTCACGCCGTCGGCTGAACGCCGAGACGCGCACGGTGTTGACGATCAGCATCAGCGCGACGACGAGCATCAGCGCCATCACCGCCCGCGCGGCCCAGTTCATGCCGTTGAGCAGGCCGAACAGGTTGTCCAGGATGCCCTTCTGGTCCTGCACGGACTGCACGCCGTCCCGGCCGTCGAAGGCGGTCGCGATGACCTTGTACTTCTCCGGGTCCTTCAGCTTGATCCGGTACGACTCCTGCATCTGGTCCGGCGTGAGGGAGCTGGCCAGCGGGGAGTCGCCGAACTGCTCCTTGTAGTGCTTGTACGCCTCGTCCTGGGACTCGTAGGTGACCTTCTGCACGACCGAGGTCATCTTGTTCAGGTCGGCGAGAACCTGCTTCTTCTGGTCCGAGGTGATAGCACCCTTGGCGCAGTGGGGGTCGGACTCGGCCTCGCTCTTGTTGCAGAGGAAGACCGAGACGTTGACCTTGTCGTACCAATAGCCCTTCATGGTGGTCACCTGGTCGCTCATGAGGAGCGACCCGCCGAACAGGGCGAGTGACAGGGCGACGGAGACGATCACCGCGAAGGTCATCGTCAGATTGCGGCGGAGACCGACACCGATCTCCGACAGAACGAACTGGGCGCGCATGGCGTCTGGTTGTGCCTTTCGGTGGACGGTGCGGTCAGTGCTGGTAGCCGTAGACGCCGCGTGCCTGGTCGCGGACGAGGCGGCCCTTCTCCAGCTCGATGACGCGCTTGCGCATCTGGTCCACGATGTTCTGGTCGTGCGTCGCCATCAGCACCGTGGTGCCCGTCCGGTTGATCCGGTCGAGCAGCTTCATGATGCCGACGGAGGTCTGCGGGTCGAGGTTGCCGGTGGGCTCGTCGGCGATCAGCAGCTTGGGCCGGTTCACGAAGGCCCGCGCGATGGCGACGCGCTGCTGCTCACCACCGGACAGCTCGCCCGGCATACGGTCCTCCTTGCCGCCGAGCCCGACCAGGTCGAGCACCTGCGGCACGGACTTGCGGATCTCGCCGGGCGACTTGCCGATGACCTCCTGCGCGAAGGCGACGTTCTCCGCCACCGTCTTGTTCGGCAGGAGCCGGAAGTCCTGGAAGACCGTCCCCAGCTGGCGGCGCATCTGCGGCACCTTCCAGTTGGAGAGGCGCGCGAGATCCTTGCCCAGGACGTGCACCTGGCCTTGGCTGGTCCGCTCCTCGCGGAGCACCAGCCGCAGGAAGGTGGACTTTCCGGAGCCGGAGGACCCCACGAGGAACACGAACTCGCCCTTCTCCACCTCGAGGGAGACATCCCTGAGCGCGGGGCGGGTCTGCTTGGGGTAGACCTTGGAGACGTTGTCGAATCGGATCACGGATGCACCACGGGTCGCCGGGGGTAGATGAGCGTGACCATACGCGACCTGGGTGCGCAAGCGCAGGCACCGACCAGAGATGCGCGAGGATTGGGCGGTTTTGTACGGCACTTTCCGGCCGGAAAACGGCGACTGCCCGGCGAGACGGCGGGCAGGATAAGGCGGACCGCGCCGAAATCCGCGGAACCTGGCACAGTGGAAGTGGGAACGTTCCCGCTTCCCCGAGCGTTGTAGGCGTGAAACCGGTGCAAGGAGGGCGAGCGCATGACGTACGACCGGCTGGTGTGCGCGAACTGCGCGGCGCCCGTGAACGAGGGCCGATGCCCCGTATGCCGCGCCAACCGTGAGCGGCTGCAGCAGGAGAACTTCGTCACAAGCCTCAACCCGATGGCGCTGATCGCTCTGCTCGCGGTGCTGATCGCGGCGGTGGCACTGCTGGCCCACCAGACCGCGTAGGGACGCAGCGAACGCACGAAGGGCCCGGGGCGATGGCTTCGCTCCGGGCCCTTTCGCATATGTGCGTGCGGGTACGTTCCGCACCCGAGCGGCTACCGTCAGGCAGCCGCACCGCCGCGGCCGCCCATGAGGCGCGGCAGCACCCGGAAGCCGACGCCACCGGCGATCATCGTGGCGGCACCGAGCAGCAGGAACGTGGTCTGCGCGGCACCGGTCTCGGCGAGCTGGTCACCGCTGCCCTGGGCGGAGGTGTTGGACTCCGAGGTGTCGGTGAGGGCGGAGGAGCCCTCCTCCTGCGCGGAGTTGTCGTTGCCACCGTTGGGGTCGGCCTGGTTGCCCCCGGTGCTGTCGGAGCCGCCGCTGGTGTCCGAGCCACCACTGTCGGTGCCCGCGGAGGTACCCGTCGAGGTGCCGGTCGAGGTGCCCTCGGACGTGCCCGTGGACGTGCCCTCGGACGTACCCGTCGAGGTGCCCGTGGACGTGCCCTCCGAGGTACCGGTCGAGGTGCCCTCCGAGGTGCCGGTCGAGGTGCCCTCGGACGTACCCGTGGACGTGCCCTCGGACGTACCCGTCGAGGTGCCCTCGGACGTACCCGTGGACGTGCCCTCCGAGGTACCGGTCGAGGTGCCCTCGGACGTACCCGTCGAGGTACCCGCGGAGGTGCCCGTGGACGTGCCCTCGGTCACACCGACCGAGGCACCCTCGGTGGCACCTTCCGAGGTGCCGCCCGAGTCGTCGCCGTCGACGGACACGGACACGCCGATGTCGAGGGCCGAGGCGGCGCCGGCCGCCGTCAGCGAGGCACCGGCAGCGATCACTGCGCCGGCGGCTATCCGCGCGACGCGGATGCGCGTCTTCTTGGTCATCTGTTTGCTACCCCCAGTAGCCGATCGTCAGTGAGGGCCGCGTCCGGGGCGGTGATCGACGGGGACAGCTGTGCATCTGTGTGGCGCCCCCGGTTCACATGCGCCCCATAGATACGCATGCCGCGCTTTACCCTTCCCACTTTTCAAAGCAACGTCAAGGCCGTTGCGTACGCGATGTCCAGCTACGGGGCCTTTGCCTGGCTGTGAAGGTGTGAGTGTGATGTAAAGCCCAGACATCCGGGACGCGAAAGGCAACTGCCGCCAGTCTGGCCGCAGTTGCCTTGTCGACAAATCGTCCGGCTGTTTACTTCTCCTGCTGCTTGCGCCAGCGAATTCCGGCCTCGAGGAAGCCGTCGATCTCGCCGTTGAACACGGCCTCGGGGTTACCGACCTCGTGCTCGGTGCGCAGGTCCTTGACCATCTGGTACGGGTGCAGCACGTACGAACGCATCTGGTTGCCCCAGGAGTTGCCGCCGTCGCCCTTGAGGGCGTCCATCGCGGCCTGCTCCTCCTGGCGGCGCCGCTCGAGCAGCTTGGCCTGGAGCACGTTCATCGCGCTCGCCTTGTTCTGGATCTGCGAGCGCTCGTTCTGGCAGGAGACGACGATGCCGGTGGGGAGGTGGGTCAGCCGGACCGCGGAGTCGGTGGTGTTGACGCCCTGACCACCGGGACCGGAGGACCGGTACACGTCCACGCGCAGCTCGGTCTCGTCGATCTCGATGTGGTCGGTCTGCTCGACGACGGGAAGGATCTCCACACCGGCGAAGGAGGTCTGCCGACGCCCCTGGTTGTCGAAGGGGGAGATCCGCACCAGACGGTGCGTGCCCTGCTCGACCGAGAGGGTGCCGTAGGCGTACGGCACCTGCACGGCGAAGGTGGTCGACTTGATGCCGGCCTCTTCCGCGTACGAGGTCTCGTAGATCTCGGTCTTGTAGCCCTTCTGCTCCGCCCACCGCAGATACATCCGCTGAAGCTTCTCGGCGAAGTCGGCGGCGTCGACGCCACCGGCCTCGGCGCGGATGTTGACGAGCGCCTCACGGGAGTCGTACTCCCCGGAGAGCAGAGTACGGACCTCCATCTCGTCCAGCGCCTTCCTGACGGCGGCGAGCTCGGACTCGGCCTCGGCACGGGTGTCGGGGTCGTCCTCCTCCTCGGCCATCTCGAACAGCACGGCGAGATCGTCGATCCGCCCACGCAGCGCCTCCGCCTTCCTGACCTCGGCCTGGAGGTGGGAGAGCTTGCTGGTGATCTTCTGCGCCTCGTCCGGGTTGTCCCACAGCGACGGGGCGGCCGCCTGCTCCTCGAGCACGGCGACGTCTGCCCTCAGCTTGTCGAGGTCCAGAACGGCCTCGATCGACTCCATGGTCGAGGAGAGGGACTTGAGCTCTTCGGATACATCGACGACTGCCACGCATCCAGCGTAACGGCTCCGCCAAGCGGCGAGCGCCGGGGCGACGGAGGCCGGTGCCAGGTCACGGGGATTGCGGTGCCGAGTGCTTCGTGTCCTGCGGTGTCGCCCCCGCGTCGTCCCCCGCCGTCGCCCACCACGTCCCGACGCCCACGGCGGCCACCAGCAGCACCGCGGCCGCCCCCAGCGTCACCCGGCGCCGCCGCGCCGACGCCCGGTGCCGCGCGGACCCGGGACGCGGCGCTCCCGCGGCCCGCGGTGCCCGCGCGGTGCCCCGCGCCCCGCCGGCCAGCTCGTCCGGCCCCGGCACCCGCATCGACGTGTGCGTGTCCCGGTTGGAGTCCGGCCTGGCGCCCGGCACCAGCGGTACGGCGCCCCGCCGCACCCCCCGGTCCCGGACGGGCGCGGCCGGCTCCTCCGCCTCGTCCGCCGTGTCCTCCCCGGGTTCCACGTCCGGCTCGTCCACGTCCAGCGGCGGCATCCCGGCCAGCGTCGGCAGCTGCTCCCGCAGCCGTGCCGCCAGCTCCGAGGCCCGCAGCCGCGACGCCGGCGCCTTCGCCAGGCACTGCACCATCAGCTGCCACAGCTCGTCGGGGATGCCCGGCAACGGCACCACCGTCTCCGTCACGTGCCGCCGCAGCACGGCGCCCGGATGCCCGCCGCCGAAGGGCGTGAACCCGGCGAGCAGCTCGTACAGCACGGTCGCGAGCGCGTAGATGTCCACCGCGGCCCGCGGCGGCAGCCCCTCCACGATCTCCGGCGCCAGGTAGTCCGGCGTTCCGATGATCTTCGTGGCGCGGGTCCGCTTGGGCGAGTCGATCAGCTTCGCGACCCCGAAGTCCGTCAGCAGCGCCGGGTGGGCGCCGCCCGGACCGAGCGGGCCCTGCATGTCCAGCAGGACGTTCTCCGGCTTGACGTCCCGGTGCACGACCCCGGCCGCGTGCGCCGCCGCCAGGCCCTCCGCGATGTCCGCCACGATCGCCACCGCCGCCTCGGGCGCGAGCCGTCGCTCGCGGTCCAGGCGGGTGCGCAGATCCGTACCGCGGACGAGGTCCATGACCAGCGCCAGGTCGTTGCCGTCGACGACGAGGTCCCGCACGGAGACCACGTGCGGGTGCTCGAGCCCCAGCAGCGCCGTGCGCTCCTGTACGAAGCGGCCCACGAGTTCCTCATCGGACGCGAGGTCCTCGCGCAGCAGCTTGATGGCGACGGGCCCCTCCGGCCCCTCACCCAGCCACACCGTGCCGGCGCTGCCGCGCCCCAGGATCTGGTGGGCGGCGTACCGGCTGCCGATCTTCCGTGCCAAGGCTGCTCCTACGGACGCGTGTTGTCGCCAAAACTACGCGTCCGGAGAGCCAACCTTCACCGCCGGGGCGGAAATCACCCGCCGGATGTCGACAAGTCACCAAGCTGGCGATCAGGTGACGTCGGACACCGTCGTCGGGTCAGTTGCCGTCGCCGCTCGGCGACCCGCCGCCGCCGAGGCCTCCGACCCAGCCCGACACCTGCTTGTACATGTCGGTGATCTCACCCCAGAAGCTCTTGCTCGTGCCGATCCACTCCTGCAACGGGCTCAGCTCCCAGATCAGCCACGCGGCGACGAACAGGATGACGATCGTGAACAGGCACCCCTTCAGACAGCCCAGACCCGGGATCTTCGTCGGGTTGGCGCTGCGCTGCCGGGGTTCCCTGGGCTCCCGCGCGGGCCGCTGGGGCTGTTGCGGCTGCTGGGGCGGCGCGTACTGCTGCCGCTGCCTCGGCTGCTGCTGGGGCTGCTGTTGCGGGTAGCCGTACCCCTGCTGATACCCCTGTCCCTGCTGATAGCCCTGCTGGCCTTGATAGCCCTGCTGACCCTGCTGGCCCTGATAACCCTGCCGGCCGCGCTGCTGGGGCCGCTGCTGCTGGGCGGACTGCTGCTGCTGTTGCGGCCGGGGGGCGACCTGCCGTTGCGGACGGCGGCGCAGCGGGTCCTCGCCGGGGTCGAGGTACTGGATCTGCGTCTGCTCGTTGCGGTCCCGGGCGGCCCGCAGCTGGGACTGCCACGGGTGCGGCTCCGCGGGGTTGCCCGGCTGCTGCTGTCCGGTGTTGGGCAGTACGGCGGTGGGGTCGGCGGCGCCGACCGGCCCCCCGGTGTGCGGAAGGACGCTGGTCGCCGCGTTCGGGTCGTACGCCCCGTGCGCCTGGCCCGTGGGCAGCACCTGGGTCGGGTCGGCGGACCCGGGGACCGCGGCGGGCCTGGGGTCGGGCGCCAGCAGGACGCCGACCGCGTCCGCGGCGGCGATCTGCGCGGAGTTCGCGTGCACGCCGATGCCGTCGGCGACGACGCGCAGAGCGCGTGCGAGGCTCTCGGCGCTGGGCCGGTCGTCCGGGTTCTTGCGCAGGCAGCGCTCTATGACCGTCCAGAGCGGGTCGGGCACCGTGGACGGCCGGCGGGGCTCGGCGCTCAGGTGCTGGTGCAGCACCTCGAGCGCGGAGCCGCCGGAGAACGGCGGACGCCCGGTGACGAGCTCGTACAGCAGGATCCCGGCGCCGTAGACGTCGACGGCGGACGTCTGCGGACGGCCCTCGGCGGACTCGGGGGCGACGTACGCGGGCGTGCCGACGAACTCGTGGGTGCGGGTGAGGCCTGGCGAGTCGGCGAGGCGCGCGATGCCGAAGTCGGTCAGCATCGGGTGCATCTGGCCGCCGTGCTGCTGGAGCAGGACGTTCGCCGGCTTCAGGTCGCGGTGCACTACGCCGTCGGAGTGACTGGCGGCGAGCGCGTCGGCGATCTGCGCGGTGAGCAGGGACGCGGCGACGGGCGTGAAGGGGCCGTTCTCACGCAGGTAGCGATGCAGGTCGGGGCCGTCGACGAGGTCCATGACCAGCGCCAGCAGATCGCCCTCGACGACCAGGTCGCGGACCCGGACGATGTTCGGATGGGTCAGGCGGAGCAGGACGGACCGCTCCCGCAGGAACCGCATCACGACGTCCGAGTCGTTCGCCAGCTCCTCCTTGAGGACCTTGATGGCGACGGTCTCGCCGGGCTGGCCGGGCACGGCCGCCTCGGCGCCCGCGGTCTCACGCTGGCGGGCTCGCCAGACGGTGCCCGTGGCGCCGCGTCCGAGCGGCTCCTCGAGCAGGTACTTGCTGCCTACCGGCCGCACGTCATGCGCTCCCTGCTGCTTGCTTGCCTTGTGTCCGACCCACTGTCCGGTGTTCCGACCCAACTGTAGTGCCGCCTTGCCCGGCACCGGGTTCTCGTCATTCTGTGGGACTTACGTACCCGCTCCCGTACATGTTCGAAGGAAAGACGCTCGCCTGGGTCCCTGTGGTTGCCGAAAGGGGACGTGACCGATCTCAAGCTGTCACCCGCACGGTCCCGGTCAGGCACTTTTACGGGCAGAGCCGACCAATCAAGATCACTTACCGGTGGGCGGCGGGCGCGTTGTCGGTGGCAGGTGCGAGGATGCCTCCAGTTACTGGCCGACGTGCTCGTGTGGTGGGGGAAGTCCGCGGTGGGGGGACCGCGGCGCGGCTTCGTCCCCGCCCGGCGGGCGCCCGCGCAGAAGGGACCGCTGACGGCGATGCAGATCCGGCTGACCGTCGTAGACCCGCTGGGTCCGCCCTCCGATTCGCGGGGTCGCGCCACGACCCGCGACGTGCTGGTCACAGCGCCCGCGGGGACGGCCCTGGCGGCGGTGGCGTCGGCGCTGGCCTCGGCGGTCTCCGGCGACGCGGGCACCTCCCCGCACGAGCGCGGCCGGGAGCCCGGAAGCGGTCCCGTGGTGCTGTACGCCGGTGCGGAGCGGCTGGACTCCCAGCGCTGCACGCTGGGCGAGCCCCCGCTGATCGACGGTGCCGTGCTGTCCCTGGGCGCACCCGCCGAACCCGAGCCGCACCCCGAACTCGACGACGCCCCGGCCCAGCTGCACGTGGTGGCGGGCCCGGACGCGGGCGGGGTCCATCTGCTGCACGGCGGCCCGGTGAACATCGGCCGCTCCGCCGACGCCGACGTCCCGCTCGACGACCCGGACGTCTCCCGGCTGCACTGCGCGGTCGCCCTCGACCCCGACGGCCGTGTCTCGGTCACCGACCTCGGCTCCACCAACGGCACCGCCCTGGACGGCACCCGCGTGCACACGAGCCCGGTGCCGTTCGCGCCGGGCTCGCTGCTGCGCATCGGCGAGTCGGCCCTGCGGCTCGCGCCGGCCGGCGGCCCGGGAGCGAGGGTGACGACGACACCCGACGGTGAGGGTCATGTGCGGGTGTCGTGCGGCACGGGGAGCGACTTGACCACCGCGGGCGCCGACGACCGCGGTGGTACGAGCGCGGCCGCCCCGTCCGCCTCTTCCTCCCCCACGCGCGCGGTGGAGGACGGTGAGGACGGTGGGGACGGCCCTGACGCGAGCACCGGCCACAGCTACGGCTCGGTGAGCTGGGGCGCCGCCGAAGCCGCCCCGGGCGCCCGCGACCACGGCCCGGTGGAGCCTCCCGCCGTGCCGCTCCAGGGCGGGGCCCCGCGCATCGAGAGCCGCTCCGCCGCGCGGAAGCCGGCGCGCGGCACGGACGGCGACACCCACGCCGGACGGTCCGGGGCCGTCGGACCCGGCGGGACGGCGGACGCGAGGCACACGCCCGCGCACCCGGCCGGCGCACCGGCCCCGCACCCCGGCGACGAACCACAGGGAGCGCGCAGACGTTCCGGCGGGCTCACCGCCTGGGCCCGACGCCTGGCCGGCGGCCGCGGCGCGCCGGGCGCGGGCGGTGACGAGGACCAGGACGAGGAGCCGCAGGGCAGGGCCGCGCAGCCGTCGGCCCGGCCGTCCCGGGCGCCGGAGACCTGGCCCGACCCGGCCGCCCTGCTGCTGACGGCGCTGGGCCCCGGCCCCCGGCTGTGGGAGCGCGGCCCGGGGCACCCGGAGACGCTCACCGTGCGGCTGGGCACCACCGAGCGGTCCGCGCCGGACGGCTCGGGGCCGCTCCCCGCGGTGCCGGTGACCGCGGACCTGCGCGAGGCCGGGGCCCTGGGGCTCGCGGGGCCGCGCCCCCGGCTGTCCGGGCTGGCGCGCGCGGTCGTGGCCCAGCTCACCGCGCTGCACTCCCCGGACACGCTGGAGGTCGTGCTGGTCAGCACGGACCGCTCCCGCTCCGTGCAGGAGCGCACCGCGGAGTGGTCCTGGCTCGGCTGGCTGCCCCATGTGCGGCCGGGACACGGCCAGGACTGCCGTCTCCTGCTCGCCTACGACCGTGAACAGGCCGCCGCCCGCACCGACGAGCTCCTGCGCCGGCTGGAGGACCACGCGGGGCAGCCGGCCGGCCCGGCCCGAACCGAGGCACCGCACGACCGCCCGCCCGTCCCCTCCCCCGCCTCCCCTTCTTCCGCTTCCTCCCCTTCCGCCCTTTCCTCGCTCTCCGTCCCCTCCCCCCGACGGCCCTCCTGGGCCCGGGACGAGAACACGACGGACCCGGCCGTCGGTTTCCCGGGGCCGTACACCGTGCTCGTCGTGGACGGTGACCCCGGAGGCGCGGACCTGCGCGAGGCGGTGGCGCGGCTGACGCTGGAGGGACCCCGGGCGGGGATACACGTGGTGTGCCTGGCCGAGACGGCCCCGGCCTCGCCCGCCTCCCCGGTGACGCAGACGTACGACGCGGCCTGCGCGGTGGCGCCGGTGTTCCGGGAGTGCGGTGCCGTGGCGCTGCTCAGCGGGGACGTGGCGACCGCGCTGCACCTGATGCGCGTCGACCGGACCGCCGCGGACCCGCACCGCCACGGCCCCGTGGGCCACGGCACGGTCGCCGCCGTGGACGCCGTCTCGCTCGCCTGGGCCGAGCGGTTCGGGCGGGCGCTGGCGCCGCTGCGTCCCGACGGTGCTCCCGGCGGGCGGCACCCGCGGGTGTCGGCGCCGTTGCCTCCGGCGGCGCGGCTCCTGGACGAGCTGGGGCTGGCTCGCGCGACCCCGGCGTCCCTGATGGCGCGCTGGGCGGACGCCGCCGACGACCGGGAGGCGTTCGGCGGCCGGGCGTCGGCCGTGCTCGGGGCCGGGCCGCGCGGCCCGGTCGGCGTGGACCTGGTGGCCGAGGGGCCGCACCTGCTGATCGAGGGACCGGCGGGCAGCGGGCGTACGGAACTGCTGCGGGCCGTCGTCGCCTCGCTCGCCGCGGCCGAGCGCCCCGACAGGCTGGGCATCGTTCTCATGGACGGCCGGGACAGCACCGGCGGGACGGTCGGCGGTCACGGCGACGGCCTGCGGGTCTGTACGGACGTACCGCATGTGACCACCCATCTGACCGCCAACGACCCGGTGCGCATGCGGGAGTTCGCGCAGTCCCTGAGCGCCGAGCTGAAGCGCCGGGCGGAGTTGCTCGGCCGCTCCGACTTCGCCGCCTGGCACACGCACCGCGAGGTGTCGGGCCGTATCGTCGCCCAGCGCACGGCATCGGCGCGCGGCACGTCCAGGACCGGCACCACCGCCGGCACCGGGATCCCGGCCGGGTCCGACGGCGCGAGCGATCTCGACGCTCCGCCCAGCGCGACGATCCGGCTGCGTCCGGGCGCGGCCCGTCAGCGGTCCGAGGCCCCGCCGCTGCCCCGGCTCGTGGTGGTCGTGGACGACCTGGACGCGCTCGTCTCCCCCGCGCTGGGTTCGCCAGGGCGGCCCGCCGCGGGTTCCGTGATGCGGGCGTTGGAGGCGGTGGCCCGTGAGGGCGAGCGACTCGGCGTCCACCTGGTGGCGGCCACCGGCCCCGGCGGGCGTACGGCGGAGACGGAACCGGCCCGCGGGGCCGCACTGCGGGTGACGCTCGACGCGCCGGAGTCCGGCGCGGACGAACCGGCGCCGGGACGTGGCCGGCTCACCGGGGCGGACGGGCGCACGACCCCGTTCCAGGGCGGCCGGGTCACGGGCCGCATCCCGCGCACGGCGACCTTGCGTCCCACGGTGGTCCCCCTGGACTGGCAGCGCATGGGCGACCCACCGGCCCGCCGCCCGGTGCGCGAACTGGGCAACGGCCCCACGGACCTGGCCCTGCTGGCCAGCGCACTGGAACGAGCGGCACGGGAGGTGTCGGCGGCGGAAGTGCCGTCACTGCTGTAAGCCGCCCGCCCGACTCCGCGGCGCGTCCGGCACACCCGGCGCCGCGGCCGGACCCGCGCCCGGCCGCGCACCCCGCACCCGGCTCGCTGACACCTCCAGCGCACCCGCTCCGTGAGGCGTTGCCGCGCCCGATCCCGTTCGCTCATCGCGCCCCTCGCGACCGGCGCTGTGGCGCCTTGCCGCGCTCAACTCCGCAGCGCACCCCGCGCACCCGGCCCCGTGACACCACGCCGCGGCGACCGCGCAGCCGGCCCCCGCCCACCCCGCACCCGGCTCCGCGGCACGTCTTCCGCGCTCAACCCCGGTGCGCACAACCCCACATACGCGTGCGCAGCGTGCACTCGACCCCCCGGCCGAGCTCACGCCCGATCACGACGCGGTCACGATCTTCCGCTTGACACCGTACGCGCTCTTGCCGACCCCATGGACCCGGCGTAGACCAGAGCGCACTGGGCAAGCGCTCGACGTTCGACGACGAACGAAGAACGGGGCAGTGATGCGGAGTACGAGCAGAACACACCGGACGAGCAGGGCCGCGAGGGCCGCGGCAGCCGTCGCCGCGGGAGCACTGGCGCTCTCGCTCACCGCATGCGGCGGCAGCGACGACAAGAAGAGCGACGGCGGCGGCGAGAGCACCAAGGGCACGGCCGGCACGGTCACCCTCCCCCGGCTCGACGGCACCACCCTGGAGGTCGCCGCCGTCTGGACCGGTGCGGAACAGGCCAACTTCAAGAAGGTCCTGGCGGAGTTCGAGAAGCGCACGGGTGCCAAGGTCACCTTCGTGCCGGCCCAGGACCCGATCATCAACTTCCTCGGTTCGAAGATCGCGGGCGGCCAGCCGCCGGACGTGGCGATGCTGCCCCAGCCGGGCGCCATCAAGCAGGCCGTGGAGAAGAAGTGGGCCACGCCCCTCGGCGCGGACGCGGTCAAGGAGCTCCAGAAGAACTACTCGCAGGGCTGGCAGGACATCGGCGCGGTCGACGGCAAGCCGTACGGCGTCTACTACAAGGCTGCCAACAAGTCCCTGATCTGGTACAACGCCAAGGTCTTCGAGAACGCGGGGGCGAGCGAGCCGAAGACGTGGCAGGAGCTGCTGACCACCGCGCAGACGGTGTACGACTCCGGTGTCACCCCGTTCTCGGTCGGCGGCGCCGACGGCTGGACCCTCACGGACTGGTTCGAGAACGTCTATCTCTCCCAGGCGGGCCCGGAGAAGTACGACCAGCTGGCCCAGCACAAGATCAAGTGGACGGACCCCTCCGTGAAGGAGGCGCTGACCACCCTCGCCCAGGTCTGGGGCAAGAAGGACTTCGTGGCGGGCGGCGCGAACGGCGCGTTGCAGACCGAGTTCCCGGCCTCCGTGACGCAGACCTTCACCGGCGGCGACCAGCCGAAGGCCGGCATGGTCTTCGAGGGCGACTTCGTGCAGGTCAACATCACCGAGACCAAGTCGAAGGTGGGCACGGACGCGAAGGTGTTCCCGTTCCCGTCGGTCGGTGACACCGCGCCCGTGGTCAGCGGCGGCGACGCGGCCGTCATTCTGAAGGACTCCAAGGGGGCGCAGGCGCTGGCGACCTTCCTGGCCTCGCCGGACGCGGCGACCGTGCAGGCCGAGCTGGGCGGTTACCTCTCCCCGAACAAGAACGTCGACCCGTCGGCGTATCCGAACGCGGTGCAGCAGAAGATGGCCAAGGCGCTGATCGCCGCCGGTGACGACTTCCGCTTCGACATGTCCGACCAGGCCCCGCAGGCCTTCGGCGGCACGCCCGGCAAGGGCGAGTGGAAGGACCTCCAGGACTTCCTGAAGAGCCCGACGGACATCGCGGGCACCCAGGCGAAGCTGGAGAAGGACGCGGCGGCGGCGTACGGGAGCGGGAGCTGATCCGGCGATGACGTCGGCCACGGCGGCAGGGGTCCCCCCGACCCCTGCCGCGCCGAAGAGTCGCAAGAGCGTGACCGGCACCCGCAGAACCGTGGCAGCCCTGTTCCTGCTGCCCGCCCTGGTGCTGCTCGGCGCGCTCGTGGTCTACCCGATCGGGTACTCGGTCGTGCGCAGTTTCTACGACCAGTCCGGCGACGGCTTCGCCGGATTCGACAACTACCAGGCCCTGTTCACCGACGACGGCATCCGTACGGCGCTGAAGAACAACATCATCTGGGTGGTGTTCGCCCCGACCGTCGCCACCGCGCTCGGTCTGATCTTCGCGGTGCTGACCGAACGGGTGCGCTGGGGAACCGCGTTCAAGCTGGTCGTCTTCATGCCGATGGCGATCTCGATGCTGGCGGCCGGCATCATCTTCCGGCTCGTCTACGACCAGGACCCGGACAAGGGCGTCGCGAACGCGGTGTGGGTGGGGGTGCACGACACGTTCGCCGAGTCGTCGGCGTTCCCCAAGGCGCACCCGGGCCGCGAGTCGCCGCTCGTCGCCGAGCAGGGCGGGTTCGTCACCAAGTCCCCGGTCCGCGCCGGGGACACCGTCACGCTGCCGCTCGTCGGCGTGGCCCCCGACCAGCTGCCCGACGGCGCCGCGCCGGCCGTGGCGCCGAAGGCGGACCCGGGGAAGATCACCGGTACCACCTGGCAGGACTTCACCCGCGGCAAGGGTGTCGGCACGCTCGGCGCTCCCGACCCGACCGAAGTGGGCTACTCCGGGATGCGGATCGAGGCCGTGAAGGACGGCAAGGTGGTGGCGTCGGCGAAGGCCGCGGCCGACGGCACCTTCACGCTCCCGGCCGAGGCGGACGGGGCCCGGCTGCGGCTGCCGGCCGGCAACTTCAAGGAGCCGTACAACGGTCTGGACTGGCTCGGCCCGTCGCTGGTGACTCCGGCGATCATCGGCTCGTACATCTGGATGTGGGCGGGTTTCGCGATGGTGCTGATCGCGGCCGGGCTCGCCGGCATGCCCCGTGAACTCCTGGAGGCCGCCCGGGTCGACGGCGCCAACGAGTGGCAGGTGTTCCGCAGGGTCACCGTGCCCCTCCTCGCGCCGGTCCTCGCGGTCGTCGTCGTCACGCTGATGATCAACGTGCTGAAGGTCTTCGACCTGGTCTTCATCATCGCCCCGGGCTCGTCCCAGGACGACGCGAACGTGCTCGCGCTGGAGCTGTACCGCAAGGGCTTCTCCGAGGACCAGCCGGGGATCGCCAGCGCGATCGCGGTGTTCCTGCTGCTGCTGGTGATTCCGGTGATGTGGTTCAACGTACGGCGGCTCAGGCGGGAGGTCAGGCGATGACGACGCAGGTCGGCAATGTCACCAAGGTGGCCCCGGCCGAGTCCGTGAAGGCGCGGCGGTCGCTCGGTTCACGGATCGTGGAGAAGCTCGGCGGCGGCGCGGTCCGCGTGTTCCTGATCCTCGTCGGCCTGTTCTGGCTGGTGCCGACGATCGGTCTGCTCATCTCGTCGTTGCGCACTCCCGAGAGCATGAACGCGAGCGGCTGGTGGAAGGTCTTCAGCCAGCCCTCGCAACTCACCCTCGACAGCTACCAGAAGCTGCTGGAGAACGGCGACATCACCGCCTCGCTGGTGAACACGGTCCTGATCACGGTCCCGGCGACGCTCCTGGTCGTGGTCATCGGCTCGCTCGCGGGCTACGCGTTCGCGTGGATGGAGTTCCCGGGCCGCGACTGGTGGTTCCTGGGCGTGGTCAGCCTGCTGGTCGTTCCGGTGCAGGTGGCGCTGATCCCGATCGCCGAACTCTTCGGCAGGATAGGCCTGTTCGGCACGGTTCTCGGGGTCGTGCTGTTCCATACCGGCTTCGGTCTGCCGTTCGCGGTGTTCCTGCTGCGGAACTTCTTCGCGGAGATCCCCCGCGAGCTGCTGGAGGCGGCCCGGCTCGACGGGGCCGGTGAGCTGCGGCTGTTCGCGCGCGTCGTGATGCCGCTGGGCGGGCCCGCGATCGCGAGCCTGGGCATCTTCCAGTTCCTGTGGGTGTGGAACGACATGCTGGTGGCCCTGGTGTTCACCAAGTCCGGCACCCAGCCGATCACGGTCGCGCTCCAGACGCAGGTACGTCAGTTCGGCAACAACATCGACGTGCTGGCACCGGGCGCGTTCATCTCCATGGTGATCCCGCTGGCCGTGTTCTTCGCGTTCCAGCGGCAGTTCGTGTCCGGTGTGATGGCGGGCGCGGTGAAGTGACGTACGGGAAAACCCACTTGATGGGGCGGTCCGACACCGGGCCGCCCCTTTCCGTTCACCGCACATCCCCCGTATGCCGCACGCACCGTAACCAAGTCACTCCATCGGCCGTTCCCGGGCAGAACGCCCGCGCCGACCCATGGATGTGCCTTGCCCAGGTTCAGTGTCATCGTCCCCGCGTACAAGGTTCAGGCGTACCTGCACGAGTGCCTGGAATCGGTGCTCTCGCAGTCGTATCCGGATCTCGAACTGATCGCGGTCGACGACTGCTCCCCGGACGCCTGCGGTGCGATCATCGACGAGTTCGCGGCGCGCGATCCGCGGGTACGGCCGCTGCACCTGCCGGAGAACCGGGGACTGGGCCGGGCCCGCAACGCCGGTCTTGAGCAGGCGACCGGCGACTACCTGGTCTTCCTGGACTCGGACGACACGCTCACGGCGGACGCGCTGTACGCGATCGCGGACCGCATCAAGGAGACCGACGAACCGGACGTCCTGGTCTACGACTACGCGCGCACGCACTGGTCCGGCGAGACCGTGCGCAACAAGGTCGCGGACCAGCTGACCGAGCGTGGCCCGGCCCCCTTCCGGCTCGCGGACCGCCCTGGTCTGCTCAAGGTGCTGATGGTGGCCTGGAACAAGGCGTACCGGCGGGACTTCGTGGCACGCGAGGGGCTCCTCTTCCCGCCCGGCTACTACGAGGACACCCCCTGGACCTATCCGGCGCTGATGGCGGCGGAGTCCATCGCGACCCTCGACCGGGTGTGCGTGCACTACCGGCAGCGCCGGCAGGGCAACATCCTCGGCACCACCAGCCGCCGGCACTTCGATGTGTTCGAACAGTACGACCGGGTCTTCGCGTTCATCGAGAGCCGTCCCCAACTCCTCTGCTGGCGATCGCTGTTGTTCCGGCGCATGGTCGACCACTTCTCGACGGTGTTCACCAGGCCGGGCCGGCTGCCGCGGGCCGCCCGGGCCGAGTTCCTGCGCAGGGCCCGCACCCAGTACCGCCGCTACCGCACCCCCGGCGCGCCGCTCCCGCTCCGTTCCCGGCTGCGCCACACCCTGGTCGGGCTGGGCCTGCACCGCACCTACCGGGTGCTGCAACGGGCGATGACCGTGCGCCGCCGCACCATCAAGCTCACCAGCCGGCTGCTCAGGGCCCTGCGGGCGGCGGTCCTCCAGCTCCACTACCGGGTCCAGCTCCGTCTCCCCCTGCGCGCCGACCGTGCCGTCTTCGCCGCCTACTGGGGCCGCGGCCACGGCTGCAACCCGGGCGCGCTGGAGGCCGCCTTCCGCGCCCACGCCCCGCACATCCGCACGGCGTGGATCGCCCGCCCCGAGCACCACGCCACGATCCCCCCGGGCACCCGGCGGCTGGTCCCCGGCTCGGCCGCCCACTGGACGGCGCTGGCCCGCTCCAAGTACCTCGTCAACAACGTCAACTTCGACCGCCGCCTGGTCAAGCGCCGTGGCCAGGTCTTCGTCCAGACCCAGCACGGCACCCCGCTCAAGCACATGGGCCTCGACCTCCAGGAGCGTCCGGCCGCCGCCCGTGACCTGGACTTCGCGACGCTCCTCAAAGGCGTCGACACCTGGGACTACGTCCTGTCCGCCAACCGCCACACCACGCTGACCTGGGAGCGCGTCTACCCCGGCGGTTACACCACGCTCGACTACGGCTATCCCCGCAACGACGTGCTGCTGCGGGCGACGGCGGCGGACGTGACCCGGCTGCGCGCGTGCCTCGGCATCCCCGAGGGCGCGGTGGCGATCCTGTACGCCCCGACCCACCGCGACTACCGCGTCACCCAGCACACCTCGCTCGACCTGGAGCGCGTCCTGCGCCGCCTGGGCCCACGCTTCGTGATCCTGGCCCGCGCCCACTACTGGCACGACGGCCCGCTGACCGCGGGCACCCCGGCCGCGGGCACCCCGACCGGCGGCGCCCGGGTCATCGACGTCAGCGGCCACCCGAGCGTCGAGACCCTGTGCCTCGCCTCGGACGCGCTGGTCACCGACTACTCGTCGGTGATGTTCGACTACGCCAACCTGGACCGGCCGATCGTGATCCACGCCGAGGACTGGGAGGCGTACGAGGCGGCCCGCGGCACCTACTTCGACGTACGCGCCTTCCCGCCGGGCGCGGTCGCCCGCAACGAGGACGAGCTGATCGACATCTTCGCGAGCGGCCACTGGCGCGGCTCGCGCTCCGCCCAGCTGCGCACCGCGTTCCGGGAGCGCTTCTGCCCGTACGACGACGGCCGCGCCGCCGAACGGGTCGTCCGCCACGTGGTGATGGGCGAGACAGCGGGGCTGCCGCCGGTCGTGCCGCTCCACGAGCGCCGCCCGGCGCCGTCGGCCGCGAGCGCACTCGCGCGCTCCCCGCTCGCCACGGTGCCGCCGCCCTCCGGACCGCTTCCCGTCACCGAGAGCCACTGAACGCCGTTTGCCCCACAGGGAGTTCGCATGCCCCCCGGCACCTCGCGGCCCACCCCGACCCGGCCGTCCACCTGGCGGCCGACCGGACGGCCGGGCCGTATCGGTACGGCCTGAGCATCAGGACCTCGACAGAGAAAGAGCAGAATGCCCCGCTTCAGCATCATCGTCCCGTCCCATGGGGTCGAGGGCCGGTTGTCCCTGGCGCTGGACTCCGTCCTCGCCCAGTCCTTCGGCGACTTCGAGCTGATCCCGGTGTGCGACGCGCCCGACGCCCCCGGGGCGGACGTCGCCGCCGGGTACGCCGAGCGGGACTCACGGGTCGCGCCGGTGCACTCGCCGCCGTCCGCCGGTCCGAGCGGGGCGCGCAACACCGGGATGCGGGCGGCGACCGGGGCGTACCTGCTGTTCCTCGACGGCGACGACGTCCTCGTGCCGGGCGCGCTGGGCGCGCTGGCCGACCGTCTGGACGCCACCGGTGACGTGGACGTCCTGTACTTCGAGCACGAGCGGACGCCCTGGTGGGAGGGCGAGCCGACCCGTCCGGCCGAGCCACTGCTGGCGAAGGCACCGCCGGAGGCCTTCGCCCCCGGGCGGGCGCCCGAGGTGACCGGCGTTTCACTGCCCGCGTGGAGCGCCGCCTACCGCAGGGCGTTCCTCACCGGGCACCGGCTCGCCTTCCCCGACGGCCACTTCACGGACGTGGGCTTCGGCGGCCTGGTCACGGTCGCGGCGGAGCGGATGGCGGTGCTGCGCGCGGTGGTCGTACGGCATCTGCTGCGCCGACAGGGCAGTCGGCTGAACCAGCCGGGCGCCCACCACGTCGAGCTGCTCGACCAGACGGAGCTGGTGCTCACCCGGGCCGCCGAGCGGGGGCTGTCCGGCGCGCGGGCGGAGGCGCTGTTCGAGCAACTGTTCGCGGCGGTGCTGAGGACGGCGGCCCACCCCCGGCGGTTGCCGTCGAGGAAGCGCGCCTTCTTCCGCCGGGCGGCCCGGCTGTACCGACGGCACCGCCCGGCCGGTTTCCGCAGGCCCGGGGGCAGCCTGGGGGTGCAGCACCGGCTGCTGGCGGCGGGTGCGTACACGGCCTTCCGTACCCTGCGCGGCGCCAACCGCGCCGCGACGGGCGCCGCCGGGAGCGTCCCGCGCCCGCGCCTGCTGCGCACCCGGCTGCGCTATTGGAGGCAACTGCGCCGCCCCCTCGACCCCGACCTGGCCGTGTACTGCGCCTACTGGGGCCGCGGTTACGCCTGCAGCCCGGCCGCGATCCACGCCAAGGCCCGCGAACTCGCCCCGCACATCCGCTCGGTGTTCCTGGTGGAGGCCGACCAGGCGCACGCGATGCCGAAGGACGTCGACCACGCCGTGATCGGCAGCCGCCGCTACTGGGAGGTCCTGGCCCGCGCCACGTACCTCGTGAACAACGCCAACTTCGCGGAGGGCGTGGTCAAGCGCGCGGGCAGCGTGCATGTGCAGACCCAGCACGGCACCCCGCTGAAGAAGATGGGCGTGGACCAGTCGACGTACCCGGTGGTGGCCGCTGCGACCGGCAGCTTCGCCAAGCTGCTCGGCCGCGTCGACCGCTGGGACTACAACCTCTCCTCCAACCGGCACTCCACCCAGGTGTGGGAGCGCGCCTTCCCCGGCTCCTACGAGGCCCTGGAGTACGGCTATCCGCGCAACGACGTCTACTGCACGGCGACCGCCGAGGACGTGGCCCGCATCCGCCGCGAACTGGGCGTCCCGGAGGGCCGGACTGCCGTGCTGTACGCCCCGACGCACCGCGACCACCACACCGGCTTCGAACCGGGCCTGGATCTGGAGGCCTTCTGCGAGGAGGTGGGCGAGGACGTCGTGGTCCTGCTGCGCGCCCACTACTTCTACGACCGGGGCCGCGGCGGCGGCACCGGCCGGATCATCGACGTCACCGCGCACCGCTCCTCGGAGGACGTCTGCCTGGCCGCCGACGCGCTGATCACCGACTACTCGTCGATCATGTTCGACTACGCCAACCTGGACCGGCCGATCGTCGTGTACGCCGACGACTGGGAGGTCTACCAGGAGACGCGGGGCGTCTACTTCGACCTGCCGGCCGCGCCGCCGGGCCCGGTCACCCGCACCCCGCAGGAGCTGGCGCGGGTCTTCCGCGACGGCTCCTACGCGGGCCCGGGGTCACGCGCGCTGCGGGCCGCCTTCCGGGAGCGCTTCTGCCAGTTCGACGACGGCCGGGCCGCCGAGCGGGTCGTGCGCCGGGTGCTGCTCGGCGAGCCGCCGGAGGCGATCCCGCCCGTGCTGCCGCTCGCGCGGCGCGTCCCGGCCCCCGCCGCCGCACCCCTCGTAAGGAGCTGACCCCGCAGTGCCCCGCTTCAGCGTCATCATCCCCTGTTTCAAGGTGCAGGGCTTCCTGCGCGAGTGCCTCGACTCGGTCCTGGAGCAGTCCTACCGGGACATCGAGGTGATCGCCGTCGACGACCGCTCCCCGGACGGCTGCGGAGCGATCCTCGACGAGTACGCGGACCGCGACCCGCGCGTCACGGTGCTGCACCTGCCGGAGAACGTCGGCCTGGGCCGCGCCCGCAACGCCGGGATGCCCCTGGCGACCGGCGACTTCCTGTTCTTCCTCGACAGCGACGACACGCTGACCCCGGGCGCTCTGCGCGCGATGGCCGACCGCCTCGACGAGACCGACGACCCCGACGTGCTGGTCTTCGACTACGCCCGCACCTACTGGTGGGGCGG
Organism: Streptomyces sp. NPDC059582; assembly: GCF_042735715.1. NCBI lineage: Bacteria > Bacillati > Actinomycetota > Actinomycetes > Kitasatosporales > Streptomycetaceae > Streptomyces > Streptomyces sp. NPDC059582. Next base: position 70,876 of record NZ_JBHWCC010000043.1, read on the forward strand.
GACCCGGCGCAACGTGCTCGCCCAGGTGCTCTCGGAGGCCGGCGAGGGCACCTTCACGGTCGCCGAGCACCCGGAGATCCTGGATCTGCTGATGGTGGTCTGGAACAAGGTCTACCGCCGGGAGTTCGTGGCGAAGAACGGCTTCGAGTTCCCGCCCGGGTACTACGAGGACACGCCCTGGACCTTCCCGGTCCTGCTCAGCGCGGGGCGGATCGCCACCCTGGACCGGATCTGCCTGAACTACCGCCAGCGACGCCAGGGCAACATCCTGTCCACCACCAGCCGCAAGCACTTCGACATCCACGACCAGTACGAGCGGGTCTTCTCGTTCGTCGACTCCCGACCCGGGCTCGCCGTCTGGCGTCCCTATCTGCACCGCAAGATGGGCGAGCACTGTCTCGACATCCTCGCCAAGCCGGACCGGCTGCCGGCGGCGGACAAGGCCGAGTTCTTCCGGCGCACGGCGGAGCTGTTCCGCAGGCACCGGCCGGCGGGCGCGCCGGTGGACGGCGAACTGCGGCTGCTGACCGGCGGCTACCCGGCCTACCTGCTGACGCAACAGGCAGGGCGGCTGCGCCGGGAGCTCGGGCGGCGGGCGCTGCCGGCCCGCAAGGCGGCGGCCGGGCGGGTCAAGCAGGGCTGGTCGGCGCTGCACGCCCGCCGTCCGCTCGACCCCGGCCTCGCCGTGTACTCGGCGTTCTCGCACCGGGGCGTGCTCGGCGACCCGGCGGCCGTCTACCGCAAGGCCCGCGAACTCGCCCCGCACATCCGCGGGGTGTGGGTGGTACGCGGCAAGGAGGAGGCGGGGGACGCGGCGCTGCTGCCGGAGGACGTGGAGTACGTGCTCCTCGACTCGCCGCGCTATCACGCGCTCACCGCGCGGGCCACGTACTTCGTCAACAACGTCAACTGGCCGGGCACGCTGGCCAAACGCCCCGGCAGCGTGCACATCCACACCCACCAGGGCACCCCGCTGAAGTACATGGGGGTCGATCTGCTGGACAAGCCCGGCGCCCGGCACGGCTTCGACGTGCCGCAGATGCTGCGCCGCGCCGACCGCTGGGACCACAGCCTGGTCGCCAACCGGCACTCCGAGCTGGTGTGGCAGCGGGCGTACCCGTGCCACTTCGCGTCCGCGCGCACGGGCAGCCCCCGCAACGACGTCCTGGTCGGCGCCGGTCCGGAGGCCGGTGCGGCGGCCCGTGCCCGGCTGGGCCTCCCGCCGGACCACACGGTCGTGCTGTACGCGCCGACCCGTCGCGACTACCGGCGCGGCGGCCATGTCGACCGCGTCGACCTGGCCCGGTTCGCCGCGGACCTGGGCACGGGCCACACCCTCGTCGTACGGCTGCACCCCTCGCTCGCCACCGGACCGGCGCGCGGGCTGGGTCTGGCGGACCTGCACCGGCGCGGGGTGCTGGTCGACGCGACGGACGAGCCGCACGTGGAGGACGTCATGCTCGCCTCGGACGTGCTGGTGACCGACTACTCGGCGCTGATGTTCGACTACGCCAACCTGGACCGGCCGATCGTCGTGCACGCCGACGACTGGGCCGCGTACACGGCGAGCCGAGGCGCATACTTCGACATCACCGCCGAAGCCCCCGGCCATGTCTCCCGCTCCTACCGGGAACTGGCCTGGCTGCTGGCCTCGGGCAGTTGGCGGGACGCGGAGTCGACCCGGCTGCGGGCCGGTTTCCGGGCCCGGTTCTGCGCGTACGACGACGGGCGCGCCGCCGAACGCGTCGTCCGCACCCTGATGCTGGGCGAGTCCATGCCCCCGGCGTCCGCCCCGGCCCGGGTGCCCGGACCGGCCGCCGGGCACGACCTGTTCGCGTCCTCGTGAGGCCGCGCACCTGGGTTCTGGTCCTGGCCGCGGTCTTCGCCGTGTGCCAGCTCGCCAACGTCACCGGCCGGGACACCCCCGACACCAAGAACTACCTGTCGTACGCGCTGAGTCTGGGCGGCGAGGACAAGCACACGGCGGCGGCCAGGACCATCGACTACGCCTGCGCGAGCAGGGCGTCGACCGCGGCCCGCAAGCAGAGCGTGGACGTGGTGCGCTTCCACCGGCCCGATCCCACCGGGCGGGTGATGGCGGCCTGCCGGGCGCGGGAGTGGCGGGTCGTCGGGGCACGGCTGGCGGCCGGGCAGACCGGGGGCCACACGACGCCGTACATGTCGCGGCGGTTCATGCGGATCTTCGAGGTGCGGCCCGGCTACCCGGTGTTCCTGCTGCCGTTCGTCACGGTGTTCGGCGTGACGTGGGGGGTGTGGGCGGCGAGCGTCGTCGTCGCGGTCGCGGGCGGCGTCCTCGCCTTCCTGGTGCTGCGCAGCCTGCGCGCCCCGACGGCCCTGTGCCTGACCGGACAGGCCCTGTTCTACGTCCTGCCGTGCGGCACCACCGCCATGCGCCCGATGACCGAGGGCCTGCTGCTGACGCTGACCCTGGCGGCGGTGTGGGGCTGCGCGCTGGCCTTGGACGGCCGGGTGCGCGCGGGAACGCTGCTCGTCGGCGGCGCGCTGGCCGCGCTGTTCGCCGTGAAGCACTCGCAGTCGCTGTTCCTGGGCCTGTGCCTGGCGGCGGCCGGCGCGACGGTCGGCGTACGGCGGCGGCGGGCGGGTACGCCGTTCGGGCGCGGCCTGGTGGCGGTCACGGCGGTGGGGTGCTGCGGTGCCCTCGGGACGCTGCTGCTGGCCCGGGCACTGCACTACCCGGCCGAGTCGGAGAGCCTCCAGGACTTGCTCACCGGGCACTTCTCGCGGCCGGACCGGACACGTCCGTGGCCGGAGTTCTTCCAGCTCCAGTTCCACTTCTGGGTGGAGTGGCTGCGCCGGCAGCTGTGGGAGCCGCTGTTCGTGGCCGCGCTGGCCGCCGGGGCGTACGGGGCGCTGCGTCGGCGCCGGGCCTTCGGCTGCCTCCTGCTCGCGGCCGCGTCCACCGGCGTCCTCACCCAGGCCGGGCACCCCGACATCGACATCTGGGGCGACCGGCTGATCGTGCTGGCCTGGCTGCTGCCCGTCGTCGGGGTGCCGCTCTTGCTGGAGCCACTCGTGCGGAGGCCGGTCGTCGTGCCGCTCCAGGACCGGGCCGAACCGGCTCACTCGATGAGGTGACAGTCGGTAGGGCCGCCGATCCCGGCGGGAAGGTACGGCCAATGCCCTTCATCTCACCTTGTGCCCCCGTGTCGGTCCGGTGAGCGCCGGCGCTCTCGTCCGGCGGCCGGTGCGCGGAGCCAGCGCGCTGCGCGGCGCCCGCGGCCGACGTCCGACCCCGTACCAGGTGTTCGGCTTCCTGTTCTGGCTGGTGATGACACTCGCGTACTGGCGGGTCCCGCTGTGCTGCGACGCGGGCCAGCACGCGGCGGTCGTCGAACGCCTCAAGGCGCATCTGCTGCACCCGCGCCACCCGATGGCGGACCTGCCGGGCGCGGGCAGTCCGTACTACTCGCCGTACGCCGTCGCGCAGGGCGTGTTCGCCCGGCTGACGGGACTGTCCGGCTGGGAGGTGGTGAAGCTCGCCGGGCCGGTGAACCTGCTGGTGCTGCTGACCGGCATCGGCCGCTTCGTGCGCGCGCTGAGCCCCCGACCGTGGGCGCCGGTGCTGGCGCTGGCCTCGATGACGCTGCTGTGGGGCACCGAGCGGGCCTGGTGGAGCGGCTACCTCGGGCTGATGTCGATGACCGGCACCCTCGCCTACCCGTCCGCGTTCGCGACCGGACTCGCCTTCTGGGCCTGGTCGCTGACGGCCGCGCGGGCCCGGGACACCCGGCGGGTGCGCTTCGTGGGCCCGAGCGGGCTGCGCGGCCTCGCCGGGTACGCGGGGGTCGGCGCGCTGTACGGGGTGATCCTGCTCGTCCATCCGATCACGTCGGTGGCGGCGGTACTGGGGGCGGTGGCCTGTGTCGCCGGACGGCAGCGGGGTCGGCGGCCGGCCGTGGTGCTGCGGTGGGCGCTGGCGGGCGCGGTGGCGTTGGCCGTCGCGGCGGCCTGGCCGTACTTCGACGTGTTCGCGCTGGCCGGCGACGGCAGCGTGGACGCGATGCACCAGCGGCTGTACCTGGACCTCGGCGGGCAGTTCTGGCTGGCCCTGCTGGGGCTGCCGGCGCTGTGGCTGCGGGCCCGCCGGTCGTCGTGGCGTGATCCGCTGGTGCTGATGTTCGGGCTGGACTGCCTGGTGGTGGCGTACGGCTGGTTCAGCGGGCACTACACCTACGGCCGGATCCTGGGGCTGACGCTCGTGGGGCCGCAGTTCGCGCTGGCGGTGGAGCTGGCGGCGGCGCGGCCGTGGCCGGTGTGGCGCAGGGCGCTGGGCACGGTGGCGGCGGCGGGGGCCTGTCTCGGCTTCCTCACCGTGCAGGCGGGCGCGGTGATCCCCGGCTCGCTGGACCCGGTCGGCTTCGCCCAGCCGCCGCACTGGCCGGCCTACGGCTGGGCCGCGCGGCACATCGGGCCCGGCGAGGTCGTGATCGCCGACGGGTACTACGCCGTCCACGCGATCGCCGGCTACGGCCCCGACCTCGCCGCGCCCGCGTGGCCCGACGCGTCCTTGGACGAGCGGGTGCGGCTTCGCCGGATCGCCGATGTCCGGGCCTACCTCGCCCCGTCCGCGACCCGCGCCGAGCGCTCCGCGATCGTCCGCCGCTACCACGTGCGCTGGCTGCTGCTGACGCGCTGGCGCAAGGTGCCCGAGGAGGCGGTGGTGGTGGCGTGGAGCCGGCGGACGGGGGAGGTGCTGGCGCGGGTCGGCGGCTGAGAGTCGCCCCTCGCGGGGCGCCCGGCGGACTACTCGATGACGAGGTCGACCGGGATGTTGCCGCGCGTGGCGTTGGAGTAGGGGCAGACCTGGTGGGCCTGCTCGACCAGCTTGCGGCCGGTGCCCTCGTCCACACCCTCGGGCAGCTCCACGCGCAGGGTCACCTTCAGGGCGAAGCCCTCGCCCTGCTTGCCGAGGCCGACCTCGCCGGTGACGGTGGCATCGCTCACGTCCACCTTGGCGGCGCGGCCGACCACGCCCAGGGCGCTGGCGAAACAGGCGGCGTAACCGGCGGCGAAGAGCTGCTCCGGGTTGGTGCCCTGACCGTTGCCGCCCAGCTCCACCGGCGGGGCGAGCTGGATGTCCAGCTTGCCGTCGGAGGAGACGGCACGGCCGTCGCGGCCGTGCGTGGCGGTGGCGACAGCGGTGTAGAGCGCGTCCATGGAAACCATCCCTCTCGGAGTCACGTTCCGGCGGCCCGGTCCGGCCGCCCTCACGACCACAAGTAGAGCACACAACTCAGTTGCGCACAACTGAATTACCCGCAAGGGCTATTCTGGACGCATGACGCCCACCCAGACGCCCCACTCCGAGGCCGGGGAGAACTGGCTCCGCCTCGACCGTCAGATCTGCTTCTCCCTGCACGCCGCCTCGCGCGCCTTCAACGGCGTCTACCGCGTGATCCTCAAGGACCTCGGACTCACCTACCCCCAGTACCTCGTGATGCTGATCCTGTGGGAGGAGGGCGAGCTGCCCGTCAAGAAGCTGGGCGAGCACCTGCGCCTCGACTCCGGCACGCTGTCGCCGCTGCTCAAGCGACTGGAGACGGCCGGTCTCGTCACCCGGGAGCGCAGCACGCGCGACGAGCGCTCGGTGGAGGTGCGGCCGACCGCTCAAGGGATGGCGCTGCGGGAGCGTGCGCTGCGGGTACCCGAGCGGATCGCCGCCGCGACCGGCTTCGGGATCGACGAGATCCGCGAGCTGCACGAGCGCCTCGACCGGCTCACCACGGCGCTGGACGCGGCGGCGCTGGAGGAGACCCCGGACTGCGGCTAGGCACCCGCAGTCCGGCCGGCCGGACCTCGGCCGGTCCGACCTGGGGCGGGGAGACCTGGAGCGGGCCGGCCTGGGGCGGCGGGATCCGGGGCGGGCCGGCCCGGAGCGGCCTGACCTGGGGCGCGCGGCGCACGTAGAGGCGCAGGGTGACTCCCGTGCGGACGTACTCCCGCCGGGGCTCGCGCGGGACGAACTCCTCGGTGACGACGGCGAGCTTGAGCCGCTCGGTCGGTTCGGCCGGGTGCCAGGACGAGCTCAGGGCGTACGACTCGGCGACGACCCAGAGCCGGTCCAGGCCGTCCAGCCTGCGGCGCAGCACCGGCGCGTCGGCCTCACGCCCGTACAGCGTCCCGGACGCCGGCCCCGACGCGGTGAGCGCGATGTCCCGCGCCCGCCGGAACCCCTTCGGGTACGCCAGCGCCGTGCGCCGCCCGATGGACGGCAGGAACACCACCGGGTCCCCCGGACCCAGCTCCCGCGCGGCGAGCGCGGAGACGGCTGCGAGGTTGTCGGGGCGGCTCGCGGGGGTGCGGTCCTGGCGGTACAGCGGCAGCTGCTGGGCGAAAACGAGGACGACGGCCAGGACGCCCGCGAGGGTGACGGCCAGGGCGCCGGCCGGTGTCGCGGCGCGCGGCAGGGACCTCAGCAGGCGGTCGGCGCCCGCGGCCACCAGCAGCGGCGCGCCCGCCAGCGCGTACAGCACGTAGCGGTCGTCGTAGACCGGCCGCACCTGCGACACGGCCATCAGGATCAGCGGCGGCACCACCGCCAACGGCAGCGCCACCCGCACGAGCTCCGAGCGCCGGCCCGCCGCCAGGGCCACGACGGCGAGACCGACGCACACCCAGTACACCCCGTCCGCCGGCCCGGTGAACTCCCGCAGCAGCCGCTCGGCCGTCGCCGTGCCCGGCACCGGCAGCCACGCCACCTGGGCGGCCTGCCGGCGGGAGACGAGCACCAGGGGCGCCACGACCAGCAGCACGGTGCCGGACGCGGCCGCCCAGCGCCCCCAGACGCGCCGCGGGACCCGCCAGAGCGCCAGGGTCACCGCGTGCGCGAGGAGCAGCAGCACCGCCAGCTCGTGCAGCAGGCAGGTGACCGCGACGACGGCCGCGTACGGCCACCACGGCCGACCGGTCACGGCCTTCGTCAGCCACAGCGTCGCCCCGGCCGCCCCGGCCGCGACCAGCGCGTACGACCGGCCCTCCTGCGCGTAGTGGCCGACCAGCGGGGTGACCGCGTACAGCAGTCCGGCCCAGAGGCCGACCCGCGGCCGGGCCAGCCGGGTGCCGAGCGCCGCGACCAGCCCGGCGGCGACGGCCGCGGCGACGACCGACGGCAGGCGCACGACGACCTCGTCGGCGGCCTCGCCGGTCGCACGGAGGCCGAGGACGACGTGCATGAGCAGGTAGTAGAGGCCGTGCACCGCGTCCACGCCGTGCAGCAGCCGCCAGATCTGCGGCACCGAACGCCGGGCGACCTGGAGCGTGACCGCCTCGTCGCGCCACGCGCCACCACGGTCCAGGCCCCACAGACCGAGCGCGAGCATGACGGCGGCGGGCACCGCGACCGCGACGACACCGGCCGCGCCGCTCCTCGTACCTCTCGGCTTCCTGTTCCACACGTGACCAATTTTGTGCTATTAATCAATGCTTCTTGGCTATTGACGGCGTATCAACGCATACGCGACACTCGCGCGGCTTACGATCCGCCGTGATGACACGTCACCGCCGCCTCCTCACGCTCGCCGCCGTCTGGCTCGCCACAAGAGCCCTGATGCTGTGGCTGCTCGCCCACGACTCCCTGCCGCTGCTCGGCGGCCGCGTCGCCCGGGAGGTGTGGCGGCTCTACCACCACTGGTACGTCGTCCTCTCGCACGGCGCGTTCCCGGCGCACGACAAGCTGTGGCAGTACCCGCCGGGTGCCGGGGCGGTGGTGCTGTCGCCCGGTCTGCTGCCGTGGCTCACGTATCTCCAGGCGTTCGTCGTCATCACCCTGGCGTCGGACGCGATCGTCACGGTGGCGCTGGCCCGCGCCGGCCTGCGGCCCGGACGCAGCCTGCTCGGGGCCGGACTGTGGGTGGGCGCCCTGCCGCTGCTGCTGCGCCTGCCGCTCGCGCGCTACGACGTCCAGGTCACCGCGCTCGCCGTCGTGTCGCTGCTGGCGCTGTCGCGCTCCACGCGCGCGTGCGGGGCGTTCGCCGCGCTCGCCGCGCTGGTGAAGGTGTGGCCGCTGCTGGTGCTGGTGGGGGTGGCGAAGGGGCGGCCGACCCGGTCGGCGTGGACATGGGCGGCGGTGACGGCGGGCGTGGTGCTCGTCCCGCTCGTCCTCTCGTTCGACAACGCCCTGTCCTTCCTGCGCCAGCAGGGCGGCAGGGGCGTGCAGATCGAGTCCCTCGGCGGCACGGTCCTCGGCCTCGCCACCCACGTCGGCTGGCCGGGCAAAGTGCGGTACCAGTACGGCGCGATGGAGTTCACCGGCCCGTACGTCTCCACCGTCGCGCACGTCTGCCTCGCCCTCACGGCCGTCGCCTTCGGGCTCCTGCTGCTGTGGCGGTTCACGGCCAGGCGGTGGACCGGGGCGACGCCGTTCGACGCCGCGCTGAGCGCCCTGCTCCTGTTCACCGTCACCAGCCGGGTGATCAGTCCCCAGTACATGATCTGGCTGCTCGGTCTGGCCGCCGTGTGCCTGACCTCGCGGCAGACCTCACAACGCCCCGTGGCCTGGCTGATCGTGGTGGCCACCCCGGTCAGCACCGCCGTGTTCCCCACCCTCTACACCGACGTCATCGCCTCCACCTGGACCGGCTGCGCGCTGATGCTCGTCCGCAACGGACTGCTGGCCGCGGCCGCCGTCCTGTCCTTCGTCCGCCTGTGGCGCTCCGGCCGCCCCGACGGCCGCTCCACCGACTCCGCCACCTGGACCTCATGCCCCTCCGTCAGCTCCCCCAGGTCGCGGTCGTCGTCATCGGCTACGACGACGCAGCACATGTGACCGACGCGGTGCGCTCGGCGCTCGCGCAGGGTCCCGCCGTCCACGAGGTCGTCGCCGTCGACGACTGCTCGACGGACGGCAGCGCCGAGCTGCTCGCCCGCCTCGCCGCGACGGAACCCCGGCTGCGGGTGGTGCGGCACCCGGTCAACAGCGGTGGCTGCGGCACCCCGCGCAACACCGGGCTCGACGCGGTCACGGCGCCGTACGTGATGTTCCTCGACAGCGACGACCTCCTGCCGCCGGGCGCGGTCGACGCGCTGCTCACCGCGGCGACCGAGGAGCGCGCCGAGGTGGCGGGCGGCCTGTGCGTCCGCCGGGAGCTGCCCTCGGGGCGCGAAGTGCCCTGGCAGCCCCGCCTGTACGCGGCACACGCCGTGATCGCGCACCCCGCGCACCGCCCGCTGCTGGTCCACGACACGCTCTGCGTCAACAAGCTCTACCGCACCGCCTTCCTCGACGCACACGGCATCCGCTTCCCCGAGGGCCGGCACCGCTACGAGGACTTCGTCTTCACTGCGCGCGTGCTCGCCGCCGGCCCCCGCGTCGCCCTCGTCCCGGACCAGGTCTACGTGTGGCACGTGCGCCGCTCCGCCGAGCGGCTGTCGATCTCGCTCGACCGCGCGGACGCCGACAACTGGCGGGCCCGCACCGAGGCGAGCCGGACGGCCTACGAGATCCTGCTGGGCGCCGGGCAGGAGAGCCTCGCGCGGGCGGCGCGCGCCAAGTTCCTCGACCACGAACTGCGCCTGTACGCACGCGAGCTGGAGCTGCGTGACGTGGAGTACCGGCGCGCGTGGTGGACGCACACCCGGGCCTACCTCGCCGAGTACGACGCCGCCGACCGGACACCCGACCCGACCGCGCCCGGCCGGCTCCTCGCGCGGGTCGTCCTCGCCTCCCCCGAGCCGCGTGACCTGCCCCGGCTCAGGGAACTGGCCGCCCGCCCCGCCCGGCTGCTCCCGCCCTACGCGCGCGCGGCGGACGGCACCCCCGTCTGGTCCGCCGACCTCCCCCAGGTCACCCTGGAGTCCCTGCTGACCCGTCCGGTCCGCCTCCTCCCCTTCACGGTCGACGCGCGACTGCGCCCGCGCGCGCGGGGCACCCTGCTGCGACTGCGCCTGCACGAGCTGTACGGCCGGATGGCGGGCGCGGGCCCCCAGGCGGCGGAGATGGAGTGGCGGCCACGCGAGGACGCGATGCGCGCGGGGACGGCGCGGGACGGAACGGCGCGGGCCGGAGCAGTACGGACGGGAGCAGTACGGACGGGAGCTGCGCACGCGGGGGCGCCCGTCGTCCTGCGCCGTACCGTCGCCCTCGTCGCCGCCCCGGACGGCACCTGGACGGCCGACACGGCCGTGGATCTGGCGGCACTCGGGGCGTACGGCGCGAGCACCTGGGACCTGCGCCTGCGCGTGCTGTTCGCCGACGGTTCGAGCCGCGAGGTGACGGCCCACGCCGACACCTCCGCCGGCCCGCTCCGCCGTCGCGCCGTGCCCAGCGCCCGCCACGGCGTCGTCCTCGTGCAGCCCTACGCCACCCATTCCGGGGCCCTGGCACTGCGCGTGGCACCCGGAGCACGGGGAGTCGCCGCGGTCGTCCACGGAAGACTCCGCCGCCTGCTTGACTGAAAGCCGCACATGGCCCGCGCGAGATTGCACCACCCACTGGCCAACTGACGAGGGGACGGCCGCACATGACCTGGCTGATCACCGGCGGCGCCGGCTACATCGGCGCACACGTCGTCCGGGCGATGACCGAAGCGGGCGAGAGAACCGTGGTGTACGACGACCTGTCCACCGGCATCGCCGACCGCGTGCCGGACGGGGTGCCCGTGGTCACCGGCTCGACGCTGGACGCAGCGCTGGTCGCGCGCACCCTCGCCGAACACGGCGTCACCGGGGTGGTGCACCTGGCGGCGAAGAAGCAGGTGGGCGAGTCGATGGACCTCCCCCTGCACTACTACCGCGAGAACGTGGAGGGCCTGCGCGTCCTGCTGGAGGCGGTCACCGCGGCCCGGGTCCCCTCCTTCGTCTTCTCCTCCTCCGCCGCCGTGTACGGCACGCCCGCCACCGCGGGCCGCGGCGCCCTGGTGACGGAGGAGACCCCGTGCGTGCCCCTGTCGCCGTACGGCGAGACGAAACTGGCCGGCGAGTGGCTGGTCCGGGCGACGGGCCGGGCCACCGGCCTGTCCACGGCCTCGCTGCGCTACTTCAACGTGGCGGGCGCGGCGAGCCCCGAACTCGCCGACGTGGGCGTCTACAACCTCGTCCCCATGGTCTTCGAGAAGCTCACGCAGAACGCGGCCCCGCGCATCTTCGGCGACGACTACCCCACCCCGGACGGCACCTGCGTCCGGGACTACATCCACGTCGTCGACCTGGCCGAGGCCCACGTGGCCGCGGCCCACGCCCTCCAGGCGTCCCCGGGCCGCGACCTGACCCTCAACATCGGCCGCGGGGAAGGCGTCTCGGTGCGCGAGATGATCGACCGCATCAACGCCGTCACCGGGTACGACCGTCCCCCCACGGTCACCCCGCGCCGCCCCGGCGACCCCGCGCGAGTCGTCGCCTCCGCCGACCGCATCGCCACCGAACTGGGCTGGAAGGCGAAGCACGACGTCCAGGACATGATCACGTCGGCCTGGGCAGGCTGGGTACGCCTCCACCCGGAGGCGGCACGCGCGTAGGGGTGCGGGCGCGGGCGACGGGGCGACGGGGGGCGAGAGCGTAGGAATGCGGGCGCGGGGGTGCGGGCACGGCGGGACTCGCAGGTGAGCACGCGTGCGTGTCCGCCGCGTACGCTGCCCGGATGACCGACCGGCCGTGCACGCCTTTGCGCACCGACCCGCCCGCGGAGCCGCCCGCCGATCCACGTACCGACCGTGCCGTCGGGGCCGTCGTCGGCTCCGCCGTGGGTGACGCGCTGGGCGCACCCTTCGAGTTCGGGCCCGAGGGGGCCTTCTCCGCGCGGTTCGCGCGGCCTGGGCACGGCGGCGAGATGTGCGGGGGCGGCGGCTGGGACCCGGGCGAGGCGACCGACGACACGCAGATGGCCGTACTCGTCGCGGAGTCCCTGCTGGAGTGCGGCGGACTGGATCCGGCGGACCTCTTCGGGCGGTTCCGGCGGTGGGCGGCGGCCGACCCGAAGGACATCGGACTCCAGACGGAGGCGGTGCTGAGCAGCGGCGATTCGTGGGACACCGCCGCGGCGCTGCACCTCCAGGTCAGCCGACGCGGCGCGGGGAACGGCGCGTTGATGCGGGCCGCGCCCTCCGCCGTGCACTTCGCGGACCGGGGACGGGCGGCCACCATGGACGCCGCCCGCCGGCTGGCCGCGCTCACCCACGGGGACCGGGCGGCCTGGGAGGGCACGGCCGTCTTCCACGAGCTGGTCCGGGTCGCGCTGGCCGGACACGACCCGCTCACCGCCGTCGCGCCGACCCTGGAAGCCGTCCACCCCGACCACCGGGACCGTTACGCCGTCGTCCTCGCCCCCGGCTGGCACCCGGACGACGCCACGGAGTTCAACGGCGCCGTCTGGCCCTGCCTCGGCTCCGCCCTCTGGGCCCTGCGCACCACGTCCTCCTACGAGGACGCCGTACGCGCCGCGATCGATCTCGGTGGGGACACGGACACCGTCGCGGCGGTGACGGGCGGCCTCGCCGGGGCGGTGTACGGTGCCGGCGCCCTCCCCGAGCGGTGGACACGGCCCCTGCACGTGCCGCTGCCCGGGTTCGGGGGGCGGGTGCTGCGCGCGGGGGAACTGGCCGACCTCGCCCGGCGGCTGCTGCTGTCGCCGGGGGCGGGTCGCGGCAACGAGTAGGCCCTGCCCGGGCAGGGCGTCGTCGCGGCGATCACCGCACTGGCGGGTCTGCGTTCACAGCGCCTTGAGTGCCGCCGTGGTCGCTCGTGCCAGAGCCCCCAGGTATCCCTTCGGGAGCTTCGGACTGCGGATCACCACCGAACGCCAGTACAGGGGACCGGAGATCAGGTCGAGCGCCAGCTCCTCGTCGATGCCCGGACGGACCTCGCCGCGCCGTTCCGCCGCCGCGACGATCCCGCTGGCGACGCCCTCCTGCCCCTCGCGCAGAGCGTTCTGCATGGCCTCGGCGATCTCGGGGTTGCGGGCCGCCTCGGCCTGGAGGTCCGGGATGATCTGCGAGGCCACGGGGTGGCGCAGCGCACGGGAGGTCAGCTCGTACAGCAGGCGCAGGTCGCCCTCCAGGGAGCCGGTGTCCGGGGCGGGCAGACCCTGCACGGCGATCGCCGAGACGACGTCGAGGACGAGGTGCAGCTTGGAGCGCCAGCGACGGTACACCGCCGTCTTGCCGACGCCGGCCCGGCGCGCGATGCCCTCTATGGACATCCGCGCGTAGCCGACGGCCGCGAGCTCCTCGAAGACGGCCGCCCGGATGGCTTCCGTCACATCCTCGCGGAGTACGGCGGCTCCCGCGGGGGTGCGGCGGCGCGGACGCGTCTGGGGCCCGTCGGCGTTCGTCGTCATGCCGTCCAGCATAGGGCGTTACGACGATACGGTGCCGTCCCCACGCAAAGCGTAGCGACGCGACGGCCTCGTTCCGGCGACGCGACCGCCCCGTCCCCACGACGCGACCGCCCCGTCCCCGCGACGAAACGGTCTCGTCCGTGCGTCGATACGGTCTCGCCCTCGCGAAGTCCGTCACGACGAAACGGTTGCGTTCCGACGCCAACTCGGCCTACGCTCGCGTTGCGACGATACGGTCCCGTCCCGACGTGAGAAAACGTAAAGAAAAACGTAAGAAAATCCCGGGCGACGGGCCCCTCCCCAGCCGGACGCACGCACCCCTCCCCCCGAACGAAAGCAGCGGATGTGAGCCAGGTCCTCCACACACCGCCCTCCACCCCGGCCCCGGCCGAAGACGACCTCGCGACCCTGGCCGCCCGCCACGGCCTCGCGGTCAGCGGGGCCCGCCCCTCACTGCCCGCGTACATCCGCCAGCTGTGGGCGCGCCGCCACTTCATCACCGCGTTCGCCACCGCCAAGCTCACCGCCCAGTACAGCCAGGCGAAGCTGGGCCAGCTCTGGCAGGTGATGAACCCGCTGCTGAACGCGGCGGTCTACTACTTCATCTTCGGCATGCTGCTGGGCACCTCCCACGGCGTACCGGACTTCGTGCCGTTCCTGGTCACGGGCGTGTTCGTCTGGACGTTCACCCAGAGCTCGATCATGGCGGGCACCCGGGCGATCTCCGGCAACATCGGCCTCGTACGGGCCCTGCACTTCCCGCGGGCCGCGCTGCCGATCTCCTTCTGCCTCCAGCAGCTCCAGCAGCTGCTGTTCTCGATGATCGCGCTGATCGTCATCCTGCTCTGCTTCGGTGTGCCCGTCAGCATGTCCTGGCTGCTGGTGCTGCCCGCCCTGCTGCTGCAGTTCACGTTCAACACCGGCGTCTCGATGGTCATGGCCCGGATGGGCGCGGAGACGCCGGACATCGCCCAGCTGATGCCGTTCGTGCTGCGCACCTGGATGTACGTCTCCGGCGTGATGTGGAGCATCGACAAGGTGCTCAGCCACGACGATCTGCCCCACTGGGCGATGACGGCACTCCAGTGCAACCCGGCGGCCGTCTACATCGACCTGATGCGCTTCGCGCTGATCGACAGCTTCCACGCGAGCCAGCTGCCGCCGCACGTGTGGCTGGTCGCGACCGGCTGGGCGCTGCTCGCCGGGGTCGGCGGCTTCATCTACTTCTGGAAGGCTGAGGAGACGTACGGCCGTGGCTGAGAACCAGAGCAACACGCACGAGCGGATCCCCACCGTCGTCGCCGAGCACGTCGACATCGTCTACCGGGTCAACGGCACCGGAGCCGGCCGCGGCTCCGCGACCGCCGCCCTCAACCGCATCGTGCGCCGTGGGAAGGCCGAGAAGGCGGCGGGCGTCCGCAAGGTGCACGCGGTGAAGGACGTGTCGTTCACCGCGTACAGGGGCGAGGCGATCGGCCTGATCGGCACCAACGGCTCCGGCAAGTCGACGCTGCTCAAGGCGGTCGCCGGCCTGCTCCCGGTGGAGCGCGGCAAGATCTACACCGACGGCCAGCCCTCCCTCCTCGGCGTCAACGCGGCCCTGATGGGCGACCTGACCGGCGAGCGCAACGTCTACCTCGGCGGCCTGGCCATGGGCATGTCCCGCGAGCAGGTCAAGGAGCGCTACCAGGAGATCGTCGACTTCTCCGGCATCAACGAGAAGGGCGACTTCATCACACTGCCGATGCGGACGTACTCCTCCGGCATGGCCGCCCGGCTGCGCTTCTCCATCGCCGCCGCCAAGGACCACGACGTCCTGCTCATCGACGAGGCGCTGGCCACGGGCGACCGCCCCTTCCAACGGCGTTCCGAGGAACGCATCCGGGAGCTGCGCAAGCAGGCGGGCACGGTCTTCCTGGTCAGCCACAGCAACGGCTCGATCCGCGGTACCTGCGAGCGCGTCCTGTGGCTGGAGCGCGGCGAGCTGCTCATGGACGGTCCGACCGAAGAGGTCATGAAGGAGTACGAGGCCTTCACCAACGGCAAGGCCAAGGCGCCCCGGCCGCTGCGGGAGACCCGCCCGGAACCGCTGCGCGACAAGGTACCCCTGAGCTCCTGAGCTCCTGAGCTCCTGAGCCGGCGCCCGCTCCCCGGCAGGTGCTCCTGAAGCCACCGCTCCCGAACGCCACCGCTCCCGGGCGACCCCGCCCGGGAGCCGCACCACTCGGTAGCCGCACCGCTCCCGGGCGACCCCGCCCGGGAGCCGCACCGCCCCGGACGGCACCGCCCCGAGCCGCACCCGCCGCGGTGCCCGGCCCACCACAACCGGCCCAACCACACCCACCCCTTTTATCCGATCAGTGCCACTATGACCAGAAGGGTGCGCCCGACCGACGACAAGGCGGACGACGACGAGACGTCACCACGCGAAGGAGTCCACCGCGATGCCCGAGCTCAGCGTCATCGTCCACGGACCCAACACCCAGGGGCACTTGACCGCACTCCTCGACGGCCTGGCCGCCCACCCGCTGCCGTCCGTCGAGGTGATCGTCGCCGCGGTCGGCGACTGGGCCCGTGAGGCCGCCGAGGGGCACGCGTCCGAGCTGACGGTGCTGCCCCTGCCGGCCGGAACGCGGGACGCCGAGGCCAGGGCCGCCGGAGCCGCACGGGCGTCCGGCCGCTGGCTGCACTTCGTCCGCGCGGGGGACGGACTGCCGGCCGACGCCCCGCACACCGTCGCCGAGCGGGCCGCCGAGCTGGCCCAGTTGCCGGACACGGTGGACGTCCTGCTCTTCGACCACGTCCGCTCCACCTGGCGGACGTCCGGTAAGCCCTCCCCGGACGGCCGTCTGCTGGCCCGCGCGGGCCGGACCGCCGTCGCGCTGGACGACGCCCCGCACCTCCTGCGCCTCACCCCGCTCCTCGGCAACCGTGCGATCCGCACCGCCTTCTGGCGGGCGCACGAGGAGGACCTCGGCACGGAGGACGAGCCGTTCGCCGCGTACGCCACCCTCCTGCACGCCGAACGCGTCGCCTGTCTCGCGCACATCGCCTACGAGCACCGTCAGTTGCGCCCGGAGAGCCTCCCGCGGGTCACCCCGGAGGACCGCTACGCCCTGATCGACCGCTACGAGACGCTCCTCGCCCGCACCGCGCAGGGCCGCCCCGGCCCCCACGCCGTGCTGTACGAGGTGATGGTCCAGGACTGCCTGCGCACGTTCGCCCGCTCGGCGATGCCGGACGCGGTGGCGCGGGAGTTCTTCCGCCGGGCGTCGCTCGCGGCGGTCCGCCGCCGCCCGGAGCGCCATCGCCGCCCGGCCGGCCTCGAAGGCGTCCGCCGGACCCTCCTCGAAGAGGGCGCCTACACCAGGTACCGCGCCTTCCAGGCCGCCAACCGGACCCGCCGCACGGCCAGGACGGCCGTACGGACCCGCAGGCGCAGGTTCGGGGCGAAGCTCCGCGACCACCAGTACCGCAGGGCGCTGGGCCGCCCGGTCGACTCCGAACTGGCCGTCTTCTCCGCCTACTGGAACCGCGGGGTCTCCTGCAACCCGGCCGCGATCGCCGCCAAGCTCGCCGAGCTCGCCCCGCGCGTCCACCCGGTGTGGGTGGTCTCGGCCGAGCATGCGGCGCTCCTGCCGCCCGGCACGGACCATGTCGTCCCCGGCACCCGCCGCTACTGGGAGGTCGTGGCGACCGCCAGGTATCTGGTCAACAACGTCAACTTCGCCGACGCGGTGGTCAAGCGCCCGGACGCGATCCACCTCCAGACCCACCACGGCACTCCCCTCAAGCGCATGGGCCTGGACCAGATGCGCTTCCCGGCCGCCGCCAAGGGCATGAACTTCGCCGCACTGCTGGCCCGTGTCGACAAGTGGGACTACAGCGTCTCCGCCAACAGCCACTCCACCCGCATGTGGGAGCGCGCGTACCCGTCCCGTTTCGTCTCCCTGGACCACGGCTATCCGCGCAACGACGTCTACTACACCGCCACCGCGGCGGACGTCCTCGCCGTCCGCGAACGCCTGGGCATCGCCCCCGGCCGGCGGGCCGTCCTCTACGCGCCCACGCACCGCGACTACGAGGCCGGCTGGACCCCGCGCCTGGACCTCGCCACCCTCGCCGACCGCCTGGGCGAGAACACCGTCCTGCTCGTCCGCGGTCACTACTTCTACGGCGGTTCGGCGTCCCCCCTGGCGGGCCTGCGCCGCACGGGCCGGCTCATCGACGTCTCCGCCTGGGACCCGGTCGAGGAGCTCGCGCTCGCCGCCGACGCGCTGGTCACGGACTACTCGTCCATCATGTTCGACTACGCCAATCTCGACCGCCCGATCGTGGTCTACGCCGACGACTGGGAGACGTACGCGACGACCCGCGGCGTGTACTTCGACCTGATGGCCGAGGCGCCGGGCCCGGTGGCCCGCACCCAGGAGGAACTGGCCGAGATCTTCACCTCGGGCGCCTGGCGTGACGAGGGCGCGGCGAAGGCGCGGGCCGCGTTCCGGCGCCGGTTCTGCGAGTACGACGACGGACGCGCCGCCGAGCGGGTCGTACGCCGGGTCTTCCTCGGCGAGAACGAGAAGTCGCTGCCCAGGCCGGTCCCCGTCGACGAACGGACCCCGGCCCCGACCCCGGAGGAGGCGAGCGCCCGATGAGCACGCCCGAGGCCACCACTCGTGAGGCCACCCCCGACGTCACGGTCACGGTGATCGTCTACAACGACGCCGAACGTCTGCCGCGCGCTGTCGCCTCGGTGCGCCGCCAGACGCACGCCGACATCGAGATCATCATCAGCGACGACCACTCGACCGACGACACCCCGGAAGTGGCCCGGCGGCTGGCGGCCGAGGACGCGCGCATCCTGCATCTCCGACTGCCCGAGAACAGCGGCGGATGCAGTGCGCCGCGCAACCGCGCGCTGGAGATCGCCCGGGCGCCGTACCTGATGTTCCTGGACAGCGACGACGAACTCCCCTCCGACGCGGTCGAGTTGCTGTTGGCCGCCCACCGCGAGCGCGAGGTCGACTTCGTGCTGGGCGCGGTGCAGCGGGTGCGCGCCGACACCGGGCGCCGCTCGACCTGGATGCCGCATCTGGTCGCCGAGCGCCGCACGGTGGAGGGCATCGAGGCCGATCCCCGGCTGCTGTTCGAGCACCTGTCGACGAGCAAGATGTACACGCGGGCCTTCCTCGACCGGCACGGGCTGCGCTTCCCGGAGGGCATCCACTACGAGGACCAGCTCTTCACGGCCATGGCGTACTGCCTGGCCAAGGAGTTCACCGTCATCCCCGAGCCGGTCTACCGCTGGTACATCGAGCCGTACGCGGACTCGGAGTCGCGGTCGATCTCCAACCAGCGGCACAAGCTCGGCAACGTCGCCGACCGCGTCCACGTTCAGCGGCTGATCGACGCCTTCCTGGCCGAGAGCGGGCACGAGTCGCTGCGGGAGGACAAGGACTACAAGTTCCTCAAGCACGACTTCCGCATGTACGCAGGCGACCTGCCCTACCGGGACGAGGAGTGGCTCACCTCGTTCGCGGAGATCGTGAACCCGTACCTGGCGACACTCGCACCGGGCGCGTACGCCCGGCTGCCGCGCGCGGAGCGCGTGGTGCTCCAGCTGATCCGCGAGGGCCGTGTGACGCGGGCCCGGCTCGCCGCACGGGGACTGGGCCACGGAGTGGCCCCGAGGACGGTGACGGCGGACGCCCAGGGCCGTACCTACTGGGGCGAGTCGGTCCCGGACTCCCCGGACGCCCGGCGCGAACTGGAGGTCTCGGACCTGGAGCTGGACACGCGTCCCTTCCCGAGCGCGCAGTTCCGCCACGAGATCACCGAGCTGACGCCGGGTCCGGGCGCCTCGCTCGACCTGACCGTCCGCACCTACGACCCGGGGCTGCGGCTGGCGGTCGGTCCGCAGCGCGCCCGCCTCCTGATCGCGCCCGGCGAGCGCCTCACGGTGCCCTTCCGCCTGCTCCCGGTCCGCCCCGGCGTCTTCGAGGGGCAGGTCCACCTCGACCTCGCGGCGGCCCCGCTGCCCCTGCGGGGCTTCGAGGGCGTACGCCACCCTCTGCTCCGCCTCGAACAGCAGGGTCTCCCGCACACCGCCCTCCTGCTCGCCCCGCTCGACTTCCCCACCCGTACCGCCCACGTCGCCTACCGTTCCGGCCTGTCACCCCACGAGGTCACGGTGGAACCGGAGGGCAGCGGTCCGGGCCGGCTCCAGATCCGCTGGCGCCCGGTGGGCATGACGGCGAAGGTCGTACGACCGCTGGCGCGCCGAGTGGCCCGGCCGAAGGTGCGCCGAGCGGTCCGGCTGGTCCGCAGCGCACTCAAATAGCGCACGCACGGGGACACTCCGGCCGCCGGCCCGGCACCGGGCGTCCAGGCGGTCGAGGCCGAGCCCCTGGACGGCGCCCCCTCACCGCACGACGGCGTACAGCACCTGCCCATCCGGCCCTCGGGCCACCACCCGCAGTCCCCCGGCGTCCCGTACCGCCCCCCGGCTCACCACCCACCGCACCCCGTACGACTTCACGATGTCCCGCCGCACCCCCTGCGCCGTCCCCGCCGCGAAGTACCTGCGCACCGCGGCCTCCCGCCGCCCCTCGTCGGGGAGGAAGAAGTCGGGATACCCGGGGGCCACGGTGTACGGCCCGTACGCCGGGATCTGCCGCGCCGCGGCCGTCCGCGCCAGCACCACATCGCCGTACTTCACCCACGGCGTGATCCACTTGTAGCCCACCCAGGGGTCCCGGTACTTCGCCGCGACCGCCTCCGGCAGCCGCCCCCGTCCGAACACGTACCCGAGCGTCCCGGCCTGTGTCCACGCCCCCACCACCAGCGCGGCGCCGAGCACACACGCCCACGCCACCCGCACGCCGCGCCGCCCGGCCCCGACCACCTCCAGCGCGGCGGCGACCTGCGCCGGAATCAGTACGGCGGGCAGCGCGCGCCCCCACGAGTAGTGCCCGCTCAGCCAACCGCCCGCGCAGACCACGACCCCCAGTCCGAAGAACAGCACCAGGGGATCCCACCGGTCCCGCCGCCACCGCAGCCCCAGCGCCACCACCCCCACCAGCACCAGCCCGAACCGCCCGAACGGGTCCCGGTACAGCTGCCGGTGCACCGACTCCAGGTCGGCCCCCGCCCCGAAGAGCGCGAAGAAGTCGTAGTACGGCCACAGCCCCAGCACCACCACCCCGAGCGCGAGCCCCGCCGCGAGCCGCGTCCACACCGCCCGCGCGGGCCGCGCCGCGAGCACCGTGGCGAGCGCGCCCAGCGAGGCGACGACGCCCGAGAACTGGTGGCAGAGCAGGATCACCGCCCACAGCACCCCGAGCCCGAGAAAGTCCCCCCAGCCGCCGGGCTCCCGCACCACCCGCGCCAGCCACGCCCAGAAGTGGAAGGCGAGCCCCAGCGCGAACACGCTCGGATACGACACGGTCAACGCGAGCGAGTTGAGACCGAGGAAGCCGCTCCACTCGAACAAGGTCGTGCCCCACAGAAACAGCAGGCACAGCAGCACCAGCGCCGGTGCCATGGGATGCCGGCTCAGCGTCCGCACGTACCGCCAGATCCCGGTCACGAGCAGCGCGAGCCCGACGACCGCCGCGATACGCAGGACGACGAAGACCGACAGTCCCGTCACCCGCGCGACACACCCCAGCAGCAGCATCCACGGCGAGTAGTACGGGCTCGGCGTGTCCGCGTCGACCAGCGGGTTGCCCGGGTCGACCAGGTTGTGGCGCAGACGTTCGACGGTTGCCGCGTGCATGCCGAGATCGCCCGCCCACGGCAGACGGACGATCACCAGAAGCATGAGGGCGAGCACGAGCGCGGCGGCCGCCGGGGCGACGGCAGCCGTCGCCCTACGCGGCGTGCCGCGCATCCCGCTGGAACACCCAGGTGCGGTAGACGAGAAAGCGGAAGGCGGAGGCCAGGACGAGCGACAGGGCCTTGACGATGTTGGAGTCGAGCGGGCCGTTCAGCCCGAGGCCGTGACAGCCGACGTAGAACAGACCGCTTTCCATGGCGACACCGAGGCCGCTGAGGACGAAGAACAGCGCGATCTGCCGCCGGGTCCGGGAGGCGCGGTCTCGGTAGGCGAAGTAGCGGAAGCCGAGGTAGTTGGCGCTCATGGCCAGGACGCTGGCCAGTACCGTCGCCGTCATCGCCGGCTGCCCCAGGCCGCTCAGCAGCAGGTTGAACAGCACGAAATTGACCAGGACACCGCTACCGCCGACGACCGAGAACTTCGCGACCTCGAGGACGACACGCTTCACCGGCAGGGCGGGGACGGTCAGCGCCGCCACCCGTCCGTCGGACAGATTCACAGTCACGCGCGACACTTTAACCGAATCATCCCGATTAACCGTAAAAGGTAATTCTTCGCACAATCCTCTCCAGGGAGAAATCCCTCAGCAGAAGGCCCTCACGAGGAAGTACCGGGGGAAGACGAGAGGCGCCCCGAGCCACAGTGGCTC
>NZ_JBHWCC010000044.1:0-48731 GCF_042735715.1 Streptomyces sp. NPDC059582
CGACACAGGCGCCGCACTCCCCCCGTGAGAGCCCGGCGCCTGTGTCGTATCCGCTCCGCATCCGTGTCCGCGGCGCGGCTACCGGCCCGCGATGACCTCCGCCGCCGCCCGGCCGCACACGCGGGCCGCGCCGTGGGTGGCGATGTGCAGGGCGCCGCGGGGCGTGGCCTGCGGGACGCCCATCTCGACCACGACGGTGTCGGGCCGGGCCGCCAGCACGATGTCGAGGGCCGTCGCCATCCACGGGTGCCGGTGCTCGTCGCGGACGACGGCCACGATCCGCCGCTCCCCCGCCGACACCAGCGCCGCCCGCCCCGCGTCCTCGCCCGCGAAGCTGCCCGTCTCCGTGCCCGGCAGCAGACGGGCCAGCTCGGCCGCGACGCCCCAGGGGGTCTCGTCGCCGACGGCGATGTTCGCGACCGGGGTGAGGACGGCGACGTAGGGGGGTTCGGCGGGCGGCTCGTACGGGAGCGCGGTCGTCACCGTGAGTGCGCGCCGGGCGGCGACGAGCCCCACGTCGATACCGGCCGCAGGCGTCTCCCGCGTCTGCGTGGGAGCGGCCGTCGCCGTCCAGCGGGCCAGCGCGCGCACCCGTTCCGCCGCGTCGGCCAGCCGCTCCTCGGGCAGCTCGCCCGAGCGCACGGCCGTGACGAGGGCGTCGCGCAGGCGCCGTACGGTCTCGTCGTCGGCCAGACCGCCGCCCACGCAGATCGCGTCGGCGCCGGCCGCGACGGCGAGGACGCTGCCGCGTTCGATGCCGTAGGTGGCGGCGATGGCCCGCATCTCCATGCCGTCGGTGACGATCAGGCCGTCGTAGCCGAGTTCACCGCGCAGCAGGCCGGTGAGGATGCGCCGGGACAGCGTCGCGGGGTGGTCCGGGTCGAGGGCGGGGACCAGGATGTGCGCGCTCATGACCGCCCTGGTGCCGGCGGCGATCGCCGCGCGGAAGGGGGCCAGTTCGCGTTGCGCGAGCACCTCGGCGTCGACGTCGATGCGGGGCAGCGCGTGGTGGGAGTCCACGGCCGTGTCGCCGTGGCCCGGGAAGTGCTTGGTGCAGGCGGCGACGCCTGCCGACTGGAGCCCGGTGACGTAGGCGGCTGTGTGCCGGGCGGCCAGCGCGGTGTCGGCGCCGAAGGAGCGGACACCGATGACCGGGTTGGCGGCGTTGGAGTTGACGTCCGCTGAGGGCGCCCAGTTCAGGTTGACGCCGCACCCCGCGAGCCGTCGGCCGAGCTCGAAGGCGACCGCCCGGGTCAGCTCGACGTCGTCCACCGCGCCGAGCGCGTGGTTGCCGGGGAAGCTGGAGCCGGTGCGCACCTCCAGGCGCGTGACGTCGCCGCCTTCCTCGTCGATCGCGACCAGTACGTCGTCCCGCTCGGCGCGCAGTTGCGCGGTCAGGGCGGCCAGCTGCTCGGGCGAGGCGATGTTGCGGCCGAACAGTCCGACGGAGGCGAGGCCCTCACCGAGGCGGCGCAGCAGCCAGTCGGGGGCCGTGGTGCCCGGGAAGCCGGGCTGGAGGACTGTCAGGGCGTCGCGGGTGAGCGTGTCGGTGCCGCTGGCGAATGTCGTCATCGGATGGCGTTATCCCTTCACGGCGCCGGCGGTCAGGCCGCTGACGGCCCTGCGCTGGAGGAAGACGAAGAGGATCAGGATCGGGACGGCGAAGAGCGAGGACGCCGCCATGGTCGCGCCCCAGTCGTTGCCGAAGGCGGTCTGGAAGCTGGACAGCCACAGCGGGAGCGTCTGCGACTCGGCCTCCTTGTTGAGCACCAGGACGAGCGGGAACTCGTTCCAGGCGGTGATGAAGCCGAACAGCGAGGTGGACATCAGGCCCGGCGCGAGCAGCGGCAGGATGACCCGGCGGAAGGCCTGGGCGCGTGTGCAGCCGTCGACCAGCGCGGCCTCCTCCAGCTCCCTGGGCACCGAGGCGACGAAGCCGCGCAGCGTCAGGATGGTGAAGGGCAGGATCATCATCATGTAGAAGACGGTCAGCGGGACGAGGCTGTTGAGCAGCGAGGCGTCGCGCACGATCATGTACATCGCGATGACCATGACTTCCCAGGGCGCCATCTGGGCCAGCATGAAGCCGATGATGAAGCCGCGCCGGCCCCGGAACCGCATCCGTGCCAGCGCGAACGACCCGGCGAGCGCGATGACCAGCGCGAAGACGACCGCGAGGACCGTGACGACCAGCGAGTTGCCGACGTACGTCCAGAAGTGGTCGACGCCGGTCGCCGTCTTGAAGTGCTCGAAGGTGATGTCGGTCGGGAACCAGACCGGGTCGTCCGCGATGATGTCGCCGGTCGGCTTGAAGGCCGTGGCGAACATCCAGTACACGGGGAAGACGAAGCCGACGAACAGGACGGCGGCCGTGACGTTGGGCCATACGCGGCCAAAGAGCGAGCGCTTCACAGCCCGGCCTCCTCTTCATCGTCCTGCTTGAGCACGATCCACAGGTAGTAGGCGGTGACGCCGAGCAGGATCAGGATGGTCAGCACGGCGATCGCCGCGCCCATGCCGTAGTGCTGGTTGCCGACGCCCTCGATGTAGGCGTAGACGGGCAGCGTCTCGGTGAGGCGGTCGGGACCGCCACCGTTGATGGTGAAGACCTGCACGAACGACTTGAAGACCCAGATGATCTCCAGGAACGTGGTGGCGTAGAGGAAGGGCCGCAGGAACGGCAGCGTGACCGTGGTGAAGCTCTTCCAGACGCCGGCGCCGTCGAGGGCCGCCGCCTCGTACAGCTCGCCGGGGATGGTGGTGGTCGCCGCGTACAGATTGATCGCGACGAACGGGATCGACATCCAGACGATCAGCAGGGTGACGACGAAGAACGTCGACATCTGGCTGCTGGTCCAGCTGTAGTCGGCCATGGAGTGCCAGCCGAGCTTGTCCAGCACCCAGTTGACGACACCGAAGCGCTGGGCGAACAGCCACTGGTAGACGGTGGTGGCCGCGACCACGGGCATCGCCCAGGCCAGCACCAGACCGATCATCAGCGTCACCCGCATCCGCCGGCCGAGGCGGGCGAGCAGCAGGCCGACCAGGGTGCCGAGAACCATGATCAGGACGACGTTGACGGCCGTGAACAGCAGCGACCGCAGGGTGACGCGCCAGAAGTCCTCTCCGGTGAGGGCCTGTTCGTAGTTGTCGAAGCCGTTCCACTCGGTGACATGCTGGATCAGCTGTCCCATGTTGAGGTTCTGGAACGACAGCAGCAGGTCCTTCAGCAGCGGCCAGCCGAGCAGCAGCACGGTTGCCGCGCCGGCCGGCAGCAGCAGGAGGTACGGGGCGAGCGCGCCGGCGCGCGACGCGGCTCGCGGTTTGGGCCTGCCGGGTCCTCCGTCGTCCGACTTGCGGACGTCCGCCGGGCCGGAGGGCGGCCGTTCGGTCTGCACGGTCATGCTCGCCATCTCTTCTCTCGACCGGTTCGACGCCGTGGGGCCCCCCGCGGCCCGGGAGGGCGGCCTTGCGGACTGCACGTTCTCGCTCCCCAACCCTTCGCCCGACGGGTGCGCCGCGGGGGGGGGGGGCCGCCGGGCGGGCGGCCCCCGCCTCCTGCGGGCGCTACTGCTGCTGCGACAGGCGCTTGTTGAACTCGTCCTCGACCTGCTTGGCGGCCTCGGCCGGGGACTTGCCGTTCAGCACGGCGGTCATGTACGTCTTGATCGGGTTGGGCGCGTTCTCGACGGCGGCCCACTCCGGGATCAGCGGCGTGGTGCCACCGCCCGCGGCGGCCGGCGCGGCGGCCTCGGCGGCGGCGTTGCCCGTCAGGTTGGTCTGGAGCGACTCCTTGTTCGGGATGACGCCGTTGAGCTTGGCCAGCTCGCCCTCGTACTGGTCGGACAGGGCGATCTTCAGGAACTCGTCGGCGAGCGCCTGCTTCTTGCTGCCCGCGGCGACGGCGAGGTTGGAGCCGCCGAGGAAGACGCCCTCGGGCTTGTCGGCCGCGGCACCGGGAATGGTGAAGTAGCCGATCTCCTTCTCGATGGCCGGGTTGGCCTTGATGGCGATGCCCGCTTCCCAGCCCATGCCGATGATGGCGCCGACGTTGCCCTTGCCGAAGACCTCGCCCTGCTGCGGAGTGGCCTCGTCCTTGTCCTTCGGCGCCTTGGACAGCGCATGGAACTTCTTGTAGGTCTCCATGGCGGCGGCGACCTTCGGGTCGGCCAGGTTGGAGACGTACTTGTCGCCGTCCTTCTTGACCAGTTCGGCGCCCTCACCGACCGTCAGGCCGACGAAGTGGTACCAGTTCTGGCCCGGCAGGTAGATCGGCTCGTTCTTGGTCTTGGTGCCGATCTGCTTGAGGTCGGCGTAGAACTCGTCGCGCGTCTTGGGCAGGTCCTTGATGCCGGCGTCGGCCCAGACCTTCTTGTTGTAGATGACGACGCGGTTGGCGAAGTACCACGGCGCCGCGTACTGCTTGCCGTCGAAGACGGAGGAGTTGTTGAGGGACTCGGTCCAGTCGGCGCCGAGGGAGCCCTTCAGGGCGGCGAGGTCGGCCAGGCCACCGGTCTTGGCGTAGGCCGGGGTCTGGGTGTTGCCGATCTCGAAGACGTCCGGCGGGTTCTCCTCGGAGAGCGCGGTGGTCAGCTTCTGCTGGATGCCGTTCCACTGCTGGACCTCGAACTTGACCTTCGCCTGGGTCTTCTTCTCGAAGGCGGCGGTCACGTCCTTCTGCCACTGGTCCGGCGAAGAGCCGTCCATGACCCACACGGTGAGCGTCTGGCCCTTGTAGCCGTCCGCCCCGGCCTTGCTGTCGCCGCCGTCGTCGCCGCTGCCCCCGCACGCCGCGATGGAGACCATCATGCCCGCGATACCGATCGCGACTGTCAGCTTGCGCTTCACGCCACCCTCCTCAGGGATGCCACAAACCCCCCTGCCTCCCCGCGGTGACCGTCAAGCGCCATACCGCCCATGGGGCCGGGACTGGACCAATGGTGTAGACCAGTAGGGGGGAGCTTGGCCCAGACCAATAGGGCTGTCAAGGGTGTTCGAAGGGGGCCGAGTCGTCCGTTACGGGACCGCGATATGCAGGGACTTTTCATTTCCAAGCGACCAGAACGGGCGCCCCGGTTCACCTGTACCGCACTCACCGGTCCGGCGCGCTGGACTAGACCAAAGCGAGGGCCAACGGTATACAGAAGGGATCACGGAGCGTGTGAGGTCATCCGCGGGGGACACCCGCGCACGAAGCCGTGCCACGATGTGAGCCGCGGCCGACGGTACGTCGGTCGCTTCGGCACCCGGAGCCGGGAAGGCAGAGCATGAGCACCGACGTCAGCAGTGCGGAGAACGAGGGTGGGGCGACCGTCCGTACCGCGCGCGTGCCCAAGTACTACCGCCTGAAGAAGCACCTGCTGGAGATGACGGAGACGCAGGCGCCCGGCACTCCGGTCCCGCCCGAGCGGACGCTGGCCGCCGAGTTCGACACCTCGCGCACCACGGTCCGTCAGGCGCTCCAGGAGCTCGTCGTCGAGGGCCGCCTCGAACGTATCCAGGGCAAGGGCACGTTCGTCGCCAAGCCGAAGGTCTCCCAGGCGCTCCAACTCACCTCGTACACCGAGGACATGCGCGCCCAGGGACTCGAACCCACCTCGCAGCTCCTGGACATCGGCTACATCACGGCCGACGACACCCTCGCCGGCCTGCTCGACATCAGCTCCGGCGGGCGCGTGCTGCGCATCGAGCGGCTGCGCATGGCCAACGCCGAGCCGATGGCCATCGAGACCACCCACCTGTCGGCGAAGCGCTTCCCGGCGCTGCGCAGGTCGCTGGTGAAGTACACGTCCCTCTACACCGCCCTCGCCGAGGTCTACGACGTCCACCTCGCGGAGGCCGAGGAGACCATCGAGACCTCGCTGGCCACCCCGCGCGAGGCGGGCCTGCTCGGCACCGACGTCGGCCTGCCGATGCTGATGCTGTCCCGGCACTCGCTGGACAAGGACGGCCAGCCGGTGGAGTGGGTGCGGTCGGTGTACCGCGGCGACCGGTACAAGTTCGTGGCCAGGCTCAAGCGTCCCCAGGACTGAGCCCGCCTTCCGCGCACGCGGTAAGCCCGTCATGCGGACGAGGGGTTCCGTTCCTGCGACACCGTGACCTAGATTGCCTGCGCGTCAACGGTGATCAGCGAGGGGACGGAGCCGCCAGATGTCAAATGCCCCAGAAGTGAACAGAGGGCCGGTGGTGACGCCGGTGCGCGTCGTCATCGGCCTCTGTCTCGTCGCGCCCTTCGTGGCGATGCTGTGGGTCGGGTCGTACGCGAAGACGGATCCGGCGTTCATCGGCATCCCGTTCTTCTACTGGTACCAGATGCTGTGGGTGCTCGTCTCGACCGCGCTCACCGTGATCGCCTACCAGCTGTGGCGGCGTGACCAGCGCGCCCGCACCACCACGAAGGGCGGTGCCGACGCATGAACGACGGCGTGAACGGCGTGGCACTCGCCGTCTTCATCTTCTTCTTCGTGGCCGTCACGGTCATGGGCTTTCTCGCCGCGCGCTGGCGCAGGCCGGACAACGAGCACAGCCTGGACGAATGGGGCCTGGGCGGGCGCTCGTTCGGCACCTGGGTCACCTGGTTCCTGCTCGGCGGCGACCTCTACACGGCGTACACCTTCGTCGCCGTACCGGCGGCGATCTACGCGGCGGGCGCGGCCGGCTTCTTCGCCGTGCCGTACACGATCCTGGTCTACCCGCTGATCTTCACGTTCCTGCCCCGCCTGTGGTCGGTCTCCCACAAGCACGGATACGTGACGACGTCGGACTTCGTGCGCGGCCGCTTCGGCTCCAAGGGCCTGTCCCTCGCCGTGGCCGTCACCGGCATCCTCGCGACCATGCCGTACATCGCGCTCCAGCTGGTCGGCATCCAGGCCGTCCTGGACGTGATGGGCGTGGGCGGCGGCGAGAACACCAACTGGTTCGTCAAGGACCTCCCGCTGCTCATCGCCTTCGGCGTGCTGGCCGCGTACACCTACTCCTCGGGGCTGCGCGCTCCCGCCCTGATCGCGTTCGTGAAGGACACCCTGATCTACATCGTGATCGCGGTGGCCATCATCTACATCCCGATCAAGCTCGGCGGGTTCGACGAGATCTTCAAGGCGGCGGGCGACAAGTTCACCGCGGCCGGCGCGGGCGGGGTCGTCCCCGCCGAGGCGGGCCAGTGGACGTACGCCACCCTGGCCCTCGGCTCGGCGCTGGCCCTGTTCATGTACCCGCACTCGATCACGGCGACGCTGTCCAGCCGCAGCCGTGAGGTGATCCGGCGCAACACCACGATCCTGCCGCTGTACTCCCTGATGCTGGGCCTGCTCGCGCTGCTCGGCTTCATGGCGATCGCGGCCGGCGTCAAGGTCACCAACGGGCAGCTGGCCATCCCGCAGCTGTTCGAGAACATGTTCCCGGACTGGTTCGCGGGCGTGGCGTTCGCGGCGATCGGCATCGGGGCGCTCGTCCCGGCGGCGATCATGTCGATCGCGGCCGCGAATCTTTTCACCCGCAACATCTACAAGGACTTCATCAAGCCCGACGCGACACCGCAGCAGGAGACGAAGGTCTCCAAGCTGGTCTCGCTGCTGGTGAAGGTGGGGGCCCTGGTCTTCGTCCTCACGATGGACAAGACGGTCGCCATCAACTTCCAGCTCCTGGGCGGCATCTGGATCCTCCAGACCTTCCCGTCCCTGGTCGGCGGCCTGTTCACCCGCTGGTTCCACCGCTGGGCGCTGCTCGCGGGCTGGGCGGTCGGCATGCTCTACGGCACGCTCGCCGCGTACGGGGTCGCCTCGCCCACGCAGAAGCACTTCGGCGGCTCGGCGAAGGAGATCCCGGGGATCGGCGAGATCGGCTACATCGGCCTCACGGCGTTCGTGCTGAACGTGGTGGTGACCGTGTTCCTCACCTTCGTGCTGCGCGCCTTCAACGCCCCGGACGGCGTCGACGAGACCAGTCCGCAGGACTACACGGCGGACGCGGGCGATCCCGGCGTGCAGGTGGAGCTGCCGCCGGCGACGGCGGGTTCGGCGCACTAGGCGTCGCCCCGGCGGAAGAACACCGGAGGCGTCCGGGCAGAAATCCGGCTCCTCCGGTGTTGCGGACGTGAGGTCAAGCGGCTGGGCCGATCGGCCCGGCCGCCCTTCGCCGCGCCTGTCACCGGTCCGTGAGTTGACGCTCTGACACGCTCCGAAGCCGACACGACACAACATCTGGTGGTGCCACCGCAGCCCGGCACAAGATGTATGCTCATGCTCGCTGTCGCCGCAGGGGAATCCGGTGCGAATCCGGAACTGTCCCGCAACGGTGTACTTGTGTATGTCCGTCCCAGAACGGACACGCACTCGAGTCAGTCCGAGGACCTGCCGACAGCGCGCCCGGCCGTCCGGTCCGGGTGCCCTGACGTCCGGGCCTCGTGGAATGGGTCGGTGGACGCGACGCCCCCGTGCGCTCGTGTACTGCCCGCTGCCCTCCGCGAGGTCCCCGTGCCGAGCGAGGGAGAGCCCCCACGTGACCATCGCGCCAGCCGATCCGGCTTCAGCCACCCCGGCGAGGGAGATCGACGGTCCTGGTACCGCGCTGCTGCGGACCCTGACCGAGCTGACCGCCGACCTCCCCGACGCCGACCCCGGCCGGGTCGCCGCCGCCGCGCTGCGCGGCCGGTCCGCGCGCGCGGACGAGACGGAGTTGCGCGAGCTGGCCACGGAGGCGGCCGCGGGGCTCATCTCCGAGGACCCCGCCTACTCGCGGCTGGCAGCCCGGCTGTTGACCGTCGGCATCGCCGCCGAGGCCGCCTCGCAGGGTGTGACGACGTTCACCGAGTCCGTCACCGTCGGGCACCGGGAAGGGCTCATCGCCGACCGTACGGCGGAGTTCGCGCGCGTCCACGCCACCCGTCTCGACGCGCTCGTCGACCCGGACGGCGACGACCGGTTCGGCTACTTCGGCCTGCGCACCCTGCACAGCCGCTATCTGCTGCGGCACCCGATCACCCGCAGCGTGATCGAGACGCCCCAGCACTTCATGCTGCGCGTGGCGTGCGGCCTGGCCGAGGACGACACCGTCCACGCGCTGGACCAGGTGGCGGCGCTCTACCGGCTCATGAGCCGCCTCGACTACCTCCCGTCCTCGCCCACGCTCTTCAACTCCGGTACGCGCCACCCCCAGATGTCGTCCTGCTACCTCCTCGACTCGCCGCTGGACGAGCTGGACTCCATCTACGACCGCTACCACCAGGTCGCCCGGCTCTCGAAGCACGCCGGCGGCATCGGTCTGTCGTACTCCCGGATCCGCTCGCGGGGTTCGCTGATCCGCGGCACGAACGGGCACTCCAACGGCATCGTCCCGTTCCTGAAGACCCTCGACGCCTCGGTCGCCGCGGTGAACCAGGGCGGGCGGCGCAAGGGCGCGGCCGCGGTGTACCTGGAGACCTGGCACTCCGACATCGAGGAGTTCCTGGAGCTGCGCGACAACACGGGTGAGGACGCCCGCCGTACGCACAACCTCAACCTCGCGCACTGGATCCCGGACGAGTTCATGCGCCGGGTGAACGCCGACGCGCAGTGGTCCCTCTTCTCCCCCGCCGACGTACCCGGGCTGGTCGACCTGTGGGGCGAGGAGTTCGACGCGGTCTACCGCGAGGCGGAGGCGGCGGGCCTGGCGAAGAAGACGATCCCCGCCCGCGATCTGTACGGCCGGATGATGCGCACCCTCGCGCAGACCGGCAACGGCTGGATGACCTTCAAGGACGCCGCCAACCGCACCGCCAACCAGACGGCCGAGCCGGGCCACGTGGTCCACTCCTCCAACCTCTGCACGGAGATCCTGGAGGTGACGGACGACGGGGAGACGGCGGTCTGCAACCTGGGCTCGGTCAACGTGGGCGCGTTCGTCGTCGCCGGTGACATCGACTGGGAGCGGCTCGACGAGACCGTCCGCACCGCGGTCACCTTCCTCGACCGGGTGGTCGACATCAACTTCTACCCGACCGAGCAGGCGGGCCGCTCGAACGCGAAGTGGCGTCCCGTGGGCCTCGGCGCGATGGGGCTGCAGGACGTCTTCTTCAAGCTGCGGATGCCGTTCGACTCCCCGGAGGCCAAGCGCCTCTCCACCCGGATCGCCGAGCGCATCATGCTCGCCGCCTACGAGGCCTCCGCGGAGCTGGCCGAGCGCAACGGCCCGCTGCCGGCCTGGGAGAAGACCCGGACCGCCCGGGGCGTGCTGCACCCCGACCACTACGACGTCGAGCTCACCTGGCCGGAGCGCTGGGCGGCCCTGCGGGAACGTATCGCCGTCACGGGCATGCGCAACTCCCTGCTCCTGGCGATCGCGCCGACCGCCACCATCGCGTCCATCGCGGGCGTGTACGAGTGCATCGAGCCGCAGGTCTCCAACCTGTTCAAGCGCGAGACGCTGTCCGGCGAGTTCCTCCAGGTCAACTCGTACCTGGTCAAGGACCTGAAGACACTCGGCGTGTGGGACGCCCGCACCCGTGAGGCGCTGCGCGACTCCAACGGCTCGGTTCAGGACTTCGCGTGGATCCCGGACGAGGTACGGGCGCTGTACCGCACGGCGTGGGAGATCCCGCAGCGTGGTCTGATCGACATGGCCGCGGCCCGGACCCCGTTCCTGGACCAGGCCCAGTCCCTGAACCTGTTCCTGGAGACGCCGACCATCGGCAAGCTCTCCTCGATGTACGCGTACGCCTGGAAGTCGGGCCTGAAGACGACGTACTACCTGCGCTCGCGCCCGGCGACCCGCATCGCGCGGGCGGCACAGGCGCAGGCCACCATCCCCGTCCAGCAGGCGGTCGACCCCGACGCCGTCGCCTGCTCCCTTGAGAACCCCGAGTCCTGCGAGGCCTGCCAGTAATGAGCTCCACCCGTAACCAGAACCTCCTCGACCCGGGCTTCGAGCTGACGCTGCGCCCGATGCGCTACCCCGACTTCTACGAGCGCTACCGGGACGCCATCAAGAACACCTGGACCGTGGAGGAGGTCGACCTCCACTCGGACGTGGCCGACCTCGCGAAGATGACCCCGGCGGAACAGCACCTGATCGGCCGTCTGGTCGCGTTCTTCGCGACGGGTGACTCGATCGTGGCGAACAACCTGGTGCTGACCCTCTACAAGCACATCAACTCCCCGGAGGCGCGGCTGTACCTGTCGCGCCAGCTGTTCGAGGAGGCCGTCCACGTCCAGTTCTATCTGACGCTGCTGGACACCTACCTCCCCGACCCGGAGGACCGGACGGCCGCCTTCGACGCCGTGGAGAGCATCCCCTCCATCCGCGAGAAGGCCGAGTTCTGCTTCAGGTGGATCAACGAGGTCGAGAAGCTGGACCGCCTGGAGACCAAGGCCGACCGCCGCCGTTTCCTGCTCAACCTCATCTGCTTCGCCGCGTGTATCGAGGGCCTGTTCTTCTACGGCGCCTTCGCGTACGTCTACTGGTTCCGCAGCCGGGGCCTGCTGCACGGGCTGGCCACCGGCACCAACTGGGTCTTCCGCGACGAGACGATGCACATGAGCTTCGCGTTCGACGTGGTCGACACCGTCCGCAAGGAGGAGCCGGAGCTCTTCGACGACGAACTCCAGCAGCAGGTCACCGACATGCTCCGGGAGGCCGTCGAGGCCGAGCTCCAGTTCGCGCGCGACCTGTGCGGTGACGGCCTGCCGGGCATGAACACCGACTCGATGCGCCAGTACCTCGAGTGCGTCGCCGACCAGCGGCTGAGCCGCCTCGGCTTCGCCCCGGTCTACGGCTCCGAGAACCCCTTCTCCTTCATGGAGCTCCAGGGGGTTCAGGAACTGACCAACTTCTTCGAGCGGCGTCCGTCGGCGTACCAGGTCGCGGTGGAGGGCTCCGTCGACCTGGACGAGGACTTCTGAGTCCGTCCGCTCTCCCGGAGCTCCTGGGCCTCCCTGAGCTGTCGGTCGATGCGCAGCTCGCGCACGATGCCGACCAGTGAGGGGAGGACCAGGAGCGCCAGGATCCCGAGGACGGCGGCCATTGCGGTCAGGGCTTCTGTCTGCGTTGTCGTCATGACACCACTGTCATGCCGGACACTCCTTACAAACAGTGGCAGTACTGCCGCGCACCCTCGAATTACTGCCACTTCCGAGGCACACTTGGCGGCATGCTGAAGAACGTGGCGGCCGTCCTCCTCGACGGCGTACATCCCTTCGAACTCGGCGTCGTCTGCGAGGTGTTCGGCGTCGACCGCAGCGACGAGGGACTGCCGGTGTACGACTTCGCCGTGGTCTCCGCCGAGGGCCCGCGGCTCGACACCCATGTCGGCGGGCTCAGTGTCTCGACGCCGTACCGACTGGACCGGCTGGAAGAAGCCGACCTGATCGCGGTGCCGGCCGGCAGCGACTACGTCACCCGTACGTATCCCCCCGAGCTGCTCGACTCCCTGGTACGGGCCGTGGCCCGCGGCGCCCGGGTGCTGAGCGTGTGCTCGGGGGTGTTCGTGCTCGGTGCGGCCGGGCTGCTCGACGGACGGCGGTGCAGCGTCCACTGGCGACAGGCCGAGGACCTGGCCCGGCGCAATCCACGGGCGATCATCGAGCCGGACGTGCTCTACGTCGACGAGGACCCGGTGATCACCTCCGCCGGCACCGCGGCCGGGATCGACGCCTGTCTGCACATCGTGCGCAAGGAACAAGGTCCCGAGGTCGCCAACAGGATCGCCCGGCGGATGGTGGTGCCGCCGCACCGGGACGGCGGGCAGGCGCAGTACATCGAGCGGCCGTTGCCCAGGGCCGCGTGCGACACGGTCGGTGAGGTGCTGGTGTGGATGGAGAACCACCTCGACGAGGAGGTCACCGTCGAGCAGCTCGCCGACCGCGCGCACATGTCCCCGCGCACCTTCGCCCGCCGCTTCCAGCAGGAGACGGGGACGACTCCCTACCGCTGGATCCTGCGTCAACGCGTGCTGCTGGCCCAGCGGTTGCTGGAGGCGACGGACGAGACGGTGGACGCGATCGCCTGGCGTACCGGGTTCGGTACGGCGGCCGCGCTGCGCCATCAGTTCGTCCGGGCGCTGGGGACCACCCCGCAGGCCTACCGGCGGACGTTCAGGGGCCCGGAGGCCGCCTGAACGCCCGCGGCCGTCACCTCGCCACTGGCCTCAGCAGCAGCCTGTGCGGGCGCAGCGTGATGCCCACCCGGGTCGTGTCGTTCGAACCGGCCACCTGCTCGAAGCGGTACTTCGTCGCCACCGCCGCCGTGATCAGCGTCAGTTGAGCCATCGAGAAGTGGTCGCTTGGGCACTTGCGGTTGCCCACGCTGAACGGGCTCATGGCGTACTTCGGTACGTCCTTGACCCGCTCGGGCAGCCAGCGGTCGGGGTCGAACTCCAGGTTGTCCGCGTAGGAACGCGCGTCACGCTGGATGGCGTACGGGCTGTACACGATGTCCGCACCGGCTGGAATGCGGTACCCGCCGAGTTCGGTTTCGGTCACCGACCGCCGCGTCAATATCCATACGGCGGGGCGCAAACGCATGGCCTCGACGACGACATTGTTGGTGTGCGTGAGCTTGCGGACGTCCTCGAATCCGACGGGCCGGCCACCGGTCACGGATTCGACCTCCGCCCGTACCCTGTCGGCGTGTTCGGGATGTTCGGCGAGGACCTGGAGCAGCCACATGATCGTGGAAGCGACGGTTTCGCTGCCGGGCGTGAGTATCGCGACGACCTGGTCGTGGATCTCCTGTTCCCCGATGGGGTCGCCATTCTCGTCCTTCGCTTCCAGCAATGCCGTCAGCAAATCGTCCGGCTTTTGACCGGATGCCCGGCGCTCGGCCACGATCTCGTCGACCAGGAGATGCAAATCGGCCAGCGCGCGGTTGAATTCGCGGTTGGCCGGAAGCGGCAGCCGGTAGAGCGGTCCGAGCGGAACCACCATCCTGCGGTACATACCGCGGAAGACGGTGGCGAGCGCGACGCACAGCCGCTCGGCCCGCTCGTCCATGAAGTCGCCGCGCAGCAGACAGCGGGCGGCGATCCGCACGGCGACCCGGAAGGACTCGGAGGTGCAGTCGACGGTGTCGCCGGGCTGCCAGCGCTCGGTCAGCGCGTGCGCCTCCTCCTCCATGATCGACCCGTACGCGGGGATCGCGTCGAGCCGGAAGGCCGGCTGGATGGTGCGCCGCTGGCGCCGGTGTGTCGGGCCGTTCGCGGTGGCCACGCCCTCCTTGCCGAGCAGACCTTCCAGTGACTCCCACAGGGGGCCGTCGATCTTGTAGTCGGGGCTGAGCGCCAGCGCGCCGGTGAGCGCGGGGGCGGTGACGGCGTAGACCGTCTTGGGGCCCAGTTTGAGGCGTACGACGTCGCCGTGGTCGCGTAGTCGCGACATGAACGCCAGCGGGTCGCGGGCCAGCTTCCAGCCGTGGCCGAGGAGCGGGAGTCCGCCTCCGGCCAGGGGCGGCTCGGTCCGCTCCGGCACCTGGAGTCCCGCGGGTTTCACAGACTCGACGGTCATTTCTCACCTGCCGCTTCGTTGTTGACGTACGGGGGCGTGGACCGGTCGTCCCAGCTGTCGACCATGTACCGGCCGGACTCGTGGTGGAACCAGTAGACGGAACTGAACCAGTTCCGCATGTTTCCGAGGCAGGCGCGTACGGCGGCACTCAGTTCTTTTCCCCGCACCGTGCCGTCGGCGAGTCCGTCGGCGAACCGTAAGGCTTCCCGCTCGACGGTGAGGAATTCAGATATGCATTCCTCGACGCGCCCCCGCAGATCCTCGATCGCCTCTTCAAGGGTCATCCCCTCATGAGCGACCAGACTGATCCCGAGATTGTGCACCTCTTCTCCCGCGATTTCCTTCGGGAGGGAACAGAGGTCGTTGTACCAGGCGGCGAATTCCTGACTGAGCAGCGCCGCCCGCCGATATGCGGGGTTTTTCCGCACGAAGTCCGGAAGTTCGCATCCCGCGCTCGGCTCCAGCAGGTCCGTCCATATCCAGTGGGCGAAGGTCAGGCGCCGCAGAGCGAGATATTCCTCGACCGTCGGGATGATTCCCTGGGTGCGGTTGCGGAATTCACGGTCGTACGCCTCGATCACCTCGTGGAAGTGCCGGGCGAACCGCGCGTTCCAAGTGCCGGGCAGGAACGAGTACAACCGCCGCACACTGTCCGCGAAACCCGCGATCAGGGGGTCCCCGTGATGCAGATGGTGCTCGGGGGAGTCCAGGGCCGCATGCAACCGGAACCTCAGCCGCCGCCAGGCCGCCGTCCGGCTGTGGACGATGTCACGGTCGTGGCGGTCGTCCCAGACGAAGAACCACGCGCTGTAGTCGGCTATGGCCTGTAGTACCTCGTCGGGGGCGCCAATGTAGTACCCCGCCATGAGGTCCGTGTAGCACAGTCCGTCGGCATATTCCGCCACCTTGTCCGCGGGCATGAGCCGTTTTTCCAGCAACCAGGTGCGCGTCTCCTCCTGAAGCTTTGGCCAATACTTATGGAGTTGCCGGGGAAACGCGACCTCGATCACCGCGAGAGACAGCGAGGGCGGGACTGCGAACGCTGTCGATGTGGTGCCGTACGTGGTGCTGTATGGGAAAGCAGGCACGAACTACCCCTCTCAGCCGCCGTTGAGCGCGACACCCCTCCCGTCGTGCCGGGCGTGCGCCGTTGCGTATCCCCGCACTTCCTATTCAGCACCACGACTGACCGTTCTGGGAATGGATTTGCTTCATTCACTACCCCAACGTGCCGAGAATCCCCCCTAGCGTGACTGGTTACGGATCACTGCAGGTGTGTACGGGATCGGACGTACGAGGGACAGACGAACGACGCCTGGTCAGGAAGAACCTGACCAGGCGTCGCGGCGGTCGTCGTGTGGGCTCAGTCGTTGGCCACCACGGGGTAGCGGGGTTCGCTCTCGGCCATCTGCCGCAGCGCGTCCTTGCGGTCCCGCTTGGAGAGCCGGTCGATGTAGAGGTAGCCGTAGAGGTGGTCGGTCTCGTGCTGCAAACACCGGGCGAAGTAGCCCGTACCACGCACCCTGACGGGGTTGCCCTGCTCGTCCTGCCCGGTCACCTCGGCGTAGTCGGGGCGGGCGAGCGGCATGTACGCGGTCGGCACCGACAGGCAGCCTTCGTTGCTGTCGTCCAGCCGGCGCTGGTCCGCGGGCAGTTCGACGACCTTCGGGTTGCAGACGACGCCGACGTGGCGGACGCCCTCGTCGTCGGGACAGTCGTAGACGAAGACCTTCAGGTCGACGCCGATCTGGTTCGCGGCGAGGCCCACGCCCTCGGCGGTGCGCTGGCTGGCGAACATGTCGGCGACCAGCTGCTGGAGCTCCTCGCCGAAGTCGGTGACGTCCTTGCACTCCTTGTGCAGCACCGGGTTGCCGACGACCGTGATCGGCCGCGAGGTGCCGCGCTCGTGCCAGGCGGCCTCGCGCTGCTCCGCCTCCCCGGTGTCGATGACGAAGCCCTCGTCGTCCACGGGGAGCACGCCCGCGTGCTGCTGATCGGTGTCCTGCTGCGCCATGACCGACGTACGCCTTCCTGCAAGCCTGAGATTTCTGCGGGTACAGCCTAAGGGCTGTCCCGTAATCCCCGGCGGGCGCACGACGACAGCTACGGCACCTCGCCGTGTTGTCGGATCGCCCGCATACGCCCAGTATGCGGACGACCCTCCGCCTTGCGATGCACCGCATCTGACGCCGCGCGCTGATCCACCAGGGATTACGGGACAGCCCTTAGGGCCTGTCGTCGGGGGCGCCCGGCGCGAGCACGGCTCAGCAGACCTCTTCGAGGTCCCGCCAGTCCCGCGAGTCCGGGCTGTCCGCGACCCAGCCGTCCAGCAGCCCCCGCACCAGCGAGGCCGGCGCCGCCACCCCGCACTCCCGCTCGGGCATCCAGAGCTGCCCGTCGGTGCGGTGGCCGAGCGGGCCGGGGTGACCCGGCTCGCTGTGGTCGTGCGGATCGAGGTGCACGCCGTCGCCCTCGTCCGACGGCATGCGCGACTCCGAGCACATCCGGCACAGCAGCCGAACGGATGAGGACCAGTCCTCGGCGGCGAAACCCGCGTCGGCGGCGAGCCGCTCCAGCGCGTCCCGGTCGGCCTCGGTGGCGGCCTCCAGCAGGACCACCCAGGTGGGCACGGGCGACGGCGCCCACAGCTCGATCTCGTCGAACACCGGATAGGAGTGCCCGGCCGACGTGGTCCGCTCCCCGTGGGGCACGCCGTCGTGCAGGACGACCTCGCCCCAGCGTCGCCCCGAGGACGGCAGCGGGATGGACAGCACCTCGATCCGGGCCGGGTCCAGCCGGCGTCCCCACACGACCTCGGCCTCGCCCTCGGGCGACAGCCGCACGGCCGCGCTGCCCAGGTCCATGCCGACCGGTTCCCCGGCCGTCGTGGCCCCGCCGGGCACGTGCAGCCCGTAGGCCTGCCAGGCCCGGCGGGCCAGCGGCCAGTCCTGGAGGGCGGTGGCGGCGATGCCGACGTTCCACCAGTCGGGGGCCCCGTTCTCCCGGTCGAGCAGGGCGACGGCCCTGAGTCCGGCCGTGCGGGCCTGCTCCCAGTCGTGCCGGAACTTGTGCAGCAGCGCGAGGTTGAACCAGGACTCGGCCAGCCAGGGTTCCAGATCGGCGGCCCTCGTCAGCAGCGCGCCCGCGTCCTCGTACCGGCCGTCGCCGATCAGCGTGAACGCCCGATCGGTGGCCTGCCGCCAGGAGGCGGAGGGCCGGTGCCGTCCCTTTCCGAAGATCCTCACGATTCCCGCCTGCCAGTTCCAGTTCCGTGGAGTGGGCTGGCTTGTGCCCCCGGACACCCTCTCCCTCGCATCCAACCACGTAGGGCTGGAGAGGCGCTCATTACCCATGGGTTACCCCACCGAGGGCAAGGTCAGACAGCCGCGGGACAGGACCCGTGCCAGCGCCTCCACCACCTCGGGGGCGTACTCCCCGGCCGTCCCGAGCCGCAGTTCCTCCAGTGCGGTGAGGGGGCCGCCGGGCCCGGCGTCGCGCGCCTTCTCCTCGAACGCGTTCACGGCCCGCACGATCCGGGCGGCCATCGGCTGCTCCCGGTAGGGATCGGCCTGCCGCTCCACCACCACCGCGACGGCCCCGTCCACCCCCGTCTGCCGTACGACGGCCCCGCCGAGCAGCGCGATCCGCCGCTGCTGCGCGGCGGGCAGCACGGCGGTGGCCCCGGCCGGCACGGGGTCCACGAGGCTCAGCTGCCCGATGTCGTGCATGAGGGCCGCGTACTCCAGTACGTTCAGTTCGGCCTCCGACAGTCCCAGGTCGCGCCCGACGGCCCGGCTGAGCCCGGCGACGCGCCGCGCGTGCCCGGCGGGCGTGCAGCCCGCTATCTCGGTGGCCCGGGCGAGCGAGGCGATGGTCTGCCGGTAGGTGGCCCGCACGGCCGTGTACCGGCGCAGCGACACCTGGGCGAGCAGCAGGGGCAGACAGAACACGGGCAGTGCCCACAGTCCCGCCACGGCGACCGCGAGCGCCATCACCGCCCCTGTCGCGCACACGGCCGACCCGATCCCGAGCAGGGACCGCAACTCGTCGCGCAGCAGCGGACCGAACGGCCATCCGGTCCGGGAGTGGGCCGCCGCGGCGGCCA
Organism: Streptomyces sp. NPDC059582; assembly: GCF_042735715.1. NCBI lineage: Bacteria > Bacillati > Actinomycetota > Actinomycetes > Kitasatosporales > Streptomycetaceae > Streptomyces > Streptomyces sp. NPDC059582. The sequence goes on from NZ_JBHWCC010000044.1 coordinate 18,577, forward strand.
GCACGGCGTCGCACAGCGCGGTGAGCGCGAGCAGCGCGACCAGCAGCAGCGCGTAGGCGTGCCCGCCCCAGCCACCGAACATCCCCCTGTTGTAGGGGGGTTGGAAGCACACGGCGGCGAATCCGACGGTGAGCACCCGGCGCGCCAACGGGTCGAGCACCGGCCCGTGCCCGCGCGCGATGTGCGGCACGCTGCCCAGCAGGGAGGCGGCGAGCACCACGGCGACGATCTGTGCGACGCCGTGGTGGGTGGGGTGGCCCCCGTTCTCGCCGAGCAGCGCGTACGAGAGCGCTCCGGCCGCGGCGAGGGGCGCGGCCTGCCGGTCCTCCGGCCCGTTCCACCGGGTCAGCTCACCGACGGCGACGAGGAGCCCGAAGGCGAGGGCGGCTCCGCGGTCGTCGATGCCGGTCCATAGGACGACCGCGAGGGAGCCGACGGCCAGACAGGCGGCGGAGGCCCGGATCAGGATGAGGCCGAGCCCCGCGCGCCGTTGACGGACCGGGGTCACCGGGGGGCTCCGGGTCCGCTGGGTACGGAGGGGGGCCGGGAAGCGGGGGGATGCGGGGAGAGGGAGGGGGACGGAGAGGGGGAGGGAGACGGGGAAGCAGCGGGGGCGGCCGGGGAAGTAGAGGGAGCCCCGGAAGCGGGCGGTGCGGGAGAGGCGGGAGCCTCGGAAGCGGGAGAGGCGGGAGAGGCGGGAGCCTCGGAAGCGGGAGAGGCGGGAGAGACGAGAGCACCGGAAGCGGGAGAGGCGGGAGAGACGAGAGCACCGGAAGCGGGAGAGGCGGGAGAGACGAGAGCACCGGAAGCGGGAGAGGCGGGAGCCGCGGAAGCGGGCGGGTTCGGCGCGAGGGGCCGGGTCTCCTCCGCGGTGACCGCCGGATGCCAGCCGCACCGGCCCAGCGCCCGCGCCAACGCCGTGACCATCAGCGGGTCGAACTGTGCACCCGCGCACCGCTCCAGCTCCTCCAGCGCCGTCGGCACCGGCCGGGCCTTGCGGTAGGACCGGGTGGACGTCATCGCGTCGAACGCGTCGGCGACCGCGACGACCCGCGCGAACTCCGGAATCTGGCTCCCGACCAGCCCGTACGGATATCCGCTCCCGTCCAGCCGCTCGTGATGGTGCAGGATCGCCGACCGGGCCTCCCCGAGAAAGCCGATGCCCCGCACGATCTCGTGCCCGTACTCGGGATGCAGCTCGATCACCCGCCGCTCCTCGGGGGTCAGCGGCCCGTCCTTGCGCAGCAGCCGGGTGGGAACGCCCAGCTTCCCCACGTCGTGCAGGATCCCGGCGAACCGGAGCACCTCCACCCGCTCGTCGTCCATGCCCAGCTCCCGCGCGATCATCATGGACGCCTGCCCGACCCGCTCGCTGTGCCCGCGGGTGTACCCGTCCTTGATGTCGACGGCCTGCACCAGCGCGCGGATCGTCGCCTGATGGGCGGCCCGTTCCCGGTGGTACTGCGCGAACACCCACCACGACACGCACATCGGCAGCAGCACGAGCAGCGCGGCGCCCGGCCCGTAAGGACTGCGCCACAGCACGGCCATCATCAGGCCGGCGAGCCCGTGCACGGCGGCCGGCGCCAGGGAGCGCGGGAACAGCCCGCGCCAGGCCCGCCGCACCGAGACGCGCTCGGCCAGCACGAGGATCCCGCCGTCGAGCGTGGTGAGCACCAGGCAGAAGACCAGGACGGCCGCGCCCGCGGGCACCAGCACGGAAGGGAAGTCGGCCCCGGCCACGGCCGCGCGCCCGCCGAGCGCCCCGTGCACCCGGGCCGCGGCCCACACGGCGAGCGTCAGCTGCGCGGCCCGCCAGACGCGTCGCAGCAGCACCGGGCGGTCGGCCCGGGAGAGCAGCGCCCCCGGCAGCGCGACCAGCGCCGCGGCCGGCGGGGGCAGCAGGAAGGCCGCGGTGAGCAGCACGGGGTGGAACGTCCCGGTGAAGCGCCGACGCAGGACGCGCTCGCCCCCCGCGTACAGGACCGCGAGCAGGACGAGGGCCCACCAGGGCGCGCGCACGGACGGCAGCGGGCGCAGACAGAACACGGCGCCGAGGGCGACACAGACGACATACGCACGTGCCCGCCCCGGTACCGCCGCCTCCATACGTCCGCCCCTCCCCCGGCCGTGACCGTGCCTGTCCAGGCTCCGGAGCCTAGGGCGGTCAGAGGAGGGCCCGCGGGCGGATGAGCCGCGGATTAGCACGTTCGGGTGACGGTGGGCCCGTTTCCGGGCGGGCCTCGCGCTGGATCAGGTCCGGTTCGGGTCCGGGCGAACCTCGCGCTGGATCAGGTCCGGTTCGGTCCGGGCGGACTTCGCGCGGGTTCCGGTCTCGCGAGGGTTGCGACCCTCGCGCCGGTTCAGGACTCCTGCGGGGTGACCGGGGAGGCGGTCACGTCGTGATCGGGCACGACCTGTCCGGAACGGATCAGATCCAGCCTGCCCATGACCTTGGCGCGCAGGTCGCTGGGCACGTCGTCATGCCCGCAGCACCGCTTGACCAGCTTCTTCACGGCCTGCTCAAGACCGTACTTCTCCAGGCACGGCGAGCATTCCTCGAAGTGGGTCTGGAACTTGTCGCGGTCGAGATCCGGCATCTCGCTGTCGAGGAACTCGTAGAGGTGGTCGAGTACCTCACTGCAGTCCGTCTCGTGCGGCTCTCCGCAGCTCATGAGCCCGAACCTTTCGCTTCGTTCGACTCTCCGGCACCGGCCGGGACCAGTCCGCGCTCACGGGCGTAGTCCTCGAGCATGCCGCGCAGTTGACGACGGCCCCGGTGCAGCCGGGACATCACCGTACCGATGGGTGTCCCCATGATGTCCGCGATCTCCTTGTACGCAAAGCCCTCTACGTCCGCGAGATAGACGGCGATGCGGAACTCCTCGGGGATCGCCTGCAGCGCCGCCTTCACGTCCGAGTCGGGCAGGTGGTCGAGCGCCTGCGACTCGGCGGAGCGCAGACCCGTCGACATGTGCGACTCGGCACGCGCGAGCTGCCAGTCCTCAATCTCCTCGGCCGCGCTGCGCTGAGGTTCGCGCTGCTTCTTGCGGTAGGAGTTGATGAACGTGTTGGTGAGGATGCGATACAGCCACGCCTTGAGGTTGGTGCCCTCACGGAACTGGTGGAAGGACGCGTACGCCTTGGCGTACGTCTCCTGCACCAGGTCCTCGGCGTCGGCCGGGTTGCGCGTCATGCGCAGGGCGGCCGAGTACATCTGGTCGAGGAATTCGAGCGCGTCACGCTCGAAGCGCGCGGTGCGCTCCGTGGCGGACTCCGCACTCATGCCCTGGCCCTCGGGCTGCTCCGCCTGGCCGTTGTCGGTCCCTGCGTCGGTCCCAGTGACCGGACCCACCTCCTCAAGTTCCTGGGCAGGACCGAAACCGATCCCACTCGTCTCGGAGGATAGACGACGACCCGTCTCCGCCGCCCCTCGAATGGGCGCGGTCTTGGCCACGTGCAGCACCGTCCAGTCCAGGTCAGCGCGGCTGCTGCGGCTCGGATCGGACTCTGCCGAACGCAGCCCGTCCACCCCGGGGTGGCGGGTGACCGGCGGGCAGATGGTCGAACCCATGCGGCGGACTTCCTCTCCTTCGACGTCGGCGCTGGTGCCCCAGCACTTGTGTCCGCCTCAACAGTGATCGGGCACACAACATTCCCGTTCTTTACCCGAGCGTCCCCGCCCAGGTCACGACGGCGTCGGTGACGATCCCCAGGACCTGTTCCGGCGTGATCTGCGCGCGTTTGGGGACGGCGAGGCCGTGGTCGCCTGACGGGACCTCGACCAGTTCGTAGGCGCCTTCGGGGAACTCCGCCGGCTTCCCGAACGGGTCGTTACCGCCCTGGACGACGAGGGTGGGCACCCTGGCGCCGAGCAGTTCGCCGGCGCGGGACTTCTCGGGGCGGCCCGGCGGGTGCAGCGGGAAGCTGAGCGCGAGCACGGCGGCGGCGCCCAGTTCCACGGCCGTTCGGCAGGCCACCCGGGCGCCCGCGCTGCGGCCGCCGGAGATCACCGGCAGCCCCGGCCCGGCCACCGAGGGCCAGATCCCGCGCCAGCCGACGTCCAGCGTCTTCGGCGCGGGGGCGACCTTCTTGCCGGCCACCCGCCAGGGCTGCTCGACGAGCACGACGGTCACCCCGTGCCCGGGGAGCACCGCCGCCAGCGCCTGGAGGTCGCGCGCCTCGATGCCGCCACCGGCGCCGTGGCTGACGGCGAGCAGCAGCCGGGGCTCGTCGGCGTGGTGCCAGGTGAGGCGGGCGTCCCCGGCGTCCGTCTCGACCAGTCGGCCGGTTCCGCCTGTGTTGTTCGTCACATTCATCATGTTCGTCAAGTCCGCCACGTTCGCCACGTTCGCCACGTCAGAAGAGTGTGCCCTCCACGGGCCCCTCCAGCTCCTTCAGCAACTCAGCGCCGTTGTTGCGGACGTTGCTGACGGCCGTGGACACCGGGTAGGCGCGCATCAGCCCGGCGGGCGGGGGTGACAGCAGCGTGCGCAGGTCCTCGACGTCGGTGCGGGCCGGGTCGAGCCAGGCGTCCCAGCGGTCCGGCGTCAGCATCAGCGGCATCCGGGGGTGGATGTCGGCCAGGGTGTACGGGCCTTCGGCGGGGGTCACGGCCAGCGGGGTGGTCTCGGCCTCGGTGGTGATCACCGAGCAGGTGACCCACCAGGCAAGGGGGTGCTCGTCGGGCAGCGTCCGGTCCCGCCAGAACTCGTACAGCCCGGCCATCGCGAAGACCGAGCCGTCGGCCGGGAGCACGAAGTACGGCTGCTTGCGCGGCCGCTTCTTCTTCCCCTCGACCTCCAGGTCCCGCTCCTGCGTGCCGGTGACCCACTCGTAGTAGCCGTCGGCGGGCAGGATGCAGCGCCGGGCGGCGAAGGCACGGCGGTACGACGGCTTCTGGTGGACGGTCTCCGCGCGCGCGTTGATCATCCGGGCGCCGCCCTCGGGCGACTTGGCCCAGGACGGCACGAGGCCCCACTTGAGCCGGCGCAGCTGGCGAACCGGACGCGGGTCGTCGGCGTCTCTCACGGGACGGTCCAGAACCGCGTAGACCTCTTTGGTCGGGGCCACGTTGTAGTCGGGCGCCAGAGCCTCCTCCGGCTCCCACTTCTCGACCTCGAAGACTCCTGCGAGATCCTCGGGCCTACGACTCGATGCATACCGTCCGCACATACGTGCCACACTGCCAGACTCGGTACGACCAGAGGGAGTCTCCACCTACATGGACAGCATCGCCGCGATCGCGCTGCCCGACCTCTGGGACCGGGTCTTCGGCACCCAGCCCTACCCCGATCTGTGGGTGGTGCTCGCCACCATGGTCGCGGCGCTCGCCATAGTCCTGCCGCACACTCTGTGGCGCGTCTCGCGCAACGCGATCACCATCGCGCACGAGGGCGGCCACGGCCTGGTGGCACTGGTGACCGGCCGCACCCTCACCGGTATCCGGCTGCACTCCGACACCAGCGGTCTCACCGTGAGCCGGGGCAAGCCGTACGGCCTGGGCATGATCCTCACCGCGGCCGCGGGCTACACCGCTCCCCCACTGCTCGGCCTGGGCGGCGCCGCGCTGCTCGGCGCCGGTCGCATCACCCTGCTGCTGTGGCTGGCCACAGCCCTGCTGCTCGTGATGCTGGTGATGATCCGCAACGCCTATGGCGCGCTGACCGTGGTGCTCACCGGCGGTACGTTCCTGCTGGTGTCCTGGCTGGCCGGGCCGCAGGTGCAGGCGGCGTTCGCGTACGCGGTGGTGTGGTTCCTGCTGCTGGGCGGGGTGCGCCCGGCCTTCGAACTCCAGGCCAAGCGCTCGCGCGGGGGTGCCGGGGACTCGGACGCGGACCAGTTGTCGCGGCTGACGCACGTACCGGCGGGGCTGTGGCTTTTCCTGTTCCACGCGGTGTCCCTGTGCTCGCTGATCGGCGGGGGCAGGTGGCTGCTGGAGGTGTGAGCGTGGCCGGGTGCGGCAGGCGCGCAGACCTGGCCGCGCATATATGCACGGCAATTCCCCTGCCACGTTTTCGCTCCGCTTTCGCCGCTTTTGATCAAGATCTCCGGTCACCGACAGCCACTAAAGTGGGGCGCATGACCGTGAACCCCGCACACACCGCCCTCTGGCCCGCCCCGCACGCGAGCGGAGCCGTCGACGCGACGGTCCACGTGCCCGGGTCCAAGTCGGTCACCAACCGGGCCCTGGTGCTCGCCGCCCTCGCCTCGGAACCGGGCTGGCTGCGCCGCCCGCTGCGCTCCCGCGACACCCTGCTGATGGCCGGGGCCCTGCGCGCGATGGGCGTCGGCATCGAGGAGACGGTGTCCTCCAGTTCCACGGTGGCGGGCGGCACGGGCGAGGCCTGGCGGGTGATCCCCGCGGGCCTGCACGGCCCGGCCACGGTCGACGTCGGCAACGCGGGCACGGTGATGCGCTTCCTGCCGCCGGTCGCCGCGCTCGCCGACGGCCCCATCCGCTTCGACGGCGACCCCAGGTCGTACGAGCGTCCCCTGCACGGCGTGATCGACGCCCTGCGCGCCCTCGGCGCCCGGATCGACGACGACGGCCGGGGCGCGCTGCCGCTGACGGTGCACGGCGGCGGAGCGCTGGACGGCGGCCCGGTCGCCATCGACGCCTCGTCCTCGTCCCAGTTCGTCAGCGCCCTGCTGCTGTCCGGGCCGCGCTTCAACCAGGGCGTGGAGGTCCGTCACACCGGTGCCACGCTGCCGTCGATGCCTCACATCCGGATGACGGTGGACATGCTGCGCGCGGTCGGCGCCCAGGTCGACACCCCGGAGTCGGGCGGCGAGCCGAACGTCTGGCGGGTCACCCCGGGCGCACTGCTCGGCCGCGATCTGACCATCGAGCCGGACCTCTCCAACGCGCAGCCGTTCCTGGCGGCGGCGCTGGTGACCGGCGGCCGGGTCGTCGTCCCGGACTGGCCGGCCCGCACCACCCAGCCCGGTGACCGGCTGCGCGAGATCTTCACCGAGATGGGCGGCAGCTGCGAACTGACCGAGTACGGGCTCGTCTTCACCGGATCCGGCGCCGTCCACGGCATCGACGTGGACCTGGGCGAGGTCGGTGAGCTCACCCCGGGCGTCGCGGCCGTCGCCGCCCTCGCGGACTCCCCCTCGCACCTGCGGGGCGTGGCCCATCTGCGGCTGCACGAGACGGACCGGCTGGCCGCGCTCACCAAGGAGATCAACGAGCTCGGCGGCGATGTCACCGAGACGGCCGACGGACTGCACATCCGGCCCCGCCGCCTGCACGGCGGGATCTTCCACACCTACGAGGACCACCGCATGGCGACGGCCGGCGCGATCGTCGGCCTGGCGGTGGAGGGCGTGCAGATCGAGAACGTGGCGACGACGGCGAAGACGCTTCCGGACTTCCCGGAACTGTGGACCAGGATGCTCGGGGCCTAGAGGCGCGAGGATCAGGTCATGCGCCGCTACGGCAAGCACACCGACGAGGACGACATCCGCTCCCGCCCCAACCGCAAGGGCAACCGACCTCGCACGCACATCCGTCCCAAGCACGAGGACGCCGCCGAGGGCATGATCCTCACCGTCGACCGGGGGCGGCTGACCGTCCTCGTCGAGGACCGGGTCGTGATGGCGATGAAGGCCCGCGAACTGGGCCGCAAGGCGGCCGTGGTCGGCGACCGGGTGGCCCTGGTCGGCGATCTCTCGGGCAAGAAGGACACCCTCGCGCGCATCGTCCGCATCGAGGGACGGACCTCGGTCCTGCGCCGCACCGCGGACGACGACGACCCCTACGAGCGCGTGGTCGTCGCCAACGCCGACCAGCTGGCCATCGTCACGGCCCTGGCCGACCCCGAGCCCCGCCCGCGGCTGATCGACCGCTGCCTGGTCGCGGCGTTCGACGGCGGTCTGACCCCTCTCCTGGTGCTGACCAAGTCCGACCTGGCCCCGCCGGACAAGCTCCTGGAGCTGTACGGCGACCTCGACATCCCGTACGTCGTCACCAGCCGCGAGGAGCTGGAGAACGGCACGGCTCTCGCACGGGTGCGCGAGCAGCTCGACGGGAAGATCACGGCGTTCGTCGGACACTCCGGCGTCGGCAAGACGACGCTGGTGAACGCGCTGGTGCCGGTGGAGCAGCGGCGTTCGACCGGGCACGTGAACGCGGTGACGGGCCGCGGCCGGCACACCACGACCTCCGCGCTGGCGCTGCCGCTGGCGGACAGCGACGACGGCTGGGTGGTCGACACCCCGGGCGTGCGTTCGTTCGGCCTGCACCACGTGGATCCGTCCCGCGTGATCAACGCCTTCCCCGACCTGCAGCCGGGCACGGAGGGCTGCCCGCGCGCGTGCAGTCACGACGAGCCGGACTGCGCGCTGGACGCCTGGGTGGCCGAGGGTCACGCCGACCCGGCGCGCCTGTACTCCCTGCGCCGACTGCTGGCGACCCGTGAGCGCACGGAGGGCGACTGAGGGAACGCGCGCGGAGCGACCGCGGGAACGCGCGCGGAGCGACCGAAAGAACGCACGCAGAGCGACCGAGGAAGCGGGCGACCCGCGCCAGGGAAAGGCGACTGACCTCCGCGTTGTTTGTCGGGGCCCGAGTCCGGTAAGTGCATAATCGCACCGAGCCGGATCCGAGCCTGACGAAGCGGTCACGAAACGCTGACAAGCGCTGACACACGGGAGGACAGCACATGGCGTGGCTGCTGGTCATCGTCGCGGGATTGCTCGAGACCGGCTTCGCCGTGTGTCTGAAACTGTCGCACGGCTTCACCAGACTCTGGCCGACCGTCGCCTTCTCCTGCTTCGCGCTCGGCAGCTTCGGTCTGCTGACGCTGGCCCTGAAGAAGCTCGACGTGGGTCCCGCCTACGCGGTGTGGACCGGCATCGGCGCGGCGGGCACCGCGATCTACGGCATGATCTTCCTCGGCGACCTGGTCTCGACACTGAAGATCATCTCGATCAGCCTGGTGATCACCGGTGTGATCGGCCTCCAGCTGTCCGGCTCGGCGCACTGACGCGTCACACGCCCGGCAGGGTGCCATCGCGCGACCGCGACCAGCCCGTCGTGCTGTCCGGCAGGGGTAAGGCGCCGCGTACCAGTTCCCCGACCCCGCCCTCCCCCGGCGGTGCGGACACGCAGGACAGGGCGATACGGACGGCGAGTTCACAGGAGCGGGCCAGTTCCACGGTCTCCGGCTTGCCGGCGCCGGGACCGGAGAGGGCGGCCACCGCCCGGTCACGGACGATCGCCACGAAGTCGCCGGGCGAGGGCAGCGGACCGTCCGCGCGCCGCTGCGCCGGTACCGCGGAGGAGGACGGCACCGCTGTCAGCGTCGGGGCGGGCAGCCGTTCGCTCCAGCAGCCGGTGAGCATGGCCCGTACGAGCACGTTCTCGCGGGCGGCCGACGCGGTCCACTCGGCGGTGGCGGTGAGCCGTTCGCGGGCGTCGGCATGCGCGGCGAGCGCCCGTTCGATGCCCGCGAGATATCCGTCGGCCTCTCTCCTGACGAGCGCCCGGGCCAGCCCTTCCTTGCTGCCGAACTCGTTGTACAGCGTCTGCCGGGACACCCCGGCCACCGCCGCGACGTCCACCATCCGCACCGCGGACCACGGCCGGCGGGCCAGCGCCGTATAGGCGGCGTCCAGCAGGGATTCCCGCGCTGCAGGCATCATCGCCTCCCTGGGCGAGCGGCTCTGCGCCCAGATTTGACGCGCGGGAAGGCACTGTCAAGGGTTCGCGAGGGCTTCGGAGGGCGCCCGTCGCTCCCCGTACGCGGGCGACGCCGGGACGCGTGTCGCGACCCCGCGCCCGCCGACCCCCTGTAGCCCCGCACCCACCTCGGCAGATACGGTTCGTTACATGCCGGACTACCTGGACGACCTCCGCCTCGCCCACGTCCTCGCCGACGCGGCCGACGCCGGGACGATGGCCCGCTTCAAGGCTCTCGACCTCAAGGTGGAGACGAAGCCGGACATGACCCCGGTGAGCGAGGCGGACAAAGCCGCCGAGGAACTCATCCGTGGTCAGCTCCAGCGCGCCCGCCCCCGGGACGCGATCCTCGGCGAGGAGTACGGCATCGAGGGCACCGGCCCCCGCCGCTGGGTGATCGACCCGATCGACGGCACCAAGAACTACGTACGCGGCGTCCCCGTCTGGGCCACGCTCATCTCCCTGATGGAGGCGGCGGAGGGCGGCTACCAGCCCGTCGTCGGCGTCGTCTCCGCCCCCGCCCTCGGCCGCCGCTGGTGGGCCGCGAAGGGCCACGGCGCGTTCACGGGCCGCAGCCTGTCCTCGGCGTCCCGGCTGCGCGTCTCACAGGTCTCGAAGCTGAGCGACGCCTCCTTCGCGTACTCCTCGCTGGGTGGCTGGGAGGAGCAGGGGCGGCTGAACGGCTTCCTGGACCTCACCCGCGAGGTGTGGCGCACGCGCGCGTACGGCGACTTCTGGCCCTACATGATGGTCGCCGAGGGCTCGGTCGACCTGTGCGCGGAACCCGAGCTCTCCCTCTGGGACATGGCCGCGCCCGCGATCGTCGTGACCGAGGCCGGCGGCACCTTCACCGGTCTCGACGGCCGTCCGGGCCCGCACAGCGGAAACGCGGCCGCGTCGAACGGCCTGCTGCACGACGAGCTGCTGGGGTATCTCAATCAGCGCTACTGATCGGCACAAATGAGCGCGTGCGCCCTCAATTGGCCGCGCACGCCCTCTTGTTGACCTCCGCTTTACCTGTCACGCTGTGAGCACCCCCACTTGTGAACTTGTGCAGCACCTCATAGGCGCCTTCGGCGCCGGGCCCGAACCATCGGGGGGATTCTTAGGAGGTGGCTCCGTCCCATGCTCGTCCGTGACGCCATGAGCACGGTGGTCCTCACCATCGGCCCCGACCACACCCTCCGCCAGGCGGCCGCCCTGATGTCCGCGCGCCGCGTCGGCGCCGCCCTGGTCCTCGACCCGGACGCCGGCGGCATCGGCATCCTCACCGAGCGCGACATCCTCAACTCGGTGGGCCTCGGCCAGGATCCGGACACCGAACGCACCCACGCCCACACCACCAACAACGTCGTCTTCGCCACCACGACATGGACCCTGGAGCAGGCGGCGCAGGCCATGGCCCACGGCGGCTTCCGCCACCTGGTCGTCCTCGACCGCGGAGAGCCCGCGGGCATCGTCTCGGTGCGCGACATCATCCGCTGCTGGGCACCGGCCCGGCAGCACGTTTCCGCCTGACCGCACGCAACGGGCCGGGCCCCCGCCTCGGGGATCCCGGCCCGCCGTCGCGACAGGCGCCGTCACGACATGCGGCCTGCCGTCAGGACACTCCGGCCGCCGTCAGGACACCCGGTCCGATGGCGACGTCACCCGGTCCGAAGGCGACGTCACGCGGTCCGGCCCCGACGTCAGCCGCGCCGTTCCTGGACAGCGGCCGCCAGCCGCTTGCCGAAGTCGCCGTCCGCCCGGCGGAAGTTGTCGACGGCCCGCTCGGCGATGTCGTCGCGGGAGACCTTGGCGATGAAGCCGGCGAGGTTCTCGATCAGCCGGGTCCGTTCCTCCTCCGACATCAGCCGGTAGAGGTCGCCGGCCTGCACGAAGTCGTCGTCCTCGGCGTGCACCGGGGTCTCGTGGTTGCCGGTGCCGGCCGTGAAGCCGCCGAAGGGCTGCCACAGCGGACGGTCCGTCTGGAACGGGCCGCCGAAACTGTTCGGCTCGTAGTTCTTCGCACCCTTGTGACGGCCGTCGTAGAGGAAACCGTCACGGGAGTGGGTGCGCGCCTCGGTGGCGTGCGGACGGTTCACCGGCAGGTGGTCCGCGTTGATGCCGACGCGGTAGCGGTGGGCGTCGCCGTACGCGAAGAGGCGACCCTGGAGCATCTTGTCGGGCGACGGGCCGATGCCCGGCACGAAGTGCGCGGGGCTGAAGATCGACTGCTCGACCTCGGCGAAGACGTTCTCCGGGTTGCGGTTGAGCTCCAGCCTGCCGATCTCCACCGGCGGGTAGTCCTCGTGCGGCCACACCTTGGTGAGGTCGAAGGGGTTGAAGCGGTACGTCGCCGCGTCGGCCGCCGGCATGATCTGGACCTGCACCGTCCAGGTCGGGAAGTCACCGCGTTCGATGGACTCACGCAGGTCTCGCTGGTGCGAGTCCGGGTCCTCACCGGCGAGCAGGTTGGCCTCGGCCTGGGTGAGGTTCTTGATGCCCTGGTCGGTCTTGAAGTGGTACTTGACCCAGAAGACCTCGCCGGCCTCGTTGTTCCACTGGTAGGTGTGCGAGCCGTAGCCGTTCATGTGGCGGTACGAGGCCGGGATGCCCCGGTCGCCGAACAGCCAGGTCACCTGGTGGGTGCTCTCCGGGCTGAGCCCCCAGAAGTCCCAGACGTTGTCCGCCTCCTGGCTGCCCGTGTACGGGTCGCGCTTCTGGGTGTGGATGAAGTCGGGGAACTTGATGGCGTCCCTGATGAAGAACACCGGGGTGTTGTTGCCGACGAGGTCGTAGTTGCCCTCCTCGGTGTAGAACTTCAGCGCCCAGCCGCGAGGGTCGCGGACGGCGTCGGCCGCACCGAGGTTGCCGGCCACCGTCGAGAAGCGCAGGAACGTCTCGGTCTGCTTGCCGACCTCGGAGAGGAACGCGGCGCGCGTGTAGCCGGTGACATCGGCGGTGACCGTGAAGGTGCCGTAGGCGCCGGCGCCACGCGCGTGCACGACCCGCTCCGGGATGCGCTCACGGTTGAAGTGGGCGAGCTTCTCCAGCAGCAGCTGGTCCTGGACGAGGACCGGGCCGCCGGCGCCCGCGGTCTCGCTGTTCTGGTTGTCAGCGACCGGAGCACCGGCCTCCGTCGTGAGCGGCCCCTGCGCTCCCTGCGTCCCCTGCGTCATGTGCGCCTCCTGCGTCATTCCCGGCCGGCCCTGCCTGCCCTTTGATCAATACCGAATCCGATCCTACAATGGACACAGTCCAAATCGAGGAGAGCTCCAAAGTCACACTCATTCGGGACCTGGTCCCCTTGCTGTTAGGCTGATTCGTATGAGTGACCTTCTGGAACGGCTGCGCGGACGCGGATGGCGTATGACCGCGCAGCGACGCGTCGTGGCCGAGGTCCTCGACGGCGATCACGTCCATCTGACGGCCGACGAGGTGCACGCCAGGGCCGTCGTCAAGCTGCCCGAGATCTCCCGGGCGACCGTGTACAACACGCTGGGCGAGCTGGTCTCCCTCGGCGAGGTCCTCGAGGTCGCGACCGACAAGCGAGCCAAGAGGTACGACCCCAACGCCCACCGCCCGCACCACCACCTGGTCTGCGCCCGGTGCGGCGCGATCCGGGACGTCCACCCTGACGGCAACCCGCTGGCCGACCTCCCCGACACGGAGCGCTTCGGCTTCACGGTGTCGGACGTCGAAGTGACGTACCGAGGCGTCTGCCCCAACTGTGCGGCGGCGTAACAGTCACATCCCCCGCCCGGCGCCTGGCGGCACCTCCCGCGAACTGACGGAACTCCCCGCTCCGGCGCGCCCGGGCGAATTCCACCGTTCCGGCGCGCCCTGGCGGAACTCCTCCGCCCCAGCAGCACTCCCGCGCCCTGGAGGCCCTCCCGGCCCCTGACGGCGCGGACGAAAAAACCGAGGGCCGGAACCCTTTCGGATTCCGGCCCTCGGCCTTCAGTAGCGGGGACAGGATTTGAACCTGCGACCTCTGGGTTATGAGCCCAGCGAGCTACCGAGCTGCTCCACCCCGCGTCGATGAATGCAACGTTACGTCAAGCACGCGGACAGAAGCAAATCGCTTATCGCGCACACGACGGCGGGCACGCGTACCGCTGCGGACGGCACGCGTGAGCGCGCGCGTACCGCCGGCACGGCAGGGTGTGCGCAGTCACGCCGCCGGCCACCGCACGGGGGTGCGCAGTCACGCCGCCGGTCACCGCGCACGGGGGAGAGGCAGCGGAGGCCCGCAAGCGCGGACCGGCGCCCCGCCCTCCGGCCCATCCCCGATCACCGCTCAGGCCGACAGTTCTTCCCGGAGCGCGTCCCGCAGCCGAGCCGCCCGCTCGGACACCTCCGCCGGTCCCAGCGACACCGCCCGGTCGGCCCACCGCTGCCCCTCCGCGAGCTCCCCACGACGCGCGTAGACCAGGGCCAGCCGCAGAGCCGCCCGGCCGTGCCCCGCGTCGGCGGCTCGCGTCCACCACACGGCCGCCTCGGGCTCGCTCCCCTCCCGGGCCAGCAGCAGCCCCAGGTTGAACGCCCCGTTCCGCGACCCGGCCTCGGCCGCCGCCCGGTACCACCGGGCCGCCTCCACCACATCGCCGCGGTCGGCCGCGAGCATCCCGACCCGCACCTGCGCCCGCCGGTGCCCCTGGGAAGCCGCCCGCTCGTACCACTCCTCGCACTCGGTCTTCTCGTGCACGTGTTCACCGAGCTCGTGCGCGGACGTCGCGGGGCGCCGGGCGTCCAGCACCGCGGCGAGCCGGTACGCGGCCTCGGCGCTGCCGCCGCCCGCCGCGCACCGCAGATGCCGCTCCGCCTCCCGCTCGTCGCCGTCCCGCAGCCGGGCGATGCCGACCTGGAGCGCGGCTTCCGTGTGGCCGGCCGCCGCCGCCCGCTCGTACCACCGCAGCGCGGCCGTGTCGTCCCGCTCCGTGCCCCGCCCCGCGTACAGGATCCCCAGGTTGAACGCGGCGTCCACGCTCCCGGCCTCCGCCGCCTTGGAGAACCACGGCTCGGCCCCGGTCTTGTCCCCGCCCTGGAGCAGCAGGATCGCCAGCGCGTTCGCGGCCTCCCGGTGCCCGGCGTAGGCGGCGCGCCGGTACCACTGCTCGGCCTGCGCGGTCCGCCCCTGCTCGGCGCAGAGCAGTCCGAGGTTGTACGCGCCGTTGTCGTCACCGGCGTCCATCGCGGCCCGGTACCAGCGTTCGGCGGTCTGCGTCTCGCCGCGCTCGGCGTGCAGCGCGCCCAGCGCGTTCGCCGCGTTGCCGTCCCCGTCCTGGGCGGCCCGCAGCCACCACACGGCGGCGCTCTCGGTGTCCCCGGCGTCCCGCAGCAGGAAGCCGAGGGCGCAGGCGGCCCGCGCCTCCCCGTCCTTGGCGGACGTCAGATACCAGCGGCCCGCCTCCCTCAGCTCGCCGCGCCGTTCGAGGATCGCCCCGAGGTGCAGTGCCGCCCTGCGATGGCCGCGCGCGGCGGCCTGCCGGTACCACTGCTCGGCCTCGGCGTCCGCCGGCCCCTCGACACCGTTGTCACCGTCGGCCTCCCCTGCGGTCCGCCGGTCCAGCGACCTGGCCAGCCGGTACGCCGCCTCCCGGTGTCCCCGCTCGGCGGCCGCCCGCATCCACTGCGCGGCCCCGCCGTCCGCGCGGTGCTCCAGCAGGTCGGCGAGGGCGTACGCGCCCAGGGCGTGCCCCTGCTCGGCTGACTGGCGCAGCCAGTACTCTGCGGCGGGCTCGTCCCCGCGCTCACGGTGGTGCCGGCCGAGCGCGTGCGCGGCCGCCGCGGAACCGGCGACGGCGGCGATCCGCCACCAGCCCGCGGCGTCGTCGGCGTACCCGCGCTGATGCAGAAGGACACCCAGGTTGTTGGCGGCGGCGCGGTCGCCGGCGGCAGTGGCGCCCCGCAGATGGGGCTCGGCCGCGTCGAGATCGCCGCGGCGCAACAGCATGGCCCCGAGGACGCTCATCGCCTCGGCGTCACCCGCTTCCACGGCGAGCCGCAGGCGCGCCTCCTCGGCGGCCTCACCGGTCTCGTCCCGGTCGGAAGACTGCACAAGATCCGTCGGCTGCACAAGGCCGGCCCGCTGCCGCACAAGGTCAGCAGACCGTGCAAAATCAGCAGACTGCACAAACCGCCCTGTCTCCAACAGAGTTGCCTTGTCCCCCATAACGTCCATCGTCGCACCACCTGCAACCTGGGTACACCTGGTATACCGCAGTGAGTGAGGTCACTTCAGCGTTTTGTCGACATGCCCACAGAGAGACAAGTCAAACACGGTTCTCCCCAACTCCCCCCGTCGGCGCGGCCGTCCAGAGGGTCGGCACATGCGTTCGCACACCACGAAGGCCCGGATCCTTGGAGGATCCGGGCCTTCGCGATCAGTAGCGGGGACAGGATTTGAACCTGCGACCTCTGGGTTATGAGCCCAGCGAGCTACCGAGCTGCTCCACCCCGCGCCGTTGTGTGCCAACCGTACCACGGCGCGAGGGGAGCTCTTCACTCAGATGCTGCTCAGCGGCTGCTCAGCGGCACCTAGCCACTGCTCGGGCTACCGCTCGGGCTACTGCTCGGGCTGCCGCTGGGTTTGGCACCGGGACTACCGCTGGGGCTGCCGCCCGGGCTCGGGCTGCCGCCGCTCCCGCCGGCTTTGCTCTGTGCGTCCTCGGCCCGCTGCAGCGCGTCCTCGAGATCCTTCTGCGCCTCGCCGTACGCCTGCCAGTCACCCTTCTTCAGGGCCTCCTGGCCGGCGTCGAAGGCCTTCTGGGCATCGTCCAGCGCCTCCTGGACCGTCGGGTTGGAGGACGTCGGCGGGTTCTTGGGGCCCTCGTCCGGTGGCGTGACGGTCGAACCCTCCGCCCCGAAGACCTTGTTGAGAGCCTCGTCGAGCGTGTCCTCGAAGGCCGTGTTGCCTCCGTAGGTCACCAACACCTTGCGCAGCAACGGGTACTTGAGTCCGCCACCGCGCACGTATACGGGTTCCACGTAGAGCAGTCCCCCGTCGAGCGGCACCGTCAGCAGGTTGCCGTACTCGACATCGGAGTCGCCGCCCTTCAGCAACTTGATCGACTCTGCGATGTCCTGTTCGGAGTTGAACTGGCTCTGGACCTGTTTGGGCCCGTTGACCGTGGTGTTGGTCGGCAGTTTCAGGATTCTGATCTTGCCGTAGTCGGCGGTGCCCGGTTCGGAGTCGACCGCCATGAACGCGCTCAGGTTGTCACGGCCGTTGGGCGTGAACGTCGTCGTCAGGGAGAACGCCTGTGCCGCCTGGTCGGGCATCTTCATGCTCAGGTAGTACGGCGGCACCGCGTCGCCCGACTTGTTGGTCGGCTCGTCCGGTACCTGCCACACCTCGCTGCCGCTGAGGAACGTCTGCGCGTCCTTCACGTGGTAGCGGGTGAGCAGCTCACGCTGGACCTTGAACAGGTCCTGCGGGTACCGCAGATGATCCATCAGGGTGTCCGGGATGTCCGCCCTGGCCTTCACCGTCCCCGGGAACGCCTTCATCCAGGTCTTCAGGACCGGGTCCTCGGTGTCCCACTGGTAGAGCTTCACGTCACCGGTGTACGCGTCGACGGTCGCCTTCACCGAGTTGCGGATGTAGTTGACCTGGTTCTGCTGGGCCACCACCGCGCGCGAGTTGTTGGTCGCGGTCAGCGAGTCCGCCGTCGTGTCACCGAGGGTCGTACGGGAGGCGTACGGATACCCGTTGGTGGTCGTGTACGCGTCGACGATCCACTGGATCTTGCCGTCCACGACCGCCGGGTAGGCGTCGCCGTCGATGGTCAGCCACGGGGCGACCGCCTCGACGCGCTCCTTTGGCGTGCGGTTGTACAGGATCCGCGAACCCTCGCCGATGGCACCGGAGTACAGGATCTGCGGCTCGCCGAACGCCACCGCGTACGCGGCCCGGTTGATCGGGTTGGCGAGGTTGACCCCGCTCTTGCCCCGGTAACTGGTGGTCTTCTCGCCGTTGTCGTCGGAGTAGTCGATCTCCTTCTGGGGACCGCCGACGATCGAGTACGTGGTGGTCTTCTCGCCGTAGTAGACCCGCTGCTGGTACGTCCCGAGGTCACCGGTGGACGGCAGGTCGGACTCGGTGAAGACCGGGCGGCCCTCCGCGTCGGCCTCCGTGCCCTTGGCGGCGACCACGCCGTAGCCGTGGGTGTAGCGGAAGTGGTCGTTGATCCAGTTGTTCTTCGGAATGCCGTCGAGGTTCAGCTCACGCAGACCGAGGACGGTGTCCTGGTCCTTGCCGTCCTTGGAGTAGCGGTCCACATCCAGGTTGGTCGGGAACGCGTAGTAGTTCCTGATCTGCTGAAGCTGCTGGAACGTGGGCGAGACGATGTTCGGGTCCATGATGCGGATGCTCGCCGTGCCGTCGACGTCGTTCCGCAGCTTGGTCTTGTCCGTGGTGCTGCTCTTGCCCGAGTACTCGGTGACCTGGGTGCCGTCGATGCCGTAGGCCTCGCGCGTCGCCTTGAGGTTCTTCTCGACGTACGGCGCTTCCTTGGCCTGCTCGTTCGGCTGGACCTGGAACTTCTGGACGATCGCCGGGTACAGGCCGCCGATGAGGATCGCGGAGAGCACCATCAGGCCGAAGCCGATCACGGGCAGCTGCCAGGTGCGCCGCCACAGCGTGGCGAAGAACAACAGGGCGCAGATGACCGCGATGCAGAACAGGATCGTCTTCGCCGGCAGATAGGCGTTCGCGTCGACGTACCTGAGGCCCGTCCAGTTGTCGGTCGCCTTGAAGTCGCTGGACTTGACCGCGAGGCCGTACCGGTCGAGCCAGTACGCGACCGCCTTCAGGGCGACGAAGATGCCGAGGAGCACCGACAGGTGCCCGGTGGCCGCGGCCGTGGCGCGCGCGCCCGGGCTGGTGATGCGCAGTCCGCCGTACAGGTAGTGGGTGAGCGCGGCGGCGATCAGGGACAGGATCGCGGCGGCGAAGCCGAAGCCGAGCAGGAACCGGTACCAGGGCAGGTCGAAGGCGTAGAAGGAGACGTCGAGGTGGAACTGCGAGTCCTTCTGGTGGAAGGGCACGCCGTTGACC
This sequence comes from Streptomyces sp. NPDC059582, assembly GCF_042735715.1. Classification (NCBI taxonomy): domain Bacteria; kingdom Bacillati; phylum Actinomycetota; class Actinomycetes; order Kitasatosporales; family Streptomycetaceae; genus Streptomyces; species Streptomyces sp. NPDC059582. The sequence goes on from NZ_JBHWCC010000044.1 coordinate 37,308, forward strand.
CACATCAGCCAGGTCCGCCACTGGCTCGACGCCGACGCGCCCGCGATGAGGCCGACCAGGGCGGTGATGCCGAACAGCAGCCACTTCTTGTAGGGCGCGATGCCCATCCGGTAGCGGTCGAGGCTCTGCTGTTCCATCGACATGGCGCTCAGCGGCGGGCGCAGCCGGTGGGCGAGCCAGATGTTGAAGCCGACCGCCAGGGCCATCAGCAGGCCGAAGACGGAGAAGAGCCCGATCTTGGTCCACAGCGTCGTCGTGAACACGGACGAGTAGTTCACCGACCGGTACCAGAGCCAGTCCGTCCAGAAGCCCGCGAACATGGTGAACGCCATGCCGAGAACGGCAAGGACGCCCAGCGTCATGAGCAGGGTCCGGACGCGCCGGGACGGGCGGCCCACTCTGATCCGCGGCCCTGTCGGGCCTCCGCCGCGGTCCGGCATCTGGAAAGCCAAGGTGCGCACCTCGAAGTTCGCTGTCGATACGTCAGGTCCGCATTGTTGCGGGCCCTCCCCGGGGCCTGGTGATCGCAGACCCACACCTATGCAACTTACTCACGCTTTACTCGGTTCCCGATTCCGGCCGGGAACGAGGCAGGATTGTGACCATGTCCAACACTCCCATGGCAGCGAGCCCGCTCACCCGGGCCGTACTCGAGATCGACGAGTACGCCTCCGGCCTCGGCTGGGACCAGCCTGCCCGCCTCTTCGCCCTTGTCGACACCGCACGACTGCGGACCCAGGAACCCTCACTCGCGGCCCAGCTCGGCCTGGGTGAGGAACAGGAGACCACCGGTCTCACCCCGATCGAGCAGGACGAAATTCCAACGGACAAGGCGCTCGACGAGTTCCTCGCCACGATCGCCTGGCCCGACGCGGTGGTCGGCTGCGCGCTCACCGTGGAGCGCCTGATGCTCCCGCCGTCCGCCGAGGCGCAGGTCCCGCAGGGCCTGAGCGAGGCGAAGCTGGCGAAGTGGGTGGCCGAGCACCCGGAGCGCCAGGAGGTCCGTATGACGGTCGCGGTCCTGCGCGACGGCGCCCGCGATTCGGCCCTGCGGCTGCGCGAGAAGGACTCGCCGACGGAGGTCCTCACGGGCGCGGACCTGGTCCCGGGTCTGGCGGAGGCGCTGACGGCGACGTTCGAGGACTGAGGCTGCGGCGTACGGCACTGGGGGCGCCCTCCGCTCGGAGGGCGCCCCCAGCCGTGCACGGAATGCGGTGCGTCAGCCCTTGGTGGTGCACTTCGGCAGGTCGGCGGTGTCGCCGGAGCGAATGTCCTTGAGCGCGTCGAGGGCGTCGGCGATGGTCTTCACCTTGACCAGGCGCAGTCCCGAGGGGGTGTCCTCGGCGGCGGCCGCGCAGTTGTCCGCGGGCGTCAGGAAGTACTGGGCACCCTTGTCGCGGGCGCCGACGGTCTTCATCTCGATGCCGCCGATGGGCCCGACCGTGCCCTCGTCGTCGATGGTCCCGGTGCCGGCGACGAACGTGCCGCCGGTGAGGCTGCCCGGGGTGAGCTTGTCGTAGATGCCGAGCGCGAACATCAGACCGGCGCTCGGTCCGCCGACGTCGGCGAGCTTGATGTCGATGCTGAACGGGAACGTGTGATCGGTCCCGGCGGAGATCCCGACGATGGCCCGCTTCTCGCCCTTGTCCTCGGACGCCTTGGTGGTGATCGTGACCTTCTCGGTCGTGGTCGCCGTCCGTTTCGCCTTCTCGGCGGCGGCCTGCTCCTTGGCGGGCACGATCGTGAAGACGACGTCGTCGCCGGGCTTGTGCTTGGTCACCAGCTTCGCGACGTCGGAGGGTTCCTTGACCGTCGTGCCGTCGACGTCCTTGATCACGTCACCGGCGTGCAGTCGGCCCTCGGCCGGGGAGTCCTTGACGACCGTCGAGACGATCACCCACGCCTTCACCGGGACGCCGAGCTCCTTCAGGGCGGCGACCTTGGCGCTCTCCTGGGACTGGCTGAACTCCTCGGCGTTCTCCTGGGTGGACTGCTGCTCGGTCTTGCCGTCCGGGTAGAGCGTGTCGTGCGGCACGATCTTGTTGTCGTGCGCCAGCCACCCGTAGACGGCCTCGACGAGGTTCATCCGGTAGCCGGCGCTGGTGACCCGCACGGTGGTCATGTTCAGGTTGCCGCTGGTGGGATACGTCTTGTGCCCGGAGATCTGTAGCACCGGCTCGCCGCCGTGCTCGCCGAGGGTGTTCACCGTCGGCCCCGGGGACATCTCCGAGTACGGCACGGGGATGAACACTCCCGCGCACAGGAGCGCGATCAGCATCAGGGTGGAGGCGAGCATCGTCGCAGTCCTGCGTGGCATGAGTCGACAGTACGGGACGCCTCTGTCAGCGCACCGTCAGGGCCACCCCGTCAGGTGCTGGTGTGTGACTTCTCCATCGCGGCACAAAAGCGGGCATACCCGTCCAGCTCAGGACCGTCGCCACGCGTCTTCCTCGTCCGATTGGCCCAACTGCCCCACAGACCGGCGCCGACGGCAGCCACAAGCGGAATCAGCAGCCAGACGAGAACCCCCATGCCGACCTCCCAACCCCATTCGAGCAACCGCAACTGACTGATCAGCAGATTAACCATCCGCACTGACAACGCTCACGCCCGGGGTGGGGTTACGCAACCGGAAGAGGGACGTGGGGTTCAGCAGGCGCCGACCCACTCCTCGGTGCCGTCGGAGAACCTCTGGTGCTTCCAGATGGGCACCTCGTGCTTGAGGTCGTCGATCAGCTTGCGGCAGGCGCTGAAGGCCTCACCGCGGTGCGGGCAGGACACGGCCACGACGACGGCGAGGTCCCCGATCCCGAGATCCCCGACGCGGTGCACCGCGGCCAGCGCCCGCACCGGGTACTCGGCGACGACCTTCTCCGCGATCCGTCGCATCTCGGCCTCGGCACTGGGATGGCACGAGTACCCGAGCCCCTCGACGTCGGTGCCGCCGTCATGGTCGCGCACGGTGCCCACGAACAGCGCGGTCCCCCCGGCGGCGTGGTCCCCCACGGCCCGGAACACCTCGTCCACGGAGAGCGCGGTGTCGCGGACGGCGATCAGCTTGATGGGGTCCTGCGCCGCCTGCTCACCCGGGTGACCGTTCGTGGATGCCATGCCCCCATCGTGCCGTACGCCCGGGACCACGCGGAATACCGCTTTCACCCGGCACGCGCGTGCGTGCGTTTGGACGCTCCTACAGGACGCGGCCCGCGCACACCGGTCGTGGAGCCGGCTCCGACGTGAGTCGGCGGGCGCCTTCGGGCGTGCGCCGTCGGGCGGCACCCTCGCGCGGGCGCGCCTCTCGGGTCCTCAGGTCCTCGGGTCCTCGGGTCCTCGGGTCGTCAGATCCGGCGCCGGGCCTTGCGCGCCCGCCGCACGACGGCCGCCGCACCGAGCAGCGCCACCGTCGCGCCCGCCGCGCCCGCGGCCGTCGCGTCCTTGCGCCCCAGCCGCCGCCCGGCGACCGTGTGTCTGCCGGAGACCTCTTCCAGGAGCTCCGCGAGCACCTCCTCGTTGGTCCACCGCGGCCGCCAGCCCGCGTCATGGAGCCTGCTCCCGCTCACCACCCAGGGGTACATCGTGTACGCCAGGTCCCCCGCGGGGGACGGCGTGAGCCCGATCCGGTGCAGCCGGGCCGCCGCGCCGAGCGCGACCGCCGACGGCAGCTCCATGCGCCGGATCCCGCTCAGCTCCTCGACCTCCTCCTGCTCCAGCCATCCGTCGCAGCCGACGGTGAGTTCTCCGTCGACCTTCTCCAGGACGGCGTACTCCAGCGCGCTGCACAGATCCTCGACGTGGCAGAACTGCCACGCGGGCCGCGACCCGGCGACGACCAGCAGCCGAGGCGACTCGAAGTACCTGGTCAGCGCGGTGTCCGTCTCGCCGACGAGTACGGCGGGCCGCACCACGGTGACGTTGAGCCCCGGATGCGCCCGCGGAGCGCGCCGCGCGAGCCGTTCGATCTCCAGCAGGTCCCCGACGCCGGTGGCCTCGGCGGTCGCGCGCAGTTCGGCGTCCTCCGACAGGGGCAGCTCGTTGTCCGGCAGCGCCCCGTAGACCATCGCGGACGTGCACAGCACCACACGGTGCACTCCGGCGGCCGCGGCCGCGGTCAGCACGGTCTGTGTCCCCCGGACGTTGTAAGCCGTACGTGCGGCCGTGTCGCTGCCCAGGTCCAGGTCGAGCGCCAGGTGCACCACCGCGTCCGCGCCCCGCAGCTTGTCCGCGATGGCCGGATCCCGGACGTCGAGAATGTGCCACTGGGCCTGCGCGCACTCCCCCCGCCGCTCGTCGATGGCGATGACCTGCCTGACCTCGTCCGATGCGGCGAGCCGCTCGGTGAGCAGCGCGCCCACGCCGGACGCGGCGCCGGTGACCGCGACGACGGGGCCGCGGGCACGGGCCGGGGTTGAGTGGTTTCGCGCTGCGCGAACCTGCGGATCTGGGGAACTCACCAGGTGTCTCCAGCGGTTGTCTTCGTACGAGCGCAAGTGACGCGTACGTACCAGGTGGCATCCATCCTGCCGCAGGCCCCCGGTCGGCGAAGCACCGAGGCCCGATCGGCCCGCGGTGTCTAGGCTGGGTGGTGTTGTCGGGCAGTCGTGCCGCCGGAAAGAACCGGTGGCCTTACCAGCCGAGGAATCCCGTGAGTGACACCCCATTCGGATTCGGCCTTCCGCCGGAGGAGCCGGAGAACGGCGACGAGGGCAAGAAGAAGGACCAGGAGAGCGGTGGTGGTCAGGGACCGGCCAACCCGTTCGGTTTCGGCCCCGGAGGCGTCGGCGGTCCCGGCGCGGACAATCCGCTCGCTGCCATGTTCGGTTCCCTGAACCCCAACGATCTGGGCGCCGCGTTCCAGCAGCTGGGCCAGATGCTCTCGTACGAGGGCGGCCCGGTGAACTGGGACATGGCCAAGCAGATCGCCCGCCAGACGGTCGCCCAGGGCACCTCTGACGGCACGAAGGACGCGAGTGTCGGTCCGGCGGAGCGGACCGCGGTCGAGGAAGCCGTCCGTCTGGCCGACCTGTGGCTGGACGACGCGACGTCCCTGCCGTCCGGCGCCGGCTCCGCGATCGCGTGGTCGCGCGCGGAGTGGGTCGAGGCGACCCTGCCCGCGTGGAAGGAGCTCGTCGACCCGGTGGCCGAGCGGGTCGGCACCGCCATGGGCGACGTCCTGCCGGAGGAGATGCAGGCCATGGCCGGCCCGCTGATCGGCATGATGCGCTCGATGGGCGGTGCCATGTTCGGCACGCAGATCGGGCAGGCCGTCGGCGTGCTCGCGGGCGAGGTCGTCGGTTCGACCGACATCGGCCTGCCGCTCGGCCCGGCCGGCAAGGCCGCGCTGCTGCCGATGAACATCGAGTCGTTCGGCAAGGACCTGGGCGTCCCGAAGGACGAGGTCCGGCTGTACCTGGCCCTGCGCGAGGCCGCCCACCAGCGCCTGTTCGCGCACGTGCCGTGGCTGCGCTCGCACCTGTTCGGCGCGGTCGACGGGTACGCCCGCGGGATCAAGGTCGACACCGCCAAGCTGGAGGACGTGGTCGGCCAGTTCGACCCGCAGAACCCGGAGCAGCTTCAGGACGCCCTTCAGCAGGGCATGTTCCAGCCGGAGGACACGCCGCAGCAGAAGGTGGCCCTGGCCCGGCTGGAGACGGCGTTGGCACTCGTCGAGGGCTGGGTGGACGCGGTGGTCCACGCCGCCGCGAAGCCTCGTCTGTCGTCCGCCGACGCGCTGCGCGAGACCCTGCGCCGACGTCGCGCCACGGGCGGCCCGGCCGAGCAGACGTTCGCCACCCTGATCGGCCTCGAGCTGCGCCCGCGCCGCCTGCGCGACGCGTCCCGGCTGTGGGCGTCCCTCACGGACGCACGGGGCGTCGACGGCCGGGACGCTCTGTGGGCCCACCCGGACATGCTGCCGACGGCGACCGACCTGGACGACCCGGACGGTTTCGTGCACCGCGAACAGCTGGACTTCTCCGAACTGGACAAGATGCTGGGCGAGGCGGCGAGCGGTGGCTCGGGCACGAAGCCGGACCTGAAGAAGGACGACGAGACCAAGGACGACGACACCGAGTGAGCCTGTACGACGACGCGGTCCTCGTGCTGAAGGGTCACGAGGGCCAGGAAGACCTGCGCCAGGACTACCTGGACCATCTGACGGCCCACCCGGACGGCCTGTGGAAGTCCTGCCACGCCGGCCACCTCACCGCGAGCGCCCTGGTGATCGACCCCGAGCGCGGCCGGGTGCTGCTGACCTTGCACAGGAAGCTGCGCATGTGGCTCCAGACGGGCGGTCACTGCGAGCCCGGCGACCTCACTCTGGAGGCGGCGGCGTTGCGCGAGGCGACCGAGGAGTCGGGCATCGCGGGTCTGACCGTGCTGGCGGGTGGCCCCGTGCGGCTGGACCGGCACCCGATCCCGCCGCCGTGCCACTGCCACTTCGACGTCCAGTACGCGGTCGTGGCCCCGCCGAGCGCACGGCACACGATCAGCGACGAGTCGCTCGACGTGCGCTGGTTCGCCTACGACGAGGTGGCGGACGTGGCCGACGACTCCGTCGTACGCCTGATGGAGGCGACCCGGGCCCGGTTGTGAACGCACGGAGGGGTGACCGTCCGCACGATCACCCCTCGTTCGCCAGTCCGGTCAGCTCCAGACGTTGCCCTGGTTCTGGCCCCGCGCCCCGTGCTGGCCCATGCCGAACTGCGCGGCGACGCCCTGCCCGATCTGGGCGTTCTGCGGCGGCAGCAGCTCACTCGGCTGGACGAGCGCGAAGCCGCTTCCCATGAAGCTGAGCTCCCAGCCCTCGCCGGTGCTGCCCCGGCGCCGCCACACCCCGGAGGAGTGCGTCTGGGCCTGCATCTGCACGCGCAGACCGGTGGACCAGGCGACGATCGCGTCGGCGTCGCAGTTGACGTACTTGTCGGGCGTGACCTGCATCATCAGCGGCGCACCCGAGGTCATCAGCGCGACCTTGCCGCGGCCGGTGATGTTGAGCTGGTACTTCCCCGAGCCGGAGATGCCGTACAAGCTGTCGACGGCGATGACCTCGTGGTGCAGCGACGAGTCCATGGCGAGCACGTAGCTGCTGTCGACGGTCAGACCGTCCTGTTCCACCTCCACGAGGTGGATGTGCTGGGCGAGGTTGGCGAAGAACACCGTGCCCTGCCCGTGGCAGCGCATCAGGTCCAGGCCCTCACCGGTGTACGCACGCGCACGTGACTGGTTGTTGCTCCGGTACTCCGCGTCGAACTCGACGAGGCCCTGGTAGGCGACCATGGTGCCCTTGCGGGCCAGGATGTCGTCGTGACCCTCCATGGCGACGCGCAGCATCTGCTTGTTCTGCAGGCTCCAGCGTTCCTGGGTCTGCTGGTCGTTGTGGGCGAAAAGCGGGCTCTGCATGATGACTCTGGCTCCCCCTCAGCCCCGGAACCGCAGGCGGTCGGTGCTGTCCTCGCTGGGCTGGACGACGACGATGCCCTGGCCCGAGAAGGCCATCTGGTACGCCTCGCCGCTGCCCCGGCCGATCAGTGACTGCGCCTTGAAGCTGCGCTTGCCCTTCACCTTGAGGTTCGGGGACCAGGCGACGAGCGCGTCCGGGTCGACGTACGTCTCGTCCTCGCCGCCGCCGCAGTCGACGACGATCGGCTTGCCCCGGGAGGTCAGCGCGACCCAGCCCTGCCCGGAGATCTTGGTGTTCCACAGGCCCTGCCCGGCGAACTTCGCCAGCCCCTTGACCCGCTCGACGCCCCACGTCAGATGGGCGTCGAAGGCCAGCAGGTTGGTGGCGTTGACGGAGATGCCGTCGCCGTTGAGATTGATCACGACGACGTCCGCGCCGTAGTCGGCGAGGTAGAGCAGTCCGTCGCCGGAGGCCTTCATCAGCGCCGCGCCCTCGCCGGTGACCCAGTCACGGGCGATCTGGCGCACGGCCGGCGGGTTGGGCTCGTACTGGACGAAGCCTTCGTAGGCGACCATCGACCCCACGCGCGCGAGGAGGTCGTTCCCGGTCTGCATGGCCACCTTCAGCATGTGGTTGCCGTGGTTCTCCATGCGGGCGGTGACGGGTGCGGGGGCGTAGCCCGCGAGCGGCTGGTTCATGACGGGCTCCCTCAGACCTCGTACGGCTGGACGACGATGAAGTTCCCGGGAGCACCCCGGAACTGGAGGTTGACGCTCTCCCCGGTGTCGCCCGGGTAGGCGTTGCGCCGCATCCGGACCTGGCTGGAGACGATCACCTGGGAGGCCGCCGACCAGGCGACCACCGCGTTGCAGTCGGCGAACGTGGTCGGGGTGACCGGCAGCACGACGGGCGTGCCGTGGGTCTTCACGACGATGGTGCCGGTGCCCTGGAACTGCATCGTGAACAGGGCGCCTCCGGGAATGCCGTGTCCTTCGACGCGGCGGACCTCGTACTGGAGGCTCTCGTCGAAGGCGAGGACGTTCTCGGCGGAGACGCAGATCGCGTCGCCCTGGAGTTCGATCGGGTGGAGATGGGTCGAGCTCTCGGCGAGGAACACCTGCCCCTGACCGGTGCAGCGCATCAGCTGCATCTCCTGGCCGGTGGCGTTGCCGACGATCCGGCCGGCGAACCCGGCGCCCTTGTAGCTGAAGTCGACCTTGCCCTGGTAGAGCACCATGCTGCCCTGGCGCGCCAGCACGGGCTGGCCGCCGATGCCGAGGTCGACGCGGATGAGCTTCTTGTTCTGCTGCGTCCAGCGCTGTCCGGTGGGCGTCTCCTTGAACTGCTGGAGCGCCGCGGTCACACCGGCACCGCCCTGAGGCGCGCCCTGCGGAACTCCGTAGGACGCCGTCTGCTGGCCGGGCACCTGTCCGAACGGCGGTTGCTGGCCGTAGCCCGGAGGCGCGGTCGGCTGCCCGTAGCCGGGAGGCGCGGTCGGCTGCCCGTAGCCCGGGGGCGGGGTCGGGGCCTGGGGCTGCGGGTAGCCGGGGGGCGCGGGAGCGCTCGGGGCCTGCTGGCCGTACGGCTGCTGCGGCGGCCGGCCGTAGGGGGCGGGCGCGGGCGCCGGGGGCGGTACGGTGCCGCCGGGCGGGGTCAGGGGCGCGATGATGGTCGGCGCGGCATGCACCGAGGGCGCGGGCGCCGGAGGCTGCGGGGTGGCACCGGAAGGGGGTGCGAAACTCTGCGCGGCGGGCTGCGGGGCGGGCGCCGGAGCGGCGGGGGCGCCGAACGCGGGAGGGGCGAAGCCCGGAGCGGCACCGGCCTGCGGCTGCTGCGGAGCGGCGGGCGCCTCCTCCTCGGCGACCTCACCACCGAAGTTCTTCAGCAGCGCGTCGAGCCCGCCGTCGAAGCCCTGTCCGACGGCCGCGAACCGCCACACGTCCTTCAGGTAGAAGTCGCCCAGCATCACGGCTCGTTCGGTGGAGAACTCGGAGCCGTCGAAGGAGTACCGGGCCACCTCCTCGCCACCCGCGACGATACGGAGGTATCCGGGGCCGACCTGCGACATCTGCCCGGCGCCGTCGAGCGTCGCCGTGAAGGACAGCTTCTGGATCCGCGGCGGGATCCGGTCGAGCGTGACCCGGAAGGACTCCGTGTCGCCCGCCTGGGCGCCCAGGAGCTGAACGGCCTCCTCGGGCGACTTCGGCTGGTTGAAGAAGATGAAGTACCGGTCGTCCGAGAGCTGCTCGTCGGCGTCGAGGCCGAAGCAGCTGATGTCGAAACCGAGTCCGGGGCCGGCGATCTGCACGCCTACGTACAGATCGGTGCCCGCGGTGAGGTCACTGATCTTGGCCTTGTGGCCGCGTTGGAATTCCCTGGCCATGCGTAACGACCGTCCCCCATCCCGAAGCGAGTGCGTCGCGCCAGGCTAACGGCAAATCCGGACACCGGAGGAAGTCGGTACAGTCCCGGTACACAACGCGCGCTCGGCACCGCGGGGATTCCGGCGGCTGGGAACGCTGTCACTCACCGCGCCCACCGGGCGAATGGGGCAGCCGGTCGGCGGCGACCACGCCCTCCAGGTAGCCCCGGGCCCGCTCGGTGCGCGGGTAGCCCTCCAACAGCCGCCAGAACCGGGGCCCGTGTCCGGGCACCAGCAGGTGGGCCAGCTCGTGCAGGAGCACGTAGTCGACGACGTACTCGGGCATGCCCTGCAGGCGGTGCGACAGCCGGATACTGCCCTCGGCCGGCGTGCAGGAGCCCCAGCGCGTGTTCTGGTTGGTGACCCAGCGCACCGAGGCGGGCCGGGCGCGGCCGTCGAAGTACTGGGCCGACAGCCGTTCGGCGCGCTCGGCCAGCTCGGTGTCGCCGAGCACCCGCTTGCTCTCCTGGGCCGCCAGCTTGTCGAGCATCACCGTCACCCAGCGCTGCTCCTCCGCCTCGGACATCCGGGCGGGGATGAGCACCACGGTGCGATCTCCCTCGCGGTACGCCGAGACCGTCCTGCGTCGTCGGGCACTCCTGCGCACCTCGATCGCGCTCGCCACCGAGCCGCTCGGCGGCTGGCTCATCGTGCTGCGCTGTGGAGTTCCGGCGCGGTGCAGTGGGTCGGCGGGCACGCCCCGACGTTACCCGCTGCACACGGGGGAAGTCCCGAGTCCGGGACGGTTCGGTTGTGATCCCCCACCATGCGTTTGATTCGTACGACGAATATCCCCTGCCTGTGGACAACTTTCCGCGCCTCGGAGCCGGCCCGGGCATGCTGGCACTCGTCGGCGGGGCATGGACCGATCTCCACCGGCAAAGGGGGGGCGTTCTGTCACGTTCTGTGCTTCCCTCACGCCCCCAGGACACTGCTCTTTCGGCTACGGGGGCCTGTCATGCATCCGATCGTGAAGCCCGCGCTGCGGCGCGGCTGGCGTGACCTCAACACCGTGCAGTTCGGGATGACCCCGGCGCACGCGATGACGCTCGGCCCGCTGGACACGGCGACGGGCGGCTTCCTCGATCTGCTCAACGGCACACGCGGCCTGGCGCTCCTGCGTGAGGAGGGCCACCGCATGGACCTGCCCGACGGGCATGTCGACACGCTGGTGGAGCGGCTGGCCCGCGCCGGACTCGTCGACGACGCCAGAGGGGGCGGCCCGCCCGCCGACACCCTGCGGGGCAGGAAGGAGGTCCTCGACCGGCTGCGCCCGGATCTGGCCTCCCTCTCCCTGACGACCTCCGAACCGGGCGAGGCCATCGGCCGACTGGCCGCCCGCCGCTCCCTGCGGGTCCAGGTCAGAGGTGCCGGCCGGGTCGGCGCCGTCCTGGCCGGACTGCTCTCCGGCGCGGGCGTCGGCGAGGTCGACGTGCGCGACGGTGGCCGCGTCGAGCCCTGGGACGTAGCGCCGGGCGGACTGCCCGCCGAGGCCGTCGGGGAGCGCAGGGACGAGGCTGCCCGCCGCGCCGCGCGCCCGGGGGCCCCCGGCCCCCCCGCCGCCCCCCCCCCCCGGACCCCCCCCGGCGCCCGCGCCCCCCGC
>NZ_JBHWCC010000044.1:48741-88966 GCF_042735715.1 Streptomyces sp. NPDC059582
TCGCGGGGCGGGCGGGGGGCGGGGTGGCGCCGTGGGGCGGGGGGGGGGGGGGGGGGGGGGGGGGGGGGGGGGGGGGGCGCGGGCCGGGGGGGGCCCGCGGCCCGGGGGGCGGGGGGGCCCGGGGCCGCCCTGCGCGCCGCACCGCCGGTCCGCCCGAGGGCGCCGGCGACCCGGGCCACACCCTGGTGATCCTCGCGCCCCGGGACGACGTCGACGTGCACGCGCCCGCCCCCTCCGCCGCCGAACCCCTCATCGCCTCCGGCACACCGCATCTGTACGCCGGGGTGGTGGAGGCGACCGGCGTCGTCGGCCCCCTGGTCCTGCCCGGCGAGACGGCCTGCGCCGGCTGCCTGCACGAGGGGCGCAGCGAACGTGATCCGACCTGGCCGCGCCTGGTCGCCCAGTGGCGCTCCGGAAAGTCCCGGCAGATCCGCGCCTGCGACCTGACACTGGCCACGACCGTCGCCGGGCTGGCCGCGGCCCACGCGCTGGCCTTCCTGGACGGCCGGCTCCCCTCGACCGCGGGAGCACGCTGGGAGGTCTCGCTGCCCGGTCTCCAGTGGCACGCCCGACCGATCTGGGCCCACTCCGCATGCCCGTGCCGGGCCGCGGAGAGAGCTAAGGGGGAACACACCTCCAAAGACGGGCGCTCGCACGAGACAATGACGGGGCTACGGTCGTCAACGGAGTTGTGCCGTAAGGCAGGCGCGGTGCGACCGGCTGGGACTTGGAGGGCGCATGTCTGATCTTCCCCGCAAGGCGGTCACCCGGACCGCCAAGCTCGCCGCGCTCCCGCTCGGCTTCGCCGGGCGGGCCACCTGGGGACTCGGGAAGCGCATCGTGGGCGAGTCCGCCGAGATCGTCGGCCGCGAACTGCAACAGCGCACGGCGGAGCAGCTGTTCAAGGTCCTCGGCGAGCTCAAGGGCGGGGCGATGAAGTTCGGACAGGCCCTGTCCGTCTTCGAGTCGGCGCTGCCCGAGGAGGTCGCCGGGCCGTACCGGGTCGCGCTGACCAAGCTTCAGGAGGCCGCGCCGCCGATGCCCACCCGGACCGTGCACACGGTCCTGCGGGAGCGGCTCGGCGAGGACTGGCCCGACCTGTTCGCGGAGTTCGAGGACAAGCCGTCCGCCGCGGCCTCGATCGGCCAGGTGCACCGGGCGGTGTGGCACGACGGCCGTGAGGTCGCGGTCAAGGTGCAGTACCCCGGTGCGGGCGAGGCCCTGCTCTCCGACCTGACCCAACTCAGCCGATTCGCCCGCCTGTTGGGTCCCCTTATTCCCGGCATGGACATCAAGCCCCTGATCACCGAGCTGCGCGACCGTGTCTCCGAGGAGCTGGACTACGGGCTGGAGGCGCAGGCCCAGCAGGCCCATGCGGAGGAGTTCGCGGGCGACCCGGACGTCGTGGTGCCGTCGGTGGTCCATCAGTGCGACCAGGTTCTGATCACCGAGTGGATCGACGGCGTCCCGTTGTCCGAGGTGATCGCCGACGGCACGCAGGCCCAGCGCGACCGCGCCGGCCAACTGCTGGCCCGCTTCCTCTTCTCCGGGCCGGCCCGCACCGGCCTGCTGCACGCCGACCCGCACCCGGGCAACTTCCGTCTGCTGCCCGGCGGCCCGGACGGCGAGGACGACTGGCGCCTGGGCGTCCTGGACTTCGGCACGGTCGACCGCCTCCCGGGAGGACTGCCGACACCCATCGGCGACTCGCTCCGGATGACCCTCAACAGCCAGGCCGAGGCCGTCTACGAACTGCTGTGCGCGGAGGGGTTCGTCAAGGACTCGATAGAGCTCGACCCCGACGCGGTCCTCGACTACCTCCTGCCGATCATCGAGCCGGCCAGGATCGAGGCGTTCACCTTCACCCGCGGCTGGATGCGCGGCCAGGCCGCCCGCGTCGCCGACCCCCGCTCCCCCGCCTACCAGCTCGGCAAGCGGCTCAACCTCCCACCGGCATACCTCCTGATCCACCGGGTCACGCTCAGCACGATCGGCGTCCTGTGTCAGTTGGGCGCGACGGTGCGTCTGCGGCAGGAGTTGGAGGAGTGGCTCCCGGGCTTCGTGCCGGACCTGGCGGAGGCGGAGGAGGCGGCCGCGGAGGCCTGAGCGGGACGCCCCCTCACCACCAGGCCGAGTCCAGCCGCCCCTCGATCGCCCTGAGGTGGTCGCGGGAGCAGGTGTTGCAGAAGTACTGGCGGGTGCCGTGCTCCACGGAACAGGTCCAGGTGGGCTGCGCGCCGTCGGCCGGTCTGCCGCAGCGTGCGCACACGAGGGGGCGTGGCTCCGTCGCGGAGCCGCCGTGGTCACCGACTCTGTCACTGCCTCCGGGAAGACTCGTCACCCGGTGACGATATCGCCGCACCCGGTGGATGCCCGCTCACCACGCAACGCGGGGGCCGGTCCGTTCGAACGGACCGGCCCCCGCGGGGAACCATCGCCTCCCGGGAGCGGGAGGCCGGCACATCAGGTGGGTGCCGTTACTGCATGACGGCCATGGCGAGCGCCCGGCGGGCGCGCAGCGAGGCGCGCTCGGCCCGGCGCTGCATCCGGCGGGCGGTCACCAGGCGCATGGCCCGGCGTTCCCGCTCCGCCTCGTGCAGTCGGTCGTGCATATGCGCACGAGCCAGGGCTTCTGGGATGAGTTGCATCTCTCGGGTCCTGTTCTGACGCGAGTCGTTCGCGCCACTGGTGGTGAAGTCTGGGGTCGCGGAGCCGGTGGGCTCGCTGGTGGACGGCTTCATCGGGGCCTGCTTCTTGGGGTCGTTCGTGAGGGGGCGGTCGATCGTTCCTGCGATGTTCATGCCGTGACCGGGTTCTTGCGCGGGCGGCCACGCGGCCGCTTCCGGGCGACGACGACACCCTGGACGAACAGCTCGCCACCCCAGACGCCCCAGGGCTCACGCCGCTCCTTGGCGCCGGCGAGGCAGGCCTCGATCAGCGGGCAGGTGCGGCAGAGGGACTTGGCGTATTCGACGTCCGCCGGCGACTCGGCGAAGAAGACCTCCGGGTCGTAGGACCGGCAGGGGACGGGAACGCCGAGGTTCTCGATGGCGTCGTCGAGCGCGGTGAGCGCGGTGAGCGGGATCAAGGTGGGGTCCTCCGTGAGGCCGGGCTTGGGGATCGCGTCGGAAGGCGGTACGGACGGGGCGTGCGCTTCGAGTTGCACGGTTGGTTTTCCTCGTCTGGTCGGTCCGGCCCGGTGGGACCGGCTGTCGGCTTGGTACCGGGTTCTTTTCTTGTTCCGAGGCCCCTTCGCACCGTCATCCCCGTTCGGGGACAAACAGAAGGGCCGCGGATCCCGGGTGGGGTTCCGCGGCCCTGAAGGCGCCGGCCTGATCGACGATCAGGCTGGATCACTCCAGGGTTCTGGCCCACGGAAGGCCCACATCAGGTGGTGGTGCGTCGTCTGCTTCCGGAATCCGGCACCGGTCGCGGTCGCGGTAAAGGCATAGGCCTTGGCCTTGGCCTGTTCCACTACTGCTGCTTCCAGTGCCTGAGTCGGTCGCTCATTGCGCTCGCGGATGGGAAGACCCGCGAGAGACAGGGAGGACGAGGACGCCGGGCGGGCGGCGGAAATGCCGGACAGACCGGTGCCCAGGTTCGAGACGCCGAGCATGCACAGGGAGACGACCGCGCGATCGGTCATTTTCACGGTGCTGGCGGAGCTGGTGTTGATGCTGATCACTGGAATCGCCTCCTCTCGGCGTCTTGGGGGACCGGGGGTGAGCCCAGTCCGACGGATATGTAAGTACAGCACGGAATCGGGGCCTTCGAGAAGGCCTCCGTCCCCGTGCCTAAGAACCTATGGGGATTCCTGGGGCATGCGCAAACTATTTTTTCGACGAGTTCGTATCAGTCCCCGTCTGCGGCCGCGTCGGGCTCCCGGCCTGCGCAGATGGCCAGGACGTCGGCTCCGTAGCGGTTCAGCTTGCGGGTCCCTACGCCCGGGATCCGGGCCAGGTCGCCCGGCTCGTCGGGGGCGGCCTCGGCGATCGCCATCAGGGTCTTGTCGGTGAAGACGCAGAACGCGGGCTGTCCGCTGTTGCTCGCCTGCACCGCACGCCACTCGCGCAGCCGCTCGTAGAGTCCCTCGTCCATGTCCGAGGGACAGTCCTCACAGCGCATCAGCTTCATCTCGCCGGCATCGGTCAGGGTCCGTCCGCAGACCCGGCAGCGCGCCGGGGTGCGCTGGGTGCGGCGCGGGACGGCGGTCTGTCCCCCGCCGGTGAAGCCGCGTTCGATGCCGCCCGCGCCGCCCGGGCCGGTGCGTCCGGCGGTGGCGGCCGAGCCGGGGCGCAGCCCGTCCAGGAAGCGGCTGGGGCGGCGGTTGGGGCGGCCGCCCGGTGAGCGGGAGAGCGCCCAGGAGACGTGCAGGTGTTCGCGGGCGCGGGTGACGCCGACGTAGAGCAGTCGGCGCTCTTCCTCGATCTGCTCGTCGGTTCTGGCGTAGGTGATCGGCATCATGCCCTCGGCGACGCCGACCAGGAAGACGACATCCCACTCCAGGCCCTTGGCCGAGTGCAGCGAGGCGAGGGTGACGCCCTGGACGGTGGGGGCGTGCTGGGCGTTCGCGCGCTCGTCGAGTTCGGCGACGAGATCGCTGAGGGTGGCGCCCGGCTTGGCCGCGGCGAAGTCCTGAGCGAGGTTCACCAGGGCGGCGAGCGACTCCCAGCGCTCCCTGACGGCGCCGGAGCCGGCCGGGGGCCGCGGGCTCCAGCCCTCGCCCGACAGCACGGCACGCACCTGCGAGGGCAGGTCCACGGCGTCGTCGAGGAGGGAGTCGTTGCCGCCGAAGCGGGCGGCGCCGCGCAGGGCGATGCCCGCCTTGCGGACCTCGGGGCGGTCGAAGAACCGCTCGGCCCCACGCAGTTGGTAGGGCACGCCGGCATCGGCGAGGGCCTGTTCGTACGTCTCCGACTGGGAGTTCGTCCGGAACAGGACGGCGATCTCGCCGGCCGGGATGCCGGCGGCGACGAGGTCGCGGATGCGGCGGGCGGCACCCTCGGCCTCGGCGGGCTCGTCGGTGTACTCGGTGTAGAGGGGTTCCGGGCCCGGGGCGCGTTGCGAGATCAGTTCGAGGCGGTGGTCGGCCGCACGGCCACGGGCCTGGGCGAGCAGGCCGTTGGCGAGATGGACGACCTGGGGTGTGGAGCGGTAGTCGCGCACCAGCTTCACGACGGTGGCACCCGGGTGGCGGACGCGGAAGTCCAGGAGGTGATCGGGGGTCGCCCCGGTGAAGGAGTAGATCGTCTGGCTGGCGTCGCCGACCACGCAGAGGCTGTCCCGGTCGCCGAGCCACAGCTCCAGCAGCCGCTGCTGGAGGGGGCTGACGTCCTGGTACTCGTCGACGACGAAGTGCTGGTACTGACTGCGGACCTGCTCGGCGATGTCGCGCCGGTCCTGCAGGACGGCGACGGTCAGCAGCAGGACGTCCTCGAAGTCGATGACGGACCGGTCGCGCTTGAGGTCCTCGTAGGCGGCGTAGAGCTGGGCGATCTCGGCCGGGTCGCGGGGGGCCTCACGGCCGGCCTTGGCCGCCGCGGCGGCATAGTCGGCGGGGACGGTCTGGGTGACCTTGGACCACTCGATCTCTGCGGTGGTGTCCCGCAGCTCGCCCCGGTCGAGACGGATCCGGCAGGCGGCGGCCGCCTCGGCGACGAGCTGGACCTTGCGGTCGACGATCCGGGGCATGGAGCCACCGATCGCTTTCGGCCAGAAGTACTGGAGCTGACGCAGGGCGGCGGAGTGGAAGGTGCGGGCCTGGACACCGGCGGCACCGAGGTGGCGCAGTCGGCCGCGCATCTCTCCGGCGGCCCGGTTGGTGAAGGTGACGGCGAGCACGCTGGAGGGCTGGAGGATGCCGGCGCGCACTCCGTAGGCGATGCGGTGGGTGATGGCCCGGGTCTTGCCCGTGCCCGCACCGGCCAGCACGCACACCGGACCGTGCAGGGCGGTGGCCACCTCGCGCTGCTCGGGGTCGAGCCCTTCGAGCACCGCGTCGGCCGAGTCCGGTACCTGCGGGAAGAGCGTGGAGTGCGTTGCTGCTGTCACACAGCCATGCTGCCAGGTCGCCCGGGACGGGTGAGCCGGTTGTCCACAGGAAGGCACTCGCGGTCGTACTAATACGGCAGGCGTCCCGCCCATGCGACAGGCGTCACGTGCCACATGCTGCCGGGCGGGAATGGTGGCCCTTTCAAGGACGTTCACCCCCTGCGAACCCGTCCCCCGAACGCCGAAGGAGCACGAGAGACATGCCGGGCACTGTGACGATGTACAGCACCACGTGGTGCGGCTACTGCACGCGACTGAAGAGCCAGATGGACCGCGCGGGCATCACGTACAACGAGATCAACATCGAGCACGACCCGGACTCCGCCGCGTTCGTGGAGAAGGCGAATGGCGGAAACCAGACGGTCCCGACCGTGCTCTTCCCGGACGGTTCGACTCTCACGAACCCGTCGCTCGCGCAGGTCAAGCAGAAGATCGGCGCGTAGTCGCTCCACGCTGTCAGAAGGGCGGTCCCTGAGATGTCTCAGGGACCGCCCTTCGTCTGTTCCGTCCTTCTTGCGTTCCGCCCTTGGGCTGCCCTTTTTGCGTTCCACCCTTGGGGCTTCGCCGTTTGTGCTTCGCCGTTGTGCTCCGTCTCACACGAAGGTGCGCGTCGGCAGCGGCTTTCCGTACCAGAGCTCGATCAGGCGGGCGGCGATCGAGATGCCGTACGGGGGCAGCACCTCGCCGGACTCGAAGGCGGCGGTCAGTTCGTCGCGGGAGAACCAGCGGGCCTCGTGGATCTCGTCGCCGTCGACCTCGATCTCCGTCGACGTGGCGTGCGCCATGAAGCCCAGCATGAGGCTGGAGGGGAACGGCCAGGGCTGGCTGGCCACGTACTCGACCTGGCCGACGGTGACGCCGACCTCCTCCTGGACCTCGCGGCGTACGGACTGTTCGATGGACTCCCCGGGCTCGACGAAGCCGGCCAGCGTCGAGAAGCGGCCTTCGGGCCAGTGGACCTGACGGCCGAGGAGGATGCGGTCGTCCTCGTCGGTGACCGCCATGATCACGGCGGGGTCGGTCCGCGGGTAGTGCTCGGCGCCGCAGGCGGGGCAGCGGCGGATGTGGCCGGCCGCGGCGATCATCGTGCGCTCGCCGCAGCGGGAGCAGAAGCGGTGCAGGCGCTGCCAGTTCTCCAGGGCGACGGCGTGCACCATCAGGCCTGTGTCCCGGGGTGAGAGCAGCAGGCCGGCCTCCCGCAGGCCCGCGGGGCGCGCGGACTGGTCGATCCGGCCGGGCAGGGCGTCCTTCTGGAGGGCGAAGTAGCTGACGCCGTCCTCGTCGGTGCCCAGGAAATAGCGGTGCGCCTCCGTCAGCGGGGCCTCGAAAGAGGGCGTCATGACGAGCTCGGTCCGGCCGTCGGACGTCTCGTCGATGAGGACCTGGCCGCCGGAGACCACGAAGCAGCGGGTCGTGGGATGGCTCCATGCCGCCGCCAGCCAGGCCTCGTCGAGCCGGTGGTGGGCGGCGCGGTCGATGCCGCTGGGCGCGGTGAGCGAGATGGGTCGGTCGGCGGTGTGGTCGGTCCAGGTGGTCACAGGTGCTTCCATCTCCCCCGTGGAACGGTTCGTTTCGGCGGGTGGTTCAGCGGGACGTACGGCGAGAGGTGACCGGGTCCGGCGGGGTCTTTCGCTACGGGGCGGTCCTTCCAGTGTGCCCCGCGCGCGGGCCCGTTCCGGACCGTGTGCGGTGGTCAGGGCGCACGGCGCCAGTTCTCCGCGAGGTCGCTCCAGAGATAGGCGCTGGTCTCGACGCCCTTGAGGAGCAGCTCGAGCTCGACCTTCTCGTTCGGGGCGTGCCAGCCGTCGGAGGGGACGGAGATGCCCAGGAAGAGCACGGGGGCGCCGAGGACGTCCTGAAGGTCGGCGGCAGGTCCCGAGCCGCCTTCGCGGGTGAAGCGGACGGGCTTGTCGAAGGCGCGGCCCATGGCGCGCGCCACGGACCGCAGCGCCGGATGGTCGAGCGGAGTCAGGCACGGGCGCGTGGCCGCGCCGAACGTGATCTCGTACCGGATGCCGGCGGGGACCTGCTCGGCGACCCAGCCACGGACGGCCTTCTCGACGTGGTCCGGGTCCTGGCCCGCGACCAGCCGGAACGACAGCTTCACCAGCGCCGATGACGGGATGATCGTCTTGCTGCCCGCGCCCTGGTAGCCGCCGCCGATGCCGTTGACCTCGGCGGTGGGGCGGGCCCAGATGCGTTCCAGGGTGGTGTGCCCGGCCTCGCCGTGCAAGGCGTGCGACCTGGCGGTGCGCAGCCACTGCTCCTCGTCGAAGGGCAGCTCGGCGAAGAGCTCCCGCTCGCGGTCGGTGAGTTCGACGATGCCGTCGTAGAAACCAGGGACCGCCACGCGTGCGTGCTCGTCGTGCAACGCGGCGACCAGGCGGGCGACGGCGGTGGCCGGATTGGGCACGGCGCCGCCGAAGGAACCCGAGTGGATGTCCTGGTCGGGTCCGTGCAGCTGGATCTCGCACTCGGCGAGGCCGCGCATGCCGGTGCACACGGTGGGGGTGTCCTCGGCCCACATGCCGGTGTCGGAGACGATCACGGCGTCGGCGGAGAGGCGGTCCGCGTGTTCCTCGACAAGGGCGCGGAAGTGCGGGGACCCCGACTCCTCCTCGCCCTCGATCAGCAGCTTGAGGTGGACGGCCGGGCTGTGGCGGCCGGTGGCCGCGAGGTGGGCACGGACGCCGAGTGTGTGGAAGAACACCTGGCCCTTGTCGTCGGCAGCCCCGCGCGCGTAGAGCCGGTCGCCGCGTACGACGGGCTCGAAGGGTTCGCTGTCCCAGCCGTCCTCGCGGGCGGCGGGCTGCACGTCATGGTGACCGTAGACGAGGACCGTCGGCGCCTCGGAATCCTCGGAGGGCCACTCTGCGTAGACGGCCGGGGCGCCGGGCGTCTCCCAGACCTCGGCGGTCGGGAAGCCGGTCTCCTGGAGCTTGGCGGCGAGCCAGTCGGCACTGCGCCGTACATCGGGTGCGTGGTCCGGCTGAGCCGACACGGACGGGATGCGCAGCCATTCGGCGAGCGAGTCGAGGAAGGCTGCGCGGTGGTGCTCGATGTACGTGCGGACGGCGCTGTCCGGGGTCTGGCTCATGCTTACGAGCCTATCGGCACTCAGTGACATCCTCGTTGGGCGGTTCGTCACACAACGGCTCCTCCAACAGCAGCAGCCGCTCCAGTGCGGCCCGGTCGGGCAGGTCGTCCGGCCGTACGACCTCGCCGTCGCGCACGTACAGGAACGCGGCCGTGACCGAGTCCAGGGGCACGCCCTGCTGCTCGGCCCAGGCCAGCCGGTACAGGGCCAGCTGGAGCGGGTCGGCGGTGCGGGTGCGGCTGGTCTTCCAGTCGACGATCTCGTACGTCGTCCCGTCGCCGTCGCCGTGTCGGTAGACGGCGTCGATACGGCCCCGGATCAAGCGGCCCCCGATGGAGAGCTGGACGGGGGTCTCGACGCGGTACGGCGTGCGGTGCGCGTACGCGGTGCGCTCGAAGGCGTCCTTGAGGTCCTGGAGATCGCGTTCGTCGGCGATCTCGGCCTCGCCGCCGGGCAGTTCCTCCGGTTCCAGCATCGGCAGCGTCAACTCTTCGAAGCGCGCTTCCACCCAGGCGTGGAAACGGGTGCCTCGGCGCGCGGCCGGTTGCGGGGGGCGCGGCATGGGGCGCGCGAGTTCCTGGGCGAACCCGTCCGGGTCGTCGGCGAGGCGCAGCAACTGGGTCGCGGTCAGGGTCATGGGCAGGGGCACGTCCCGCACGCTCTGCCGGGCGCGCAGGAGCTCACCCGTGAGGGCACCGAGGTCGCGGTCCCAGGAGGCGACGGTACGGGCTTCCTCCGGTGTGAGGGGGCTGTCCTCGGGAGTCCGGGCGCTCTCAGGGAGCCGGCTGTGCTCGGCCCCCGCGGGGTGCGGGCGGGCGTGCTGCGCGGTCTCCGGGGCGGCGGCCTGGTGCGGGACCATGGGGCGGGCGGCGGGCGTGGGCCGGTGCGTCGGGCGGTCCGGGGTCGACGGCTCCCAGTCGGGGGCGTCCTCGTCGAAGGGATCGCCTTCGACGAAGGGGTCCCTCTCGCCGTAGGGATCGCCTTCGACGTAGGGATCGCCTTCGACGAAGGGGTCGTTCCCGTCGTACGGATCGCCCTCGCCGTAGGGGTCGCTCCCGTCGTACGGGGGTTCGTCGTCCGCCGGCGGCGCGGGCCAGTCCGGGTCGTCGACGGTGTCGGGGTCGTGCGCGGCCGACGGGTGGCCGTCCTGGTGGGAGGCGAGGGTCTCCAGGTGGGCGAGGACCGTCTCGGCCGCCGCGCGGCGGCGGGCCAGGGCGTCGGCGTCGAGGGGCAGGGGCCACACCTGGTCGGCGCCCGCCCGGTGCAGGGCCGGGTTCTCCGCGCCCTCCTCCGGTTCGTCCGCCCATGCCTCGATCTCGCCGTGTCCTGCCACGCAGTGGTCGTACAGGACCCGCAGGAAGTCGGAGGGTCCGCGGGGCTTCTTCTGGGTGGGGCCCCACCAGTGACCGGAGCCGAGGAGCAGGGAGCGGGGGCGGGTGAACGTGACGTAGCCGAGGCGGAGCTCCTCGGTGTGCTGGTGTTCCTTCATGGCCTCGTGGAAGGCCTTCATGCCGCGGGAGTCCCAGGACCCGACGTCGGGCAGGGTCTCGGCGTCGCCGCGCAGTTCGTGCGGCAGCACCTTGCCCTGGGCGGTCCACTTCTCGCGGCCCTGGGCGCTGGGGAAGGTACCCGTGACCAGGCCGGGGACGACTACGACGTCCCACTCCAGGCCCTTGGACCTGTGCGCGGTGAGCACCTTGACGGTGTTCTCGCCGCCCGGGAGGGCGTTGTCGAGGCCCTTCTCGTACTGGGCGGCGGTGCGCAGGAAGCCGAGGAAGGCCAGCAGGCCGGCCTCGCCGTCCCCCGCGGCGAAGGAGGCGGCGACGTCGAGGAAGTTCGACAGGGTCTCGCGGCGGCGGGCGGCCAGGGCGTGCGGGGACGCCGACAGCTCCACCTCCAGACCGGTGACGGCGAGGACACGGTGCAGGACGTCCATGAGCGGGTCGGACAGGGAGCGGCGCAGGTCGCGCAGTTCGGCGGCGAGCCGGGCGAAGCGCACGCGCGCGTCGGGCGAGAAGGGCAGCCCGTCGTCGTCCCCCGCGCCGTTCAGCGGCGTCTCCAGGAACGTGTCGAGGGCGTCCGCGAGTGATGTCACCTCGAACGGGTCGACCCCCTCGACGGCCTCGGCGAGCCTGCGGTCGGGGTCGTCGTCGGCACCCACGCGTGCGTGCGAGACCAGGAGTCGGGCCCGTCGGCCGAGGAGGGCGAGGTCGCGTGGGCCGATGCGCCAGCGCGGGCCGGTCAGCAGCCGGACCAGCGACGCGTTGGCCCCGGGGTCCTGGAGGACCTCGCAGACGGCCACGAGGTCGGCGACCTCGGGCAGATGCAGCAGCCCGGAGAGACCGACCACCTCGACGGGGACGTCCCGGGCGACGAGGGCGCCCTGGATCTCGGCGAAGTCGGTGGCCGTACGGCACAGGACGGCGATCTCACCGGGTGCCGTTCCGGTCCGCACGAGGTGGGCGACGGAGTCGGCGATCCAGTCGATCTCCTCGGAATGGGTGCCCAGCAGGGCGCAGCGGACGGTGCCGTCGCGTTCGGCGCCGGGCGCCGGGCGGAGGGCCTCCACGCCCGCGTGCATGGCGCGCAGCGGCTCGGCGAGGCCGTTGGCGAGGTCGAGGAGGCGTCCGCCACTGCGGCGGTTCTCGCTGAGTGACTGGCGGGTGGCGTGGCTGCCGTCGGTGTGGGCGAAGTGCTCGGGGAAGTCGTCGAGGTTGGCGACGGAGGCGCCGCGCCAGCCGTAGATCGCCTGGCAGGGGTCACCGACGGCGGTCACGGGATGGCCCGTGTCACCGCCGAACAGACCCGCGAGCAGGATGCGCTGGGCGACCGAGGTGTCCTGGTACTCGTCGAGGAGCACCACGCGGAACTCGTCGCGCAGGCTGCGGCCCACCTCGGGGAGCTGGGCGAGGCGTGCCGCGAGGGCGATCTGGTCGCCGAAGTCGAGCAGGTCGCGCTCGCGTTTGGCGGTCCGGTAGCGCAGGACGAGGCCGGCGAGCTCGCGGCGCGCGGCGGCCGTCTCGGGGACCTTGCGCAGCTCGGCGTTGGTGAGTTTCGCGCTCTCCAGGGCGCGCAGCAGTCCGGCGTCCCACGCGCGCAGGTCCTCGGGCCGTACGAGGTGTTCGGCGAGTTCGCCGTCGAGGGTGAGGAGGTCGCTGACCAGGTCGGCGAAGGACCGGGTGAGCGACGGGTAGGAGCCCGGGGCCTCGCGCAGCACGCGCGCGGCGAGCTGGTAGCGGGTGGCGTCGGCGAGGAGGCGGGCGGTCGGTTCGAGTCCGATGCGCAGACCGTGGTCGGTCAGGAGGCGGCCGGCGAAGGAGTGGTAGGTGGAGATCACGGGCTCGCCGGGGGGGTTGTCCGGGTCGATGGCGTCGGGATCGGTGACGCCTGCCTTGATCAGTGCCTTGCGGACGCGTTCGGCGAGTTCGCCGGCGGCCTTGTTGGTGAAGGTCAGGCCGAGGACCTGCTCGGGGGCGACCTGGCCGGTGCCGACCAGCCACACCACGCGGGCGGCCATCACCGTCGTCTTCCCCGACCCGGCTCCGGCCACGATGACCTGCGGGGCGGGCGGTGCGGTGATGCAGGCCGTCTGCTCCGGGGTGAACGGGATGCCGAGGAGCTCTTTGAGCTGCTCGGGGTCGGTGATACGGGCTGGCACGTCAGAGAGGCTAGCCGTGGGCACTGACAGCGGGGGCCCGATCGCCGCTCGGGGCGGGAAGAGACGCAGGTCAGCACCGGTGGTGTGGTGGGTCACAGCGGCCGCGGGCGGGCGCTCGGGTCACTCGACCACGTGGCGTCCCTCGGGGCGTGCGCTGCACGAGGCCCGGAAGGAACAGTGGGTGCAGTGCTGGCCCGCGGTCGGGGTGAACCGTTCGTCGAGGACCTTGCCCGCGGCCGTGGCCAGCAGGTCGCCGACCCACTCGCCCTCCGGTCCTTCCAGGGGCTGCTGTGCCTGCACCTTGGGGAGGGTCTCGCCGCCGTCGCGTATCGCGGCGCCCTGCCGCAGCTGGACGAGTTCGGCGCCGCCCGCCTCGGGCCGCGCTCCGTCGAAGGCGTCGTCGACGGCGCCCTCGCGGACGGCGAGCTGGTAGACGGCGAGCTGGGGATGGCGGGCCACCTCGGCCGAGCTGGGTGCCTGTTTGCCGGTCTTGAAGTCGACGACGTAGGCGCGGCCCTCGGCGTCGGTCTCCACGCGGTCCATCTGGCCGCGGATGCGCACTTCGTAGTCGCCCGCTCCGAGGGTGACGTCGAAGTCCTGCTCGCTCGCCACGGACGTCCGCCCGGCGCGGTCCATGACGTGCCATTTCAAGAAGCGTTCGAGCGCCACGCGCGCGTTCTCCTTCTCCTGCGCCGACTTCCAGGGCGCGTCGAAGGCGAGCGCGTTCCACACGGAGTCGAGGCGCTCCATGAGGACGGCGAGGTCGGCCGGGGTGTGTCCGGAGGCGACCTCGTCGGCGAGGACGTGCACGACGTTGCCGAAGCCCTGCGCGGCCGTCGCGGGCGTGTCGGCCTTCACCTCACGGCCCAGGAACCACTGGAGGGCACAGGTGTTGGCGAGCTGGTCGAGGGCGCTGCCGGACAGCACGACGGGCTGGTCGCGGTCGCGCAGCGGCACCTTGCTCTCGGTCGGCTCGAACATGCCCCACCATCGGTAGGGGTGCGCGGACGGCACCAGCGGGCGGCCGTCCTCGTCGGCGAGCGCGGCGAGCCGGGCCAGCCGACGGGCGGCGGCCTCTCGGAGCCCCTGCGAGACGCGCGGGTCGACCGTCGTGGCACGCAGTTCGGCGACGAGCGCGGCGACCGACAGGGGACGCCTGGGGCGGCCGGTGACGTCCTTGGGCTCCACGCCGAGTTCGGTGAGGAAGCGGGAGGGCTGGTCGCCGTCTTCGGCGGGGGCCTTCACGGCGGTGACGACCAGGCGTTCACGCGCGCGTGTGGCGGCCACGTAGAACAGGCGCCGCTCCTCCGCGAGCAGTGCGCCGGGGGTGAGCGGTTCGGCGAGTCCGTCGCGGCCGATGCGGTCGGCCTCCAGCAGGGAGCCGCGGCGGCGCAGATCGGGCCACAGCCCCTCCTGGACACCGGCCACGACGACCAGGCGCCATTGCAGGCCCTTGGAGCGGTGCGCGGTCATCAGGCGGGCGGCGTCGGGGCGGACGGCACGGCGGGTGAGCGTGTCGGCGGCGATGTCCTCGGCCTCGATCTCCTCCAGGAAGTTCAGCGCGCCCCGGCCTCCCGTGCGCTGCTCCGCGCGCGTGGCGGTCGCGAACAGCGCGCACACGGCGTCGAGGTCACGGTCGGCGTTGCGGCCGGCCGCGCCGCCGCGCCGTGCGGACCGCTCCAGGCGGGTGGGCCACGGCGTGCCCGCCCACAGGTCCCACAGTGCCTCCTCGGCGCTGCCGCCGCCGGCGAGGCGCTCGCGGGCCTTCCTGAGCAGCGCGCCGAGGCGCTGGGCGCCACGGGCGTACGCCGGGTCGTGCGCGACCAGACGCTCGGGCTCGGCGAGCGCACGCGCGAGCAGTTCGTCGGAGGGCGGCGGCACGGGGTTGCCCGCCGCCCGCTCCTCCTCGCGCAGTGCCCGGCCGAGGCGGCGCAGGTCGGCGGCGTCCATGCCGGCGAGGGGGGAGGTGAGCAGGGTCAGCGCGACTTCGGTGTCGAGCCAGCAGGCGTCGGCACCGGGCTGCGGCCCTGGATCGGACTGCGGCTGCGGCTCGGACTCCGGCTGCGGGTCGGACACGGACTCCGGCTGCGGGTCGGACTCCGGCTGCGGGTCGGACACGGACTCCGGCTGCGGCTCGGACTCCGGATCCCGCTCCGGCGCGGACCTCGACTCCAGCTCCGGTCCCGACTCCAGCTCCGGCCCCGTCCCCGACTCCGGCTCCAAGGCCGGCCGCGCCCCCGACCCCGGCTCCGTCCCCGCCTCCTCGACAACGTCCGTACGTCCGTCCCCGCCGCGCCCCATGGCCTCCGCCGTCGCCACCGCCCGCAGTGCCGTCAGCAGGGGTGCCACCGACGGTTCGTGTCGCAGCGGAAGGTCGTCGCCGTCGATGTCGAGCGGCACGCCGGCGGCCGTGAGGGCTCGGCGGACGGACGGGATGACGCGTGCCCCGGCACGCACCAGGACCGCCATCTCGCCCCACGGGACGCCGTCCTCCAGATGCGCCCTGCGGAGGATGTCGGCGATGTTGTCCAGCTCGGTTCCGGCCGTCGGGTACGTGAAGACGTCCACGCGCCCGCCGTCGTGGACCGCAGTGAGTTCGCGGTGGGCCCGTACCTTCTCCGCGGGCAGGCGGGTCAGCGGCATGCGCCGGGTCAGCAGCCGGCTGGCGGCCAGCAGGGCGGCGCCCGAGCGGCGGGAGGTGCGCAGGACCTCGACGGGGGCCGGGCGGCCGTCGGAGCGGGGGAAGGCCTGCGGGAAGTCGAGGATGCCGTTCAGGTCCGCGCCCCGGAAGGCGTAGATCGACTGGTCGGGGTCGCCGAAGGCGACGAGGGTGCGGCCGCCGCCGGCGAGCGCGTGCAGCAGGCGCACCTGGGCGGGATCGGTGTCCTGGTACTCGTCCACGAAGACGGCGTCGTACTGGGCGGCCAGCCGGCGGGCGATCTCGGGACGGCGGGCGAGAAGCACCGCGCGGTGGACCAGTTCCGCGTAGTCGAGCACGCCCTGGAGGTCGAGGACGTCGAGATATTCGGCGAGGAAGACGGCCGCGGCCCGCCAGTCGGGTCGGCCGATGCGGCGGGCGAAGGCGCCGAGGGCCTCCGGGCCCAGCCCCAGCTCGCGGCTGCGGGCGAGGACGGCGCGGACCTCGTCGGCGAAGCCCCGGGTGGTCAGGCAGGCGCGCAGTTCGTCCGGCCAGCGCACATGGGCGAGGCCGAGACGCTCCAGGTCGAGCTGGCCGGCCAGCAGTTCACGGACGGCGACGTCCTGCTCGGGGCCGGACAGCAGGCGCAGCGGCTCCACGAAGAGGTCGCTTTCCTGGTGGGCGCGGATCAGGGCGTAGCAGAACGAGTGGAAGGTGGTCGCCTGCGGCGCGTGGGCCGCGCCGGTGCGCAGCGCCATGCGGTCACGGAGTTCGACGGCGGCCTTGCGGCTGAACGTGAGCACCAGGATGCGCGCCGGGTCGCAGCCCTGGTCGATGCGGGCCGCCACGGACTCGACGAGGGTGGTGGTCTTGCCGGTGCCCGGACCCGCGAGGACGAGCAGGGGTCCGGTCGTGTGGTCAACCACGGCGCGCTGTGCGGCGTCCAGACGAGGAGGGGCCGGTCGCACCGGCGGGGTACGCACCAGTCGGTAAGCACCACTTTTCCCCTCCCGCACCTGGGGGTGCGGGAGGCGCCTGGTGGAGAAAGCGGAGCTCACGTGGTTCGCCGGTCCTGGTGGGTGTACTGGGGGCTGCCGACGCGGGGGCCGGTCGTCGTAGTCGTAGAGGTGGTCGTCGGGTCACGGGCGGCCCGCAGGGGGAAGGGCGGTGACCGCGGGGTGAGGGGGACGCGTGCAGCCGACGCTACGCCGACCGATGGCGCGGAAGCAGGGCTTCCGCTCCTTCCCGCACGGCCTACACGGTCCGTACAACCCACACGACCCGCACGGCCCACACGCCCCGCACGGTCCGTACAACCCGCACGACCTGTGCAACCCGCCCGGCTCGTACGGCCCGCCCGGCCTGTGCAGCCCGCGCGACCCGTCCGTCTCGCACGTCCCTCGCCCCACGAACGTACGGCATGCCACGGGCGTGCCCCGTTTCCCCCGTACGGGCCACAGGTTTCCCCTCAGCCCGCACGGTGGCGGAAGCTGTCAGGTGTGACCCTCCGTGCGCTCGCCGCCGTCCCAGCGCGCCCGCTTCATGTCGAGGCGCGGCAGATGGCCCTCGGCGGCCCTGCTCGCCTCCTTCAGCGGTGTGCCCTCCGCGCGGTAGTGGTCCATCGCCCGCAGTTCGTGGCCGGGCAGCAGGACGCCGTCGGCACGCACCACGCGCCACCACGGGGCGGCTCCTCCGTAGAGGGCCATCACGCGGCCGACCTGGCGCGGACCGCCCTCGTCCAGCCATTCGGCGACGTCCCCGTACGTCATGACGCGCCCCGGCGGAATCAGCTCGGCGACGTCGAGGACCCGCTCCGCGTACTCCGGCAGCGCGTCCCCGTGCTCCGGCGGGGCGTCGTCCGGAAGGCTCTGCTCGCTCATTCGCCCCATCCTGCCCCACCCCACCGACAGTGCGACGGCCTCGCGACCGTGCGTGACCCTCGCCCTGGCGCGAGGCTTGGGGCAGACTGTGCGCCCCCGCATTTGCACCCTGATGCCCCCGTGTGTCGGTGGGGCATGCCACCATCATGCGGGCGGTGAACCGGTGATACGAGACCAAGAAGAGACGATGAAGCAGCAGGGTGTACACCCCGAGGACGCGGAGGGTACCTCTGACGCTGCGTCGCGCCCGGACACCGACGACGCGCACGGGAAGGGCTCCGACCACGACGGAAAGGCGGCCGGGAAGCGGCCACCGCCGCACTCGGATCCCGCCGAGGAGGTGCACGCCGACGAGGTCGAGGGTGACGAACCGCTTCTCCCCGCGCGCGTGCACCGACCGTCGGACCTGATGCGGCTGCTGGTGGGCGTGCTCGCCGTGGCCGTGCTGCTCGCGATCGCCGCGTTCGCGCACGGAACGACCTCGGGACTCGAACAGGACATCAACAAGGGCACCGGTCAGGCGCCCGATCTACTGATCAAGATCGCGGGACTGGCGTCCAGCATCGCGATCCTGCTGGTGCCGGTCGCCTTCGCGATCGAACGGCTGATCAAGCGGGACGGGCTGCGCATCGCCGACGGCGTGCTCGCGGCGGTCCTCGCCCACGGAGTGACCCTCGCCACCGACCTGTGGGTCGCCAAGGCCGCCCCCGGCTCGATCCAGGAGGCGCTGACCCAGCCGTCCCCCGGTGACATCCACGCCCTGACCGACCCGGTGCACGGCTATCTCGCTCCCGTCATCGCGTACATGACGGCCGTCGGCATGTCCCGCAGACCCCGCTGGCGCTCCGTGCTGTGGATCGTGCTGCTCCTCGACGCGTTCTCCATGCTGGTCACCGGCTACACGACCCCCTTCTCGATCATCCTGACGGTGCTGATCGGCTGGACCGTGGCCTACGGGACGCTGTACGCGGTCGGCTCGCCGAACGTCAGGCCCACGGGACGGACGCTGATGGCGGGGCTGCGGACCGTCGGCTTCCACCCGGTGAGCGCGGCCCGTGAGGACGCCTCCGAGACATCGGAGAACGGCGACCGCGGCCGACGTTATTTCGTCACCCTGGAGGACGGTCCGCCGCTGGACGTCACCGTGGTCGACCGGGAGCAGCAGGCGCAGGGCTTCTTCTACCGCGCCTGGCGCAACCTGACGCTGCGCGGCTTCGCCACCCGCAGCAGCCTCCAGTCACTGCGCCAGGCCCTGGAACAGGAAGCGCTGCTCGCGTACGCGGCCATCGCGGCCGGTGCCAACGCGCCCAAGCTGATCGCGACCTCCGAACTCGGACCCGACGCCGTGATGCTCGTCTACGAGCACACCGGCGGACGCACCCTCGACTCGCTGGCCGACGAGGAGATCACCGACGAGCTGCTGCACCACACCTGGCACCAGGTGCACGCGCTCCAGTCGCGGCGCATCGCGCACCGCCGGCTGTCAGGCGACGCGATCCTGGTGGATCGTTCCGGCAAGGTCGTCCTCACCGACCTGCGCGGCGGCGAGATCGCGGCCGGCGACCTGTTGCTGCGCATGGACGTCGCGCAGCTCGTGACGACGCTCGGGCTGCGGGCCGGAGCGGAGCGCGCGGTGGCTTCCGCGGTGGGCGTCCTCGGCCCCGACGCCGTCGCCGACTGTCTGCCGATGCTCCAGCCCATCGCCCTGACCCGCTCCACGCGCGCGACGCTGCGGAAACTGGCCCGGGAGCGCGCGCAGCGCGAACGCGAGGCGGTCCTGGAGGCGTCCAGGCAGGCCAAGCAGGCCCGCCTGGAGGCGGCCGAGGAAGAGGCCGCACCCGCCGTACCCGACAAGCCGGGCAAGAAGGCCGTACGCGCGGAGCAGCGGGCCGAGAAGCGGGCCATCGACGAGGCCGTGGAGGAGGCACGCGAGGAGGATCTGCTCACTCAGATCCGGCACCAGGTGCTGCGGATCAGACCGCAGGCGCCGGTCGAGCCGGCCCGCCTCGAACGGGTCCGGCCGCGCACCCTGATCAGCTTCATCGCCGGTGCCATCGGCGCGTACTTCCTGCTGACGCAGCTCACCCACATCGAGTTCGCGACCGTGTTCTCCAACGCCCAGTGGGGCTGGGTCGTCGCGGCGGTGCTGTTCTCGGCGCTCAGCTATGTCGCCGCGGCGATGAGCCTGCTCGGCTTCGTGCCGGAGCGGGTGCCGTTCGTACGCACCGTGGGGGCGCAGGTCGCCGGGTCGTTCGTGAAGATCGTGGCGCCGGCCGCGGTGGGCGGTGTCGCCCTCAACACGCGCTTCCTCCAGCGCGCGGGTGTCCGGCCCGGGCTCGCGGTGGCCAGTGTGGGCGCGTCGCAGCTGTTCGGGCTCGGCTGCCACATCCTGATGCTGCTCTCGTTCGGCTATCTGACCGGCACCGAGAAGACACCGTCGCTGTCGCCGTCCCGGACGGTCATCGCGGGTCTGCTGACGGTGGCGGTGCTCGTGCTCGTGGTGACCTCCGTGCCGTTCCTGCGCAAGTTCGTCGTCACACGCGTGAGGTCGCTGTTCGCGGGTGTCGTGCCGCGCATGCTCGACGTGCTGCAACGGCCGCAGAAGCTGATCACCGGCATCGGCGGCATGCTGCTGCTCACCGCCTGCTTCGTGATGTGCCTGGACGCGTCGATCCGCGCCTTCGGCGACCAGTCGACCTCGCTCAGCATCGCCAGCGTCGCCGTCGTCTTCCTGGCCGGCAACGCGCTCGGATCCGCGGCGCCGACGCCCGGCGGCGTGGGCGCGGTCGAGGCGACGCTGACGGTCGGTCTGATCGCCGTGGGACTCCCCAAGGAGGTCGCCGCACCCGCCGTGCTGCTGTTCCGGCTGCTCACGCTGTGGCTGCCGGTGCTGCCGGGCTGGCTGGCCTTCAACCATCTGTCGCGCAAGGGAGCGCTCTGACAGGTGGGGCCGCCGTACCTCGTACGGCCCGTGTCCCGCGCGCGCGGACGTGCGCCACCCCACGATGGGATCATGCCCAACCCTTCCCGGCTGCGCGCCGCCGCCCTGACCGCCACCGCCGTACTGCTGTCCTCAGGGCTGGCGGGCTGCGGCGACGACTCCCAGAAGGACGAGGACCTCACGGCCCAGAGGCTCAGCTGGAAGGACTGCCCGGCCCCGTCCCCCGCGGAGGGCGGCGGCGAGGCGCCCACCCCTCTTCCGGGCGGCGACAAGTGGCAGTGCGCCACGATGGCGGCGCCCCTCGACTGGAACGACCCCAAGGGCGACACCATCGGCATCGCCCTGATCCGGGCGAAGACGAGCGGTCCGCAGAGCAAGCGCATCGGGTCACTGGTGTTCAACTTCGGCGGTCCCGGCGGCTCGGGCGTCAGCACGCTGCCCGCCTTCGCCCAGGACTACACGACCCTGCGCACCCGCTACGACCTGGTGAGCTTCGACCCGCGCGGAGTGGGCCGCAGCGCCGCCGTGGTGTGCCTGGACGACCAGCAGCTCGACCACTACTTCCAGCAGGACGCCATCCCCGGCGACGCCGCCGCGCAAGCCGCGTTCCTGCGCAACACCAAGCAGTTCAACGCCGCCTGCGAGAAGAACTCCAAGAAGATGCTGCCGCATGTGCGCACCACCGACGCGGCCCGCGACATGGACCTGCTGCGCCACGTCCTCGGCGACGCCAAGCTCCACTACTTCGGCATCTCCTACGGCACCGAACTCGGCGGCGTCTACGCCAACTTGTTCCCGAAGAACGTGGGCCGCGCCGTCTTCGACGGGGTCGTCGATCCGACGCAGACGCCCGAGGAGAGTGCGCTCGGGCAGGCCAAGGGCTTCCAGCTCGCGCTCGACAACTTCGCCGAGGACTGCACCTCGAAGGTCGAGGACTGTCCGGTCGGCGACACCCCCGAGGACGTGAAGGACCGCATCGCCACTCTGCTCAGGGACCTCTCCAAGAAGCCGATCCCCGGCATCCTGCCGCGCGAACTGACCCAGACGGCCGCGACCAACGGCATCGCGCAGGCCCTGTACTCGAAGGACTTCTGGGAGTACCTCACCGAGGGTCTCCAGGAGGCGTACGACGGTGACGGCAGGATCCTGATGCTGTTGTCCGACTCGCTGAACGGGCGCAGCGCGAACGGCGAGTACAGCAACATCCTCGCGGCCAACGTCTCCATCAACTGCGCCGACGACAAGCCCCGCTACACCGAGGACGACGTGCTGGAGAAGGTGCCCGAGTTCCGGGCCGCGTCGCCGCTGTTCGGCGAGTTCCTGGCCTGGGGCATGACGAGCTGCACGGACTGGGCGGTGGCCGGCGCCGCCGACCATCCCGACGTCCACGCGCCCGGCGCGGCGCCGATCCTCGTGGTGGGCAACACCGGCGACCCGGCCACGCCGTACGAGGGTGCGCGCAGGATGGTGGACGCGCTGGGCAAGGGTGTCGGGGTGGAGCTGACGTACAAGGGGCAGGGGCACGGCGCGTACGACAGCAGGAACAAGTGCGTACAGAGCGCGGTGAACGGCTACTTGTTGGACGGGAAGGTGCCGAAGGACGGGACCGTGTGCTCCTGAATCCCCCTCAGGTCGATCGAAGTAGCAGGTCAGACGGTTATCCACAGGCCTCGGCGGGCTCGGCTCGCGCCGCCTAGTATGGCTGGACCGCCGAACCGCTGCTCGACGCGGACGGCCTGCGAGGGGGGAACACTCGGATGGCGCGATGGGCACGATGGACGGCGCTGGGCGCGGCCGCACTGCTGGTGGCGGGCTGTAGCGGCAACTCGTCGTCCGACAACGGCAAGAACGGCGAGGGGACGGGCAGCGCGAAGGCCTCGGCCGCGGCGTCCTCACCGCGGGCGGCCGCCACGGTCGCCGCGCTGCCCGCGTCGCTGACGTCCCAGAAGCTCGACTGGGGACGGTGCGAGGCGACCGCCGACTCCCCCGCGCCGGGCGGCGACTGGCAGTGCGCGACGCTCAAGGTGCCGCTGGACTGGGCGAAGCCCGAGGGTCGGACGACACATCTGGCGATGATCCGCGCCAGGGCCCGCGGCGGGGACCGCATCGGCTCGCTCCTGTTCAACTTCGGCGGCCCCGGCGGCTCGGGCGTGTCCATGATGCCGTCGTACGGGTCCACGGTGTCCGTGCTGCGCGAGCGGTACGACCTGGTGAGCTGGGACCCGCGCGGAGTCTCCGCCAGCGGCGGCGTGCGCTGCCGCGGCGACCGGCAGATCCAGGCCGCCGAGGCGATCGACGCGACACCGGACACCCCGGCCGAGGAGCAGGCGTACTTCCAGGACGCCGCCGACTTCGGCCGCGGCTGCCAGAAGGCCGCCGGAGACCTGATGGCACACGTGTCGACCACCGACACCGCCCGGGACATGGACCTGATGCGCCGGGTCCTCGGCGACGAAAAGCTCCACTACTTCGGCATCTCCTACGGCACCGAACTCGGCGGCGTCTACGCCCACTTGTTCCCGCAGAACGTCGGGCGGCTGGTCCTCGACGCGGTCGTCGACCCGAGCGCCGACACGGTGGGGCACGCCGAGAACCAGACCAGAGGCTTCCAGCGCGCGCTGAACGACTACCTCGAGTCCACCGGCCAGGACCCGAAGCAGGGCACGCGGAAGATAGCCGGACTGTTGAAGCGGATCGACGCCGAGCCGCTGCCCACGTCGTCGGGACGGAAGCTGACGCAGACGCTGGCGGTCACCGGCATCGTCCTGCCGCTGTACAGCGAGGCCGGCTGGCCGAGCCTGACCAGCGCCCTGAAGGAGGCGGAGCAGGGTGACGGCTCGGAGCTGCTGACGCTCGCCGACGGCTACAACGAGCGGGACGGCTCAGGGCACTACGGCACGACGACCCACTCGCAGCGGGTCATATCGTGCCTCGACGACAAGCAGCGGCCCACGCTGGAAGAGACGAAGAGGCGCCTGCCGGAGTTCGAGAAGCTCTCGCCCGTGTTCGGGGACTTCCTCGGTTGGGACACGGTTGGCTGGTGCCACGACTGGCCGGTGGCCGGGCAGTACGACACTCCGGAGGTGAGCGCGCCTGGTGCGCCGCCGATCCTGACGGTCGGCAACACGGGCGACCCCGCGACCCCGTACGAGGGCGCCCGCAGGATGGCGGACGAACTGGGCAAGGACGTCGGCGTGGTGCTCACCTGGAAGGGCGAGGGGCACGGGGCGTACGGCAACGGAAGCGACTGCGTCGACTCCACGGTCGACGCGTACCTGCTGAGGGGGACGGTGCCGAGGGACGGCAAGGTCTGCTCATGACGAGGGCGACGGGGGCGGCACGGTAGCTCGGGCACGACGTCGAGCGGCGACGGCCGAAGCCCACGGCGTCCGACAGGGTCGGGGCCGTGGGCTTCCTCTGGCCTGCTGGTCGGTGAGACCGCTGACTAGTAGACCGGCTTGTCCGGTTCGATCTGGTTGACCCAGCCGATCACGCCGCCGCCGACGTGCACGGCGTCCGCGAAGCCCGCGGACTTCAGGACGGCGAGGACTTCCGCACTGCGGACGCCCGTCTTGCAGTGCAGGACGATCTTCTTGTCCTGCGGGAGGGACTCCAGGGCGGTGCCCATGAGGAACTCGTTCTTCGGGATCAGCTTGGCGCCGGGGATCGAGACGATCTCGTACTCGTTGACCTCACGGACGTCGATGATCTCGATGTTCTCGCCGTCGTCGATCCACTCCTTGAGCTGCTTGGGAGTGATCGTCGAGCCGGCGGCCGCCTGCTGGGCCTCCTCGGACACGACGCCGCAGAAGGCCTCGTAGTCGATGAGCTCGGTGACGGTCGGGTTCTCGCCGCAGACCGCGCAGTCGGGGTCCTTGCGGACCTTGACCTGGCGGTACTGCATCTCCAGGGCGTCGTAGATCATCAGGCGGCCGACCAGCGGTTCGCCGATGCCGGTGAGGACCTTGATCGCCTCGGTGACCTGGATGGAACCGATGGACGCGCACAGCACACCCAGGACGCCGCCCTCGGCGCAGGAGGGCACCATGCCGGGCGGCGGGGGCTCCGGGTAGAGGCAGCGGTAGCAGGGGCCGTGCTCGGACCAGAAGACGGAGGCCTGGCCGTCGAAGCGGTAGATCGAGCCCCACACGTACGGCTTGTTCAGCAGCACGCAGGCGTCGTTGACCAGGTAACGGGTGGCGAAGTTGTCCGTGCCGTCGACGATCAGGTCGTACTGGCTGAAGATGTCCATCACGTTCTCGGCTTCGAGCCGCTCCTCGTGAAGGACCACGTTCACATACGGGTTGATGCCGAGGACGGAGTCGCGTGCTGACTCGGCCTTGGAGCGGCCGATGTCGGCCTGGCTGTGAATGATCTGACGCTGCAGGTTCGACTCGTCGACCTCGTCGAACTCCACGATGCCGAGCGTGCCCACGCCCGCCGCGGCCAGGTACATCAGTGCCGGCGAGCCCAGGCCGCCGGCGCCCACACAGAGCACCTTCGCGTTCTTCAGCCGCTTCTGCCCGTCCATCCCGACGTCGGGGATGATCAGGTGGCGGGAGTACCTGCGAACCTCGTCTACGGTGAGCTCGGCAGCCGGCTCGACCAGGGGTGGCAACGACACGGGGACTCCGTTGGTCGGTCAATCACTACAGTTGTTCTCCTGGCAACACTGCCACGGCCCTCTTCATTCCGAGACACCCGTTCCGATCCGCGAGACGATCTCGTCCCAGTAGCCGGGCAGGGTCTCCCAGGGGTCGACGCGGCCGCCACGGTCCGTCCGGTCCGTGAAGTAGATCGTCGAGGCGCCCTGCCAGCGGGCGATGCGCAGCGCCTCGTCGAGGTGGCCGCGCGGGACACCGTGCACCAGGTGGCAGAAGCGCTCGGGCGGGTAGTCGGCGGTCCACTCGGCCACCTGTGACCAGCGGTAGTCGCTCCAGGGGCCGGAGAACGTGACGAGCTGGTCGGCGTTCTCCGCGTAGCCGGGATACGGGTGGGTGCCGTGGCCGAGGACGATGTGGGTGTCGTCGCGCAGGGCGCGCAGCGCGGCCACCGTGCGGCGCGCGCCGGGGAGTGCGGTGCGTTCGACCGGGCAGCGGTCCAGCAGGAAGCCGTCGACCCGGTACCAGTCGATATAGCGGTGCGCCTCGGAGATCACGTCGGCGAAGGGGCGGGTTCCGTGGGCGGTGTCGAGGTGGCCGAGGACCCGCACGCCCGCGTTGCGCACCCGGCCGGC
Organism: Streptomyces sp. NPDC059582; assembly: GCF_042735715.1. Classification (NCBI taxonomy): domain Bacteria; kingdom Bacillati; phylum Actinomycetota; class Actinomycetes; order Kitasatosporales; family Streptomycetaceae; genus Streptomyces; species Streptomyces sp. NPDC059582. Next base: position 74,243 of record NZ_JBHWCC010000044.1, read on the forward strand.
CGCCTCCAGGCAGTGCGGATCGGGGCGGACGCCGGGGCCGTCGGCGACGTTCAGCACCACCCAGTGCAGGGGTGTACCGGGGCGGGTGAGTTCACCCCACTCGGTCGGGGCGACGAGGGGGTGGGCGTAGCCCGGGATGCCGAAGCCGGTGCGGACGTCGGTGCTCGCGGTGCCCGCCGTCGAGCTGGTCAGATACGGCACGCCGCCTCCATCCAGATGTCGGCCAGGGACTCTTCGAGGTTGATGCGCGGCCGCCAGCCGAGCCGGTCGCGCGCGGTGCGCACATCGGCCTGCTGCCAGCTGCCGCAGCCGTCGGGGTACGGGTACGCGACCGGGGCCGCGTGGTCCGGGTCGGTGCGCGGGTGGCCGATGGTCGCCCGCAGGTGGTGGCCGCCGGAAGGACCGTCGAGTTCGTGCAGGCTGCCGCCGTAGCCGGCCACGCGGGCGAGGATCGCGGCGGCGTCCCGCAGTCGCACGGCGCGGCCCGAGCCGATGTTGATGACACCCTGCGCGGCGGACAACGAGGCCGCGTGGACGGCACGGGCCACGTCGCGTACGTCGATGAAGTCGCGTTGGGCGCCGAGACCGCCGAGTTTGAGCTCGCCGTCGCCGGACTGCATGGCGCGGCGCATGGCCTCGGCGAGGCGGCCGAGCGGGGAGCCCGCGGGGGTGCCGGGTCCGGCGGGCGAGAAGACCCGCAGGACGACCGCGTCGAGGCCGGAGCCGAGGACGAGTTCGGTGGCGGCGAGTTTGCTGACGCCGTAGGGGCCGCCGGGGCGCGGGACGGCGTCCTCGGCCGTGGAGGAGCCGGGCTGGCTGGGGCCGTACTCGGCACCGCAGCCGATCTGCACCAGGCGGGCGCCGCAGCCGCTGCGGCGCAGCGCCTCGCAGACGGTGGCGACGGCGACGGTGTTGTGCCGGGCGAGGTCGCGGGCGCCGCCGCGGGTGGCACCGGCGCAGTTGACGACGACCTGGGGGTGGACCGCGTCGAGGAAGCGGGTGAGCGCGCCGGGGCTGCCGGACGCGAGGTCGAAGCGGACGTCGGCGTCGTCACCGCGGCCGAGCGCGGTGAGCTGGACGGCCGGGTCGGCGAGCAGCCGGTCGGCGACGAAGCGGCCGAGGTAGCCGTTGGCTCCGGTCAGCAGGACTCTCATCGCGCGGCTCCCGGGGTGTGCGTTCCGGATGTTCCGGTGGCTCCGGACGCTCCGGGTCGGGAGGTGGTCATCTCGTGTTCTCCTTCGCGGGGGTGATGCGGTTGCCTCCGGCGCGGAGGCCGGTTCTCCCAGGGCGGACAGCAGATCGGGGGGGTGTGGCGCGCGTCCGGACGCCGGGGGTGCGCCTCGCCGGTCGGCATGGGGCCGGGGTGCGCGTCGTCGTGGCGGCGGGGGTGCGCGTCGTCACGGGGGCGGGCGCACGCATCGCCGGTCGTCACGGGCTCGGGGGTGCGCGCCGCCGGTGGTCGTGGCGGCGGGGGTGCGCCCGAGCGGGGCCGGCCGGTCACGGCGAGTCCTGCGGTCGGGCGTGGGCCGAGGCGCGGGTCAGGGTGCGGGTTGCGTGGACCAGCAGGAGCAGGGCCGCCGCTCCGCAGAGGAGGGCGGGGACGATGCCGGGGCCCCAGGTGTCCACCAGGGCGTCGACGGGGGCGGACAGGACGGCGCAGCCGGGGAGCCGGCCCGCGAAGACGGCACTCAGGGCGGCGGCTTCGGCCAGGGCCGTGGCGCCGAGGGCGAGCACGGGGGCGTGGGTGAAGCCGTGCACGGTGAGGAGGCGGGCGAGCAGGAGGAGCGCGCCGAGGGTGAGGGCCTGGGCGTAGGCGGCCGGCTCGCCCAGGGCCGCGGCGCTCAGCGCAAGCAGTGCGGTCAGCGCGCCCAGGAACAGGGCGAACGTGCCGAGCAGCAGCGGTTGTACGGAGGCGGCGAACTCCTCCAGGCCGCGGCTCGCGGCGAGTCTCCGGCGGGCTCGTACGGTGAGGAGGTGGGCGGCCCCCGCGGCCGGGGCGCAGCCCAGGGCGAGGGCCAGGACGGGGGCCGTGGCGAGGGGCCAGGCGCCGTCGGGGGTGCCGGTCGGCAGGCCGTCGGGGCCGCCGGCGACGGCGCCGCGGAGCAGGCCGTCACCGAGCGCCGTGTAGCCGAGGAGCCACCACGTCCAGGTGCTGGTGCCGGTCCGGTGCGGGCCGGTGCGGCGGCCGGCGCTCAGCGGGCCGTGGCGGAGCAGAGCCCGCAGGCCTACGGCCATGGCGAGGACGCCCACGGCGGCGATGACCAGGCGGGGTCGTCCCGTGGTGAGACGCAGGCCGACCACGGTGGCGGCGCACAGGACCCCGGGCAACAGGGCGAGCAGGGCCCGGTCCGCGCGTGGCCTGCCGGTGGTGACGGGGGCTGCCGGGCGCGACGGCTCCTCACCGGTACGGGGGACGCGCGCGTACATCTCCTCCGCGAGCGAGAAGACGTCCCGGTGGCGGAAGCGCACCGCGGTCCGGTCGGTGACTCCGTGCGCCTCCAGGCCCGCCGCGATCTCCAGGGGGTCCACGGCTCGTTCGCACAGGTCGCGGTGACGGTGCATCAGGGCCTTGACGGGGTCGGCCGCGCCGCGGCGGGAGCCCGCGGTCGTGCGGTCGGCGGGGAGCCTGGCCGCCTGGTCGGCGGCCTGACCGGCCGCCGCCTCGCTCGCTCCCGCCGGCCAGTCCTGCGACTCCGTGCCCCACGGCCCGGGGCCACCCGTCGCGCCGGAGCGGTCCAGTTCGCCGAGCCCGCTCATCGTGCCCCCTCCGTCGCGACCGTCCCGGCCGTCGGCGCCGTCGCCCGCACCGGCGGTCCCGCCGCCCAGCCCGGGACGCCGCGGGCGGCGCCGCGGGTGACCGGTCCTGTCCAGCGGCCGGGCACATGGGCCTCGGCGGGGACGGCGAACGGCAACGGCTCGCCCGAGCGGTCGAGGACGACCCGGTTGACCGGGCAGTGCGAGACGATCTCCAGGTAAATGCCGTGAAATGCCGTGATGTTCTGCTCGACGGTGAACAGTTCGAGCGCCCGGGCGCGTGCCGCGGCGCCCAGGCGCGCACGGCGCTCGGAGTCGCGCAGCAGCGCCACGCTCGCGTCGGCGAGCGCCCGTGGATTGCGCGGGGGCACGACGAGTCCGGTGCCGCCGATCACCTCGACGACCGCGCCGACGTCGGTGGAGACCGTGGCCCGGCCGCAGAACATGGCCTCGACGAGGCTGACGGGGAAGCCCTCGACGACGCTCGACAGGACGATCACCGTGCCCGAGGCGTACGCGTCCGCGGCCGTCGGCAGCTCCGGGCCGCCGATCTCCTCGAAGGACACCGGGTTGTCGCCCACGGTGTGCGGGCCGTCCGCCTCGTCGGGGAAGAGCTGCGCGGCCAGCGCCTTGCAGTGGCCGAGATACGCCTCGCCCTCGGCGCCGGTCGCGGAGCCGACGACACGCAGGCGGGTCTTCGGTTCCTCCTTGCGGACCTCGGCGAAGGCGTGCAGCAGGGACATCAGGTCCTTGGCCGGTTCGACCCGGCCGACCCACACCAACGTGTCCGGGTCCGTGTAGTCGGGTGCCTCGCCCACCTCGGCGAAGTGCGCGGCCTCCATGCCCGGGTAGACGGTGCGGAGCTTGTCCCGGTCGGCGCCGCAGCGCTCCTGCCAGCGGCGGGCGTGCGCGTTGCCGGGGGTGACACAGGCGGCCTGCCGGTAGACCTCGGTGGCGAGGCGGCCGTGGAAGGCGGCGAGCAGGGCCCGTACGGCGGGGGCGGCCTCGGCGGTCGGGCCGGCGCCGGAGGCCAGATAGTGCGTGCGCAGCCGGACCCCGTACTCGGTGACCAGCAGGGGCACGTCGAAGAAGTGGCGGGCGACGAGTCCGGGCAGGGCCGCCACCCCGCCGGACGCCGCGTGGCAGAGGTCGGCCGAGCCGAGCCCGTCGTCCCCGTACCAGTCGAGCGAGAGGGGGCGAAGGGCCTGTTCCAGGTGCGCGGCGACGGCGAGCAGATCGGGTACGCGCGCCTCGCGCGCCGTGCGGAGCGCGCCGGGCGCACGACAGGCGCGCTCCAGAGCACGTACGGCGCGTTCGGAGCGGAGTGCTCCCACCAGGCCGCCCTCGTCACGGGCGAGTTCGGCGAGTCCGTACAGCGCGCTGCTGAAACGGTCCGCCTCTGAGGCGCAGAACTCCTCGGAATCACCGGAGGAGTCCCCCGGCTGCCGCTGAGCGCCCCCCGGTCCCCCCGCCCCCCCGGGGCCGCTCGCGCACAGAGCGGCCACGAGCTCTCCGTAGCACTCGGCGAACCGCCGGCGCGCGCGACGCCCGTACACCACCCCGTCGTCCGCCGCTGTCCACAGCGGCGCCGTACGCACCCGGCCGACCTGCGGTGGGAGCTCGATCCAACCCTCGTTCTCCTGGCGCTCGGTGCGGCTGAGCGCGTAGAGGTCGAAGTCGTGCTGCCCGAGCCCGCGCACGAGCCGGTCGCACCAGAGCCTGGCGTCACCGCTCACATACGGATAGCCACCCTCCGTAAGCAGTCCGATGCGCACGAGTGCACCCCCGATCTCCCGTCTGGGGAGCCGCCGTTGACTCGGCGGCTCGCAGCGGGAAGAACGTATGCGGACAAGGCGGTGGCGCGATGGACGGTTGTCCATCGCGCCACCAAAAGGGGTGAACGGTCGTAACTTTCCCGTGCGGGTCGCGTTCCGTCGCGCTAGGAGATCATCCGGACGCGCAACGTCACGGCGGCGTCAGGTACGGGCCGGCTCCCGTCGCGCGGCCCGGCGCCGGGCCGCGGCCTGCGGGTCGAGGGCGGGTACGGCCGCCAGGAGCTGCCGGGTGTACGGATCGCGCGGGAAGCCGTAGACCTCGTCGGCGGTGCCGGTCTCGACGACCCGGCCGTCGCGCATCACCGCGACCCGGTCGCTGACCTGGCGCACCACGGCGAGGTCGTGCGCGACGAAGACCAGTGCGATGCCGAGTTCGCGCTGCAACGCGCCGAGCAGGGCGACGACCTGGGCCTGGGTGGTGACGTCGAGCGCGGAGACCGGTTCGTCGCAGACGATGACGCGCGGGTCGGCCGCGAGTGCCCGCGCGATGCCCACGCGCTGGCGCTGACCACCGCTGAACTCGTGCGGGAAGCGGTTGTAGTGCGCCCCTTCGAGCCCGACGCGCTCCAGAAGTTCACGTACGCGCTCCTGGATGCGCCCCTCGTCCCGCTCCCCGCGCGCCCGCAGCGGGTCGGCGATCGACTCTCCGACGCTGCGGCGCGGGTTGAGGGAGGCGACGGGATCCTGGAAGACCATCTGCACGGCCGGGTTCACCCCGGTGTGCGCGCCGCCCGCGTACCGGATCTCACCGGCCGTCGGCTTCAGCAGCCCGACCAGCATCCGGCCCAGGGTCGTCTTGCCGCTGCCGCTCTCGCCCACGATGCCCAGGGTCTCGCCCCGGTGGAGGGTGAGCGACACGGCGTCGACGGCCGCGAACACCCGCTTCCCCCGCCCGAACTCGCGCCTCAGGCCGGTCGCCTGGAGCACGACCTCGCCCGGCTCCCGGACTCCGCCGTCCGACGACCGACCGGTCGCACCGTCCGCGGACCCGTCGGACACCTTGTCCGACGCCCCACCGGCCGACATCCCACCGGCCGACCCGGCAGCGGCCGCCCCGGCGGACTCCGCACCCGGGTCCACCCTCGAAGCCCCTTGCGAAACCGCTCCCGTCCCGCCACTCGCGGCACCCCCCGCGCTCACCCTCGGGACCGCGGCGAGCAGTTCGCGGGTGTACGCCCGTGACGGCGCCCCGAGGACGTCGGCGACCGGGCCGTGTTCGACCGCCTGTCCGTGCCGCATGACCAGCACGTCGTCGACGCTCTCCGCGGCCACGCCCACGTCGTGGGTGACGAGCAGCAGACCCATGCCGGTCTCCTCGCGCAGTGTGTGCAGGAGGTCGAGGATCTGGGCCTGGACGGTCACGTCCAGCGCGGTGGTCGGCTCGTCGGCGATCAGCAGGTCGGGCTCGCAGGCGAGCGCCATGGCGATGAGGGCCCGCTGGCGCATGCCGCCGCTGAACTCGTGCGGGCGGGACCGGGACCGCCGTACCGCGTCCGGGATTCCCACCCGCTCCAGCACCTCGACGGCACGCGCGCGTGCGGCCCGCCGCGAGGCACGCGTGTGCACGCGGTGGACCTCGGCTATCTGGTCGCCGATCGCGTAGTACGGGTCCAGGGACGACAGCGGGTCCTGGAAGACCATCGCCGCCCTCCCGCCGCGCAGCCGGCGCAGTTCGTCGTCGGAGGCCTGCTGTACGTCGGTGCCGGCGACGCGGACCGAGCCGCCGACGGCGGCCCCGGTGCCCCGGTGCAGCCCCAGCAGGGCCGAGGCGACCGTGGACTTGCCGGAGCCGGACTCGCCGACCAGTCCGAGTGCGGCGCCCTTCTCCAGCCGGAAGGAGAGGCCGTCCACGGCCCGCAGCGCCCCGAATCCGACCGTGAGGCCGGTGACTTCCACCAGGCTCATGCGAGCACCACCCGTCGGTCGGCCACCGCGTACAGGACGTCCGCGACGGCGTTGGCGAGAACCACGAAGAAGCCGATGACCAGGACCATGCCGACGACGACCGGCAGGTCGACGACGTTGACCGCGTGCACCAGTTCCTGTCCGATGCCGGGCAGTCCGAAGAGCGTCTCGGTGAGCACCGCGCCGCCGACCGCCGACCCGAAGTTGTTCGCGTTCAGGGCGATGACCGGTGCGAACGCCCCGCGCAACGCGTGCCGCCCGATGACGGACCGTTCGCCGACGCCGTACGCCCGGAAGGTGCGGATGTGGTCCTCGGCGAGCGTCTCCAGCATCGACGACCGGGTCAGCCGGGCGAACGCGGCGGCCTCGATGAGGGCGAGCGAGAGCCAGGGCAGCAACAGGTTCCAGGCCCACTGCTCGGGGTCGTCGGTGAGGTCGACGTACTGCGGGAAGGGCAGCAGGTGCAGTTCGCCGCAGACCACGATCATCAGGATCAGGCCGATGACGAAGACGGGGGTGGCCGTGCCGGCGAGGGTGAGCGCGGTCAGTGCCCGTTCGGAGAACCGGCCGCGCCGCCAGGCCGAGAGCACGCCGGTGCCGATGCCGAGGACGAGCCACAGCACCATCGCGCCGAAGACGAGCGAGAGGCTGACCGGGAGCTTGGCCAGGATCAGCCGGGTGACCTGCTGGTCGCTCTGGTACGACAGGCCCAGGCAGGGCGCGGGGCAGTGCTCCACCGAGGTGCCGGTGGAGTAGTCCCGGCCGACGAGGAGGCCCTGGAGGAAGTGCCAGTAGCGCAGGTACAGCGGGTCGTCGAGGTGCAGTTGAGCGGCCACCTGCTGGACCTGGGCGGGTGAGCAGCGCGGGCCGCAGGTGATCTGGGCGACGTTGCCGGGGGTGGCGTAGAAGACGACGTAGACGATCACGGAGATGGCGAACAGGGTGATCAGTGTGCCGATCGTGCGGCGCACGAGGAAACCGCCGAAGCCGGTCATGCCGAGGCCCCCTTGTCGGCCTTGGTCTCCCGCCTGCGCCCGGTTCCCACGCGCAGACGCGAGGCCGCGCGCGGGTCGAGCGCCGTGCGCACGCCGTCGCCGAGGACGGTGAGCGCGAGGACGGTCACGAACAGGGCGCCCGCGGGCAGCAGCAGGTACTGCGGGGCGGCCTGGTACCAGACGTCGGCGGAGGTCAGCATCTGTCCCCAGGACGGGGTGGGCGGCTTCACGCCGACGCCGAGGAAGGACAGGGCGGCCTCGACGGTGATGTTCTGCGGCACGAGGAGCGCCGCGTAGGTGATGACGGGCGCGGCGAGCCCCGGCAGCAGCTCCCGGCGGGCGATGCGCCAGGTGCCCCAGCCGCTGAGCCGGGCGGCGGAGACGTAGTCGAGTTCCTTGAGCGTCAGCGTCTGGGCGCGGACGACCTTGGCGATGGTGCCCCAGGAGATCAGCCCGATGACCAGGGTGACCAGCACGGGACGCGGGAAGCCCGACGGGACGATCGCGAGCAGCGCCAACGACATGATCATGAGTGGCATGGCGACGAAGATGTCGGTGATCCGGCTCAACAGTTGATCAACCCATCGGTTTCCGAGCGCGGCGGCGATGCCCAGTACGAGCCCGATGGCGACCTGCACGACGGTCGCGGCGAGCGCGACGCCGAGCGAGACCCGGGCGCCGTACACGAGCCGGGCGAACAGGTCGCGGCCGGTCTGCGGTTCGACGCCGAGCCAGTGGTCCGCGCCGACGCCGCCCAGCGGGCCGGTCGGCACGCCACCGCGCGCGGAGTCGATGAGTGAGGGGTGGTAGGTGGTGGGGTCCTGGCCCTCGATCGCGGTGAGCAGCGGTGCGGCGAGCGCGACCAGGACGAGCAGCGCGACGACGACGGCCGCGACGAGGGCGGCGCGCTGCGTCCGCAGCCGCCGCCAGAACTGAGGACCCCCGGAGGCCCCCGGGACGGAAGCGCCCGTCCCGGGGGCCTGGGAGGCGAGGAGTGACTCGCTCACAGCGCTACTTGACCGCGACCTGCGAGGGGTCCAGGACGCCGTCCCAGTCGCTGATGACGATGTTGCGGACGTCCTTGCCGTACAGCCGCTTGTAGACGGGGTGGAACAGCGGGACGGTCAGGGCCTGTGCGCCGATCTTCTTGTCCAGCGCGCCCCATCGCTTGGCGGCCTCGTCAAGATCCGTCAACTTGTTGATCGCGTCAATCTCGGCATTGACCGACTTGTCGTCGAGGAAGCCGGTGTTGAAGTTCGCGCCGTCCTCGACGATCTGCCGGCCGTCGAAGATCGGGGCCAGGAACGGACCGCCGGAGGGCCAGTCGGCGCCCCAGTGGGCGAGGAAGAAGCCGGGCTCCGTCTTCGCGCCGTGGATCTTGTCGGCGTAGTCGTTCTCCTCCAGGCCCTCCAGCTTGACGGTGATGCCGGCCTTCTTCAGCGCGTCCTGGATCGCGGTCGCGATCTCCGGGCTGGTCTCGAAGTCCTTGCTGTTGGAGTGCGTGAGGGTGACGGTCAGCCCGTTCGCGTGGCCGGCCGCCTTCAGAAGTTCTTCGGCCTTGGCCGCGTTGCCGGACGCGCCTGCCGGGAACAGGTCGTAGGGCTCGTAGCCGTACGACTTCTGGTTCGGCAGGAAGGTCGTCGCCGCCTCGGCCAGCGACGAGCCGCCGGCCGCGTTGACCACCGACGAGCGGTCGAGGGCGTAGGAGATCGCCTGTCGCACCCTGACGTCGTCGAACGGCTTCACCTTCGGGTTGAACGCGATGTAGTCGGTGTAACCGAAGCGGCCGGTGCCGACGCGGGAGGCGAGTTCCCTGTCGCCGGTCACCTTGGCGAGTTCGGCCGGGCCGAGGTTGGTGTCCGTGGTGACGGCGGCGGCGTCCGTGCCCTGGGACGCGGCCAGCCGCTGGTTGATCACGGAGGAGTCGATCCCGGAGCGTACGTCGATCTTGTCCGGGTAGGCCTTGCGCTCGGCGTCGGTGGAGGCGGACCAGTACGTGTTGCGCTCCAGGACGAGCCGCTCACCGTCGTTCTCGTTCTTGACGACCTTGTAGGGGCCGGACGAGACCGGGTGCTCCTCGTACTTCGTGCCCTTGTCCTTGGCCTTCGGCACGGGCGTGAACTGCGTCTGCGTGGCCAGGAAGGGGAACTCGCCCTCGGGCTTGTTCAGATGGAAGACGATCGTGCGCTCGTCCGGCGTCCCGATCGAGTCGAGGCTCTTGCCGCCCTGGTAGGGACCCTGGTAGTCGGCACCGCCGATCAGCCAGTCCCGCAGGTAGGGGGCGCCGCCGGAGAGCTCCGCGGCGAAGGAGCGCTCGATGCCGTACTTGATGTCGGCCGAGGTGATCGGCGTGCCGTCCTCGTACTTGAGCCCCTCCTTCAGCGTGTACGTCCACACGGTCGCGTCCTTGTTGGGGCGCCCGGTGTCGGTGGCCAGGTCGGGGACGACCTCGGCGCCGGCCGCGCCGTTCTCGCGGTTGCGGGTGGTGAGCGTACGGAAGACGAGGGAGGGGATCTTGCCGCCGCCGGAGGTGTAGAGGCGGGCGGGGTCGAAGTCCTGCTGCGGGTTGGAGTTCAGGACCGTGAGCGTGCCGCCCCGGTGCGGCGCGGAGTCGCCACTGGAGCCCTTGGCATCGTTGTCCTCCGGCCCACAGGCGGCGGCGCCCGCTGCCAGGACCAGGCTGACGGATACCGCTGCCACGCGGCGCGCTCTGACGGACGGGTGACGCATAGGAATGACGACCTCTCGAATACTGAGACGGAATGACGAGGGATGAGACGGTTGCGGACACACGTCGGCCCGGCGCCTGGTCGTCGAAAAAGGTCGTACCCGGCCCGTGAACCGGTCACGGAGGGTGGGGGGATTCGCGACGCGCGCGCCTTGGGGCGGGCGTCAGCGACAGAGGATGTCGGCCACGCAGAGCGGGGTCACACCGATGAGCGCCAGCTCGATGGCGGCGCAGGCGGAGGTGTGACGAGACGACATGCGCAGAAATATGAACCAACTTTCCACGCGTGTCAAAGCGGCTGCGGAGCCGCCTGTCAACTGCTCGGGTAGGCCCAGGGGTTGGGCCTGCACCTGATTCCGTCGTGGTCGAGGAACTTGGTCTGCTGTTGCATGACCGGAGCGAGTCCGCCGTCCTTCTGGCAGGTCACGTGGCTGTGGCCGAGGCGGTGGCCGACCTCGTGGTTGATCAGCATCTGCCGGTACGCGTGGATCGCGTCGCCGTACGTCGTCGAGCCCTGCGCCCATCGGTAGGCGTTGATCATCACACGCTCGGTGGCGGCCGAGTCGCACGAGACGTTGTCCTCGGTGGTGTCCAGGCCGGACTTGGCGCACCAGTCGGCGGTGGTGCCGGGGCTGGCGAGCGTGATCACGAAGTCGGGCCTGCCGGAGTGGATCCGCTCGAAGGTGCGGGCGCCGTCGTGGGCCCAGCTGCGGTTGTCGTTGAGCGTCTTCTGCACGGCCTGCGCGAAGAGTTCACCGTCGAGTCCGAGCCCCTGTTCCACGTCCACGCGGTAGGTGTACTTCCGCCCCTTCCCGGGCGCCTTGGCGAAACCGGGGACCGCGTCGAACTTCCCCGAGCCCTTGAGTGTGGGGCTGAGCGGGTACTTCACGGCCATCTTCTGCGCGTACGTCAGCGGCACCACGTCGGCCGACGCCGACGGACTCGGCACCACCGAGGGAGCCGAGGGGAGGGAGACGCCGGCCTGACCGGCGGCGGACTGCGACCGCAGGCCTTCGCTCTCGTCCTGGCCGCCGGCGACCTGGCCGGCCACGACGACGGCCAGCACGGTGGTGACGGCGGCGGCCGCGATGCCGGTGAAGGCACGGCTCTTGGTGCTCTTCTCGCGCGTGGGTTCACCGGCGGGCGGCGCTTCGTCGTCATCGACGTCGATGCCGGTGCCGGTGCCTGTGCCGCCGTCCGTGCCTGTCCGACGAGGGGCCGTGGCCCGGTCGACGGCGGGGGCGTACGGATCTGTGGCGAGCGCGGAGACGGCGGTGCGCGGCGCGAAGACGTCGTCGTCCGCGGTGAAGGCGTCGAGGTAGTCCTGGCGGGGGCCGCGCGCAGGCGCCTGCCGTTGCCTCGGTATCGAGGGCCCCTGCGCCTGCCCACCGAACCGTCCGTACCCGACCCCATCGGTCGTCGGCCCTCTCAACACGCCCCAGCCGCCGCCGGACTCGCGCTGCTCGGGATGTCCGCCACGAACCCGGGGGACACCGTGCGCGGGCGTGCCGTCGCCCGACCGGGGGATGCCGTGGGCCGGCGTGCCGTCCGGGAAGAGCGGCAACCCGCGCGCGGGCGTGCCGTCCGCCGTCGGCGGAGCCGGCGGCCGGGAGCGTGCCGGCGGCACCCGCTCCCCGGTGTCTTCCGTGCCCGCGCTCTTGGGCGCGGGACCTCGGCGGCTGTGGCGTCCCACGTCGCCCCTCAGCTCCCGGTACTCGTTCGTCGGACGGACTCGGCGCCGCCGTCGGCGGCATCGGAGGCATCCGTACCTCCGGCCCCGGCCGGAGCCCCGGAGCGCTCCGCGTACTCCAGAAGGTCGCGGAACGCCGTAGCCACCGTATCCGGGTACTCCATCATCGCCACATGCCCGGCCTGTGGGAGCGTCAGCAGACGGGAGTCACGGAAGGTGCGGGCCGCTCGCTGGGCCATGCGGAAACCGACCAGCTGGTCGCGGCCGCCGTAGACCAGGAGGGTCGGCGCGAGGACCCGCTCGGCCTGGCGCCACAGGCCGTGCTGGCCGCCCAGCGTGTACGCGTTGACCAGCCCGCGCGCGGAACGCGTCATCGCGTCCCAGAAGTACGGCAGCCGCAGCCGCCGCTCCAGCTCCTGCACCGCGTGCCCGAACGCCTCGGGAGCCACCCGTGCGGGGTCTCCGTAACAGAGCGCCATGACGCCGCGAACCCGCTGCTCCGCCGTCCACTCCCTGGTGAACCGGGTGAAGACCGTCGCCACGCCGGGGAAGCCGAGCAGTGCCGTGGGCAGCGCGGTGCGCTGCACACGCAGTTCCGGCAGCGCGGGCGAGACGAGGGTGAGCGTGCGGACGAGGTCGGGCCGCACGGCGGCCACGCGCGTGGTGACCGCGCCGCCGAGCGAGTTGCCGAAGAGGTGTACGGGCCCGCGCCCGGACGAGTCGAGGTAACGGATGACCGCGCGCGCGTGCCCCGTGACGGAGTAGTCGCCGTCGTCCGGCGGCGGGGAGTCGCCGAAACCGGGCAGGTCGAGGGCCTCGCACTCGACGACCCCGTCGAGCAGGGCCATCAGCGCGGACCAGTTCTGGGAGGAACCGCCGAGACCGTGGACGTGGAGCGCGGGTGCCAGTCCCTCGCGCGCGGGTGGCCTCGAACGTACCGAAAGCGTTACTCCGGGCAGCCCGACGGACCTGAGGCGTTCGCCGTCCGCGACCCTGACGGCGGCCGGTTCCGGAAGCAGGTCGGTGGGGGGCACTGACGGCAGCTCGGTCGACGACATGCGGCAATGTTACGAGACGATCACGCAGGGACTGATGTGTTCGCTGTCACAGATTGCGGGCGGATCGCATAGCGTCCGGATCGGGTGTCTCCTAGGCTCGTAGAGAGGGCACCCGCATTACAGCGCCTGTCGTCTTTCAGGGACGTGCGAGGAAGGGAGCCCGTCATGGCCGTTGATCCCACCGACCCCGAGGTGTACGAGGAACTCGAGGAGCGCCAGGCCGACGACCGCCGGGAGATCGATGTCGAGGCGCCGGAGAACGACGCCGCGCAGCAGTTCGCGGACGTGACGCCGGACGGCGACGACCCTCTCGACGACGTGGACCCGGCCCGCGCCGACGAGGCCGACCTCATCGAACAGGCGCGCGTGGTGTCCCTGGACGAGGACGACTACCGCTGAGCGGGAACTCATTCCCGGGCCGACCGGCCCGCCTGACCTGACCCGTATATGCCTATTCACACCGCTCTGCACTGTTTCAGTCGGCGTCCGTCGCCGTTCGGTCCGCCGCAATCGGCGTCCGGTCCGTGAAATTCTCCGCTCGCACCGCGCACACCACGGTTACCGAAAAGTACGATGGCCGCGCGGCGCTCACCGCAAGTGGACGACATTGGGAGGCGGCGTGACAGCCATCGAGCAAACTGAGGCGGCACGCCCGCGTGGCACTCGCCTGCCGCGCCGAGCTCGACGTAACCAGCTGCTGGGCGCCGCCCAGGAGGTCTTCGTCGCACAGGGCTACCACGCTGCGGCGATGGACGACATCGCCGAGCGCGCCGGCGTCAGCAAGCCCGTGCTCTACCAGCACTTCCCGGGCAAGCTCGACCTCTACCTCGCCCTGCTGGACCAGCACTGCGAGTCGCTGATCCAGTCGGTGCGCGCCGCGCTGGCGTCGACGACCGACAACAAGCAGCGCGTCCGGGCGACGATGGACGCGTACTTCGCGTACGTCGAGGACGACGGCGGCGCCTTCCGCCTGGTCTTCGAGTCGGACCTGACGAACGAGCCCGCCGTGCGCGAGCGCGTCGACAAGGTCACCAACGAGTGCGCCGAGGCGATCTGCGAGGTCATCGCCGAGGACACCGGCCTCTCGCGCGCAGAGTCGATGCTGCTGGCCTCCGGCCTCGGCGGTCTCGCCCAGGTGGTGGCCCGCTCCTGGCTGCACAGCGACCGCAGCGTCGCGCGCGACCAGGCGGTCCAGCTGCTGGCCTCACTGGCCTGGCGGGGCATCGCCGGTTTCCCCCTGCACGGCACGGATCACCACTGAGGCGAACCGCCGCGTACCCCCGGTGGGGTTTTGTTCCCGCTCATTGTTCGCTCCTGGCGTGGCCGACCGGAGCGTGTTCGTCCCCTCACCGGGCTAATGTGTGCTGCGTACGGCGCGGAATGTTCGCGCACTTCACTGACCGTCGGAGGGACATAGCCGTGGAGGTCAAGATCGGCGTGCAGCACGCGCCCCGCGAGATCGTTCTGGAGAGCGGTCAGAGTGCCGAGGAGGTCGAGCGGGCGGTGGCCGAGGCACTGGCCGGGAAGTCGCAGCTGCTGAGCCTCGTGGACGACCACGGCCGCAAGGTCCTGGTCCCGGCGGACCGCCTCGCCTATGTCGAGCTCGGCGAGCCGGCCCCGCGCAAGGTGGGCTTCGGCGCGCTGTAGTCCGCGCACGTGGTCCGCACGGCGGACGACCACGCGAGCGACGCGAGCAACGTTCGCAAACACGATCAGAGGGGCGGGGCGCCCAGACGTCGCCCGGCGCCCCGGGGAGGTT
>NZ_JBHWCC010000045.1:0-88338 GCF_042735715.1 Streptomyces sp. NPDC059582
GCGAACCCGTCGTCGTCCACGGGCACGTCCTCTGCCGTGCCTTCCGTGAGCGGTCTGTCGGCCGCGAACCCGTCGTCGTCCACGGGCACGTCCTCCGCCGTGCCTTCCGTGAGCGGTCTGTCGGCCGCGAACCCGTCGTCGTCCACGGGCACGTCCTCCGCCGTGCCCTCCGCGAGCGGCCTGTCGGCCGCCGCCCCGGCCGCCGGTGCCGATCCCCGGGCCGCGCGCGCCGCCCTCGACCATGCGGTCACCGAGCTGCGCGCGGCCGAGCGCCGCCGCGCCGACATCCGCAGGAAGCTGTGGCGGGCGCTGGAGGCGGCCCAGCCCGGTATGGCCGGGCCCACGGCCGACTGCGCGCTGGGCCGGCGCAGCAAGAAGCCGCGCTCCACGCCGTCCGGCTGGCGGACACCGACCAGCGGCTACTGGCTGTCCGCCGGGTACGCCGCCGAGGGCGGGCACTGGCGGCACCGCCACACCGGCCAGGACTTCGCCGTCCCCACCGGCACCGAGGTGGACGCCGTCGGTCCCGGCACGGTCGCTTTCGCCACCTGCGGGGACGGGTTCGGCAACCAGGTCGTGATCCGGCACCGCGACGGCTACTTCAGCCAGTACGCGCACCTGTCCCGCATCAACGTACGGCCCGGTCAGAAGGTCGTCGCGGGCCAGCGCATCGGCGCCTCCGGCGCCACCGGCAACGTCACCGGCCCGCATCTGCACTTCGAGGTGCGGGTCACCCCGTACCTGGGCTCCGCGGTGCCCCCGCTGGCCTGGCTGCGACGGCACGGCGTGCGGATGTGACGCCACGTCGCGTCAGCGCGGGCCGTCCGGCGCCCCCAGCCGCGCGCGGTAGACGGCGGTCGCCCCGGGATTGCCGGGGCACCGCCACACCCCGTGCGGGCAGTAGTCGCTGATGGTCTGGTAGAGCGGCCGCTGCCGGGCGAACCAGTCGAGCATGCCGCGCATGTACGCGGGGTTGTCGCCGTTGCGGTACAGCCCCCACTCGGGATACGAGACGGGCTTGCCGTGCGCCCGCGCGAACCGCACCTGCTCGCGCAGGCCGTACGGCTCCGTCACCTGCTCCGAGAAGGACATTCCGCGAGGCTGGTCGTAGGCGTCCATGCCGATGATGTCGACGACGTCGTCACCCGGGTAGCAGCGGGTCCAGGGGACGGCGTCGCGGCCCCGGCTGGGCGTGAAGTCGAAACGGAAGCGCCCTCCGGGCACGGACCGCATCGCGGTGACGACGCTCCTCCAGTACCGCCGCCACGCGCCCGGGTCGGGCCCGCAGCGGTGGGTGTAGGTGACGCCGTTCATCTCCCAGCCGAGCACGACGACCGTGTCCGGCACGCCGAGCCGGACCAGCCGCTCGGCCAGGGCGCGGAAGTGTCCGTCGTAGCGGCCCGCCGCGCCGCGCCGCAGCTCGGCACGGACCGTGGCGTCGGGCAGGTGCGCCTCGGTCCGCTCCAGCATCGGCACGTTGAGCACGAACAGGCGGTCCGGGCGGGCCCTGCGCCAGTCCGCCCACAGCTCCAGGTAGCCGGGGGCGCCCTCGATGTTGCTCCAGCGGTCCCCCGGCAGGTACACGTGCCCGACCCGCGGCGCCGACGTCCGCCCGAGCCAGGTTCCGAGCTGCGCGACCCGGCGCACGCCGTCGGAGCCGTAGCCGACGTACGCGCCGAAGGCGGGCGGCGGTCCGGCCGGGGCCGCCGTGGCCGGGGCGGAGGACGGTGCCCGGCCGGGGACGCCGGCGGTCCGGGCCAGCACGCTCAGCGTGGCCAGGACCGCGACGACGACCAGACCGAGCAGCGGCCTGCGGTACATGCCGCCCAAGGCCACGAGGGCGCCTTCCTGCCGACGGATTCCTGAGGAACGGGGTCACGATGAACGGGGTCATGATGGCCCATGCCCGCGCGTCGTCGGGCCGCTCCGGGCCACCGACACCCGAAACGGTGAAGAACGGGCCCGGCCGCCGTGGTCCGGACGTGGTCAGTGGCTCGGTACGGCCTGGGCCGAGACCGGCAGGGCGAAGCTCTCCGGGGTGATCCGGCCCGGCAGGCCGACCGCCGGGGCGGGCCGGGCCGTGGGGGCACGGGGCAGGTCGGGCTGGGGCGGCGGGTACGGGACGTCCTGGAAGGAGACGCCCGGCGGCGCCTGCACGGCCCGTACGCGCCCGAGCGGTTCGCGCAGGAGCCCGGTGTCGGCCTGCTCCTGCGGGGGTTCACCGCAGCGGGTCCCGCGGGGCAGCTGCTCCGGGCTGGTCGTGGACTCCCCGTTGCCGCTGAAGCAGTTTCCCGCCGGGGCGCCGGTGCCGAGCACCAGATCGGTCCCGTTGCCGGCGACGCGGTTGTCGCGCACGGTGTTGTCGCGGGCCGGGTAGCCCTGGACGTCGCTCAGCAGCACCCCGGCCGCCAGGTTGCCGGTGACGAGGTTGCGCTCGAGGACGTCACCGCGCCCGCCGCCCGCGCCGACGCCGATGCCGAAGCCGCCGTCGGCCTGTTCGGGACTCGCGGCGTCGTTGTTGTCGGTCAGGGCGTTGCCCGCGACGACCGCCCCGTGCTGCGGGCCGAGCGCCTCGGTGTCGTCGGAGTCGAGGGTGAGCCCGACGCGGTTGCGGGAGGCGCGGTTGCCCAGCAGGTACAGCCGCTCGGAGGCGTTGGTGACCGCCATGCCGACCGCGTTGTGCTCGACGTTGTTGTGCCGTACCACCGTGTCGCAGGGGCGGCACCGGCCGACGTGGATGCCGGCGGCGGTCTGCCCGGAGGCGTAGGAGTGCTCGATGACCCCGGCGCGGGCGTCGAAGGCGTGGATGCCGTACAGGGCGTTGTTGTACGCGGTGACGTACGAGGCCCGGAAGCCGTCCAGCGGGGGGAACTTGACGGTGTCGAGCGGTTCGTAGGCGGCGGCGCCCTCGCGGCCGGTCCGGAGCTCTTCGTCGGTGACCCCGGTGAACAGCACACCGCTGGCGAGGTGGTTGCGCACGGTGAGGTTCTCGACGACCGAGCCGGCACCGGTGACGGTGATGCCGTTGGAGCGCCGGAACTCCCCGTCCACGACCACCGTCGAGCGCCGGGTTCCGCGCAGCACCACGCGCGGCTTGGCCACGGTGACGCTCTCCTGGTAGACGCCGGGGGAGACCAGCACCAGGCCGCCCGCCCGGACCTGGTCGACGGCGCTCTGGAGGGTGGGGGCGTCCTGCGGTACCCGCACGACGGCGGAGCTGCCCTGCGGTCCGCCGGAGCCCCACACGCCGACCCCGCCGCACCCCGAGGCGCCGACGATCAGCAGCGCGGCGGGCACGGTGCGCGAGAGCGCCGTGCGAAGACGTGGGAAGAGATGTTTTCGCGTGATGTCGAATGTCACGCTTGCAGATGTATCGTCCCTTTCGTCCCGACGGCCGCATCTGCCTCCCGCGACACACCGCCGCGACGACGGCGAAGGGGGTCAGTTCCGCGAACCTCGGGGCGGCTCGTCGGTGTGCGCGCGCCGGGCCTGGGAACGGCTGGTGACCAGCCAGGGCGACTCGACGGGCGGTTCCCCGGGGACGTGCCCGGTGTCCACCGTCAGATGGAGCAGGGTGCCTCGCCCGTCCACCCCCGTGGGGTAGCTGCGGGGCTCGTCGCAGCGGAAGTTCTGACGCAGGAGCCAGGCGACCCGCTGCGCGACGTCGGGATGCGCGGCGATGATCCGGACCTCGGCGAGTCCGCTCATCGGATCTTCGGGTACGTCCGGGACGCTGTCGGCGCCACGGATACGTACCGGCCACCAGCGCATGGCTTCACCTCTCCTCCACCGTACTCCGGCGCGGTCCGGCACGGTCCTGTGTGGTTCCGGCGCGGTCCCGCCTGGTCCCGCACCGTCCCGCCTGGTCCCGCACCGTCCCGCGTGGATCTGCGCCGACGGCGCCGGAGTACCGTGAAGACACCGAGGGTTACCCGAGCACCGGCCACGAAGCAGGTGCCGTTCTCGGCGATCGACGATGCCGGGGCGGGACGTCCGCACCCGGGGCAGGGATCGCCTCCATGACCGTCCACCCGACCGAACCCCGGGTCCGCGCCCATCCGTCGTGGCGGGAGCGGGGCGAGTCGCCCCGGGAGGGGGAGCGCGTCCGACCACTGAGCCGGCTCCAGGTCGAGGACCGACTGGAGGAACTGGGCGACCTGTACGCGCGGACCTCGGGCGGTGACCCCCGGGAGTGGGACCGGGCCCGCGCCCTCTTCCTGCGCCGGCTGGCGGCCGACCTGCGACGACCGGGGTTCGCCCTGCTGATCGCCGAGAACCCCGCCCTCATGGCCTGCGCCTACGGATTCTCCGTGTGCGGCGACGGCCTCCGGCGGGAGAGCTTCGGCGGAGGTCTCCCGGAGGGACTTCTCCGGCTCGCCGCGGCCGGTCGGCTGTTCACCGTCTCCGAGATCCTCGTCCCGCCCCGGGTGCGCACGCGGTACCAGAACCGGGACTGGAACCTCGCCCGACGGCTTCAGAGACGGCTGCTCACCGACCACGCCGCCACGCTCGGCATCACCCTGGTCCGCCGCTCGGACGCGGTCACCCTCGACGCGCTGCGGTCCTGGGGCTGGCGCTGCCTGGAGGCGGACGGGCGCGGGATCCTCCCGGCCGCCCCGTGCCGGGTACTGCTGCTGCGCCCCTGACCGACACCGGCGACCTGGCCTGCGGGGGCTGCGGGGAGCGGCGTCTGCGTGGGGGACCGCGCGGAGACCGCGTCCGCGTGAGGGCTGCGGGGAACGGCTACTGGTCCGAGTAGCCCATGTCCCCGATGGTCCAGGCGCTCACGTCGGCCAGCGCCACGCGGTACATACCGCCCGAGTCGGGGATGCCGAAGCTGCCCTGGAGGATGCGCGCGACATGGAAGTGCAGGTGTGTGGGCCGTCCGGTGCGTGGCGGCCGCTCGCCGCTCTCGCCGTCGGACGGAGTGAAGGCCGAAGAGAAGTGCGCGAGGTGTTCGGAGTCCCGCAGGACCTCCGCGACGCGCTCGTTCCACAGGGATTCCGGGGCCAGCCGGCCCGTGATGACGGCGCCCGGGACCACCACCGTGAGCGACATACGACTGTTGTGTTCCGACTCCACCATCGCGGCAATGCCGACAAGCAGATCATCAGGGTGTGACATGGGTGAGGAGCCTAGTCCAACGCGCCGAGATCGACAGGGACAAAACGATGCGTAAGCAGCGACGGGCCGGCCGTCCGGGAGTACCGGAGCGGCCGGCCCGAGGCGGCCGGAGCGTGGCTCAGCCCAGCTGTACGGTCGCCGAGTGGCAGGTGAAGCCGAGCCGGACCAGCGCCCGCTGCACCTCGGCCGCGGTGAAGTCCCGGCGGTCCTGCTTCGTGATCACTTCGCCGACCTGCTTGACGGGGTACACGCGGTCGCCGATGGTCACGGACACCACCCCCGCGACGGGTTCGGGCTGGATGCCCTGCATCGACTGTTCCACTTCGCTCTTGACCAGGTCGAACGGGAATCGGGCGATGACGCAGCGCATGATGCCTCCGCTGGATTGAAGGGGGAACGTCGAAACGGACTGATCTACGAGGTCGTACCCAGGTCGGTTCGGCCGGATCAGCGACCGGTGCCCTGGGTGGAGGAGCGGCCGCCGCCCTGAGCCGAGGGGCGACCGCTGCCCTGGGCGGCGGCGGAGGAGGAGCGGCGGCGGGCCTGGCCCGGCCGGCCGCGTCCGCGGCTGCTCCGGCTGCCGTTCCCGCTTCCGTTGCCGTTCCCGCCTCCGGAACCGTTCCGGCGCGCGGAGGATCCCCCGCCCTGGGGGCGTTCGACGACCGGGGGCGCGAGCGTGACGGGCACGCCCGAGGGGGCCTGCGCGCCGGTGATGCGGCTCAGTTCGGCCTCGCCCGAGCGGACCTTGGTGGTCTGCGGGGTGATCCCGGCGTCCACCATCAGGCGCGTCATGGCGCGGCGCTGGCTGGGCAGGACCAGCGTGACGACGGTGCCGGACTCGCCCGCGCGGGCCGTACGGCCGCCGCGGTGCAGGTAGTCCTTGTGGTCGCTGGGCGGGTCGACGTTGACGACGAGGTCGAGGTTGTCGACGTGGATGCCGCGGGCCGCGACGTTGGTGGCCACCAGCACCGTCACATGGCCGTCCTTGAACTGGGCCAGGGTGCGGGTGCGCTGGGGCTGCGACTTGCCGCCGTGCAGGGCCGCCGCGCGGACGCCGACGGCCAGCAGCTTCTTGGCCAGCCGGTCCGCCGCGTGCTTGGTGTCCAGGAACATGATCACTCGTCCGTCGCGGGCGGCGATCTCCGTGGTCGTGGCGTGCTTGTCGGCCTCGTCCACGTGCAGCACGTGGTGCTCCATCGTGGTGACGGCGCCCGCGGACGGGTCGACCGAGTGGACCACCGGGTCGTCGAGGTAGCGGCGCACCAGAAGGTCGACGTTACGGTCCAGGGTGGCCGAGAACAGCATCCGCTGGCCCCCGGGACGAACCTGGTCGAGCAGGGCGGTGACCTGGGGCATGAAGCCCATGTCGGCCATCTGGTCGGCCTCGTCGAGGACCGTGATGGCGACCTGGTCCAGGGTGCAGTCCCCCCGGTCGATGAGGTCCTTGAGACGGCCCGGCGTCGCGACGACGACCTCGGCTCCGCCGCGCAGGGCGCTCGCCTGCCGGCCGATCGACATGCCGCCGACCACCGTGGCGAGCCGCAGCCGCAGCGCGCGGGCGTACGGGGTGAGCGCGTCGGTGACCTGCTGGGCCAGTTCCCGCGTGGGGACCAGGATCAGGGCGAGCGGCTGCCGGGATTCGGCCCGCTGCCCGTTGATGCGGGCCAGCAGGGCGAGACCGAAGGCGAGCGTCTTGCCCGAGCCGGTGCGGCCGCGTCCCAGGACGTCCCGGCCGGCC
Source organism: Streptomyces sp. NPDC059582 (assembly GCF_042735715.1). Taxonomy (NCBI): domain Bacteria; kingdom Bacillati; phylum Actinomycetota; class Actinomycetes; order Kitasatosporales; family Streptomycetaceae; genus Streptomyces; species Streptomyces sp. NPDC059582. Next base: position 6,863 of record NZ_JBHWCC010000045.1, read on the forward strand.
AGCGAGTTCGGCAGCGTCGCCGCCTGGATCGGGAACGGCACGGTGACGCCTTCGGCGCCGAGCGCGCTCAGCAGGCGTTCGGGCATGTCGAGCTCGGCGAACGCCTCGACCGCGGGCAGTGCCTCGGTGCGGGTGACCGGGAGCGCGAACTCCGCGGGACGTGCGGGGGAAGCGGCGCCGCGGCCCTTGTGGCCGTTTCGCTGCCCATTTCGGGCGGCGGGGCCGGCCGAACGGGAAGAAGCGCCGCGGGAGCGGGTGGAGCTGTATTTCTTGCGAGCTGTGCGGTCCATTCAGAACCCTCCTCGATGCGGCACGTATCGAGGAATTCCAGTCGTCGGCGTCGAGCCGTACGAGGATTCGCAAGAATGAGCCGTAGAAAATGCAATGAGCTGGGGCCCGCACCCAAAAGTGCGGGCCCCAGCCACGTAGTACGCGTCAGCGTCAGGCGGGAGTGATGTTCTCGGCCTGCGGGCCCTTCTGGCCCTGCGTGACGTCGAAGTTCACCTTCTGGCCCTCCTGAAGCTCACGGAAGCCGGAGGTGGCGATGTTCGAGTAGTGGGCGAACACGTCAGCGCCGCCACCGTCCTGCTCGATGAAGCCAAAACCCTTTTCCGCGTTGAACCACTTCACGGTGCCAGATGCCATATTGAATCTCCCTTGGGGCAGTGCCCGGAATCCGCACCTTGCAGATCCGGAGTCGCAACGATGGCAAACAAAAAGAGTGCTCGTCGACAAAAGGTCGGGAGAGCACTCGAAGTCTCTGGTAACCAAAACTGCAACTGCTATCACGTTAGCACAGGTCGGGGCACACTGCCCATGGCCATTCCCGCGCAGCGCGCGAGGGTATATCTGCAGTCGCCGGGATAGATATCTGATCGCGTCAGGGGGCTTCCTCGGCGGCTGCGGTGTCGCCGGCCCGTCGGCGCATCGCCTCGTTCAGGCGCAGGGCCTCGTCGAGCTGGTCCTCGAGGATGATGATCCGGCAGGCCGCCTCGATGGGGGTGCCCTGGTCGACGAGCTCACGGGCGCGGGCGGCGATGCGCAGCTGGTAGCGGGAGTAGCGGCGGTGACCCCCGTCCGAACGGAGCGGAGTGATCAGCCTGGCCTCGCCGAGGGCCCGCAGGAAGGCCGGGGTGGTACCGAGCGCCGCGGCGGCCCGCCCCATGGTGTAGGCGGGGTAGCCGTCGTCGTCGAGGTTGTCGATGCCGGGGGAGTTCTCGGCGGGCATGGCACCTTCGTCGCTAGAAACCTACCGCCACTGAAATTCAAACCTTACTGCCGCCACAACAGAGTATCCACCCGCCCCCGCGGCCCGTTCTCCGTTGATCGGCTGTGGCGGGTGGGATACGAATGGTCCGTGATACGTGGTGAGAAGGTCGGGTTGCGGACCCGGCAGGACAGTGATGTCCAGGTGTTCCAGGCGGAGTTGTACCAGGACGTGGCGACGCGGTCCCGCGTCGACTCGTGCCCCTGGCGTCCCCTCCCGCCGGAGGCGGCGGAGTCGCCCGCCGCGGCGGCCGCTCCGGCGGACACGAAGGCGTACTTCTCGGTGGTGGAGCTGTCGTCACGGGAGCTGGCGGGCGAGGCGATGCTGTGGGGTGTCGACCCGCACAACAGGACGGCCCATCTGGGCATCTCGCTGCTGCCCGGGTTCCGGGGGCGCGGGCTGGCGGCTGATGTGGTGCGGGTGCTGTGCGAGTACGGGTTCGCCGTACGGGGCCTGCACCGGCTTCAGGTCGAGACCCTCGCCGACAACGCCCCGATGATCGCCGCCGCCACCGGGGCCGGTTTCACCGTCGAGGGCACCCTGCGCCGCTCCGCCTGGGTGTACGGCGCCTTCGTCGACGTGGTCGTGCTCGGTCTGCTCGTGGAGGAATGGGCCCGGTGAGGGGCCCCGGGCGTCCTCAGGAGGAGTTGGCGCTCGACGGGCCGAAGAACTCGATCTCGGCGATGGAGATCTGCTTGCTCGCGGAGACCGCGTAGGCCGACTCGACGGTGAAGCGGACCTTGGTCACCTCGCCGGCCCGGAAGGCGCGGCGCTGGCCGCCGGCGGCCTGGTCCAGGGTGAGTTCCCGGGTCGTGGTCCTCCCGTCCTTCGTGGTGATCGTCGCCTTGAGGCGGTGCGGCAGCGCCGACTGGGTGAGCTGGTCGGGGCGGATGGAGACGCCCGGCGTGATGATCAGGTCGAGGAGCCGGGTCGGCTCGTCGAAGGTGGCCTCGATCCACTGGCCCTCGCCGGACTGCGAGACCCCCGGACCCCACCAGGTGTTGTTGATCTTGTCGAAGGCGAGCTGCGGCTGGTGCCCCTGGTAGGAGCGCGAGGCCTGGATCCGGTCCGGGGCGACGGGGGCGCGCTTGGCGAAGTGGTCGCGGGTGGTCTGCACGGCGGCCGGGGTGTGGACACCGGCGAGAACCAGCAGGGTGAGGACGACCGCGGCCACCACCCAGGTCAGGACGCGGTCGAAGGTGCGGCGCAGCCGTGGGCGGTCGCCGGCCCACGGGGTGTCCCGGTTGCCGGGGTTCAGCAGGCGGCGCCACCAGGGGCGGTGGAGTGCCGGCGCCCGGTCGTCCCTGGCCATGGGCATCGCACAGCGGGCGCAGAAGTGCCGGTCGGGCCGGTTGGGGGTGGCGCACCAGGGGCAGGGCGTGCCGTTCTCGTCGCCACGAAGGGGCTCCGGGGCGCGTACCTGCGGCCGGTCCGCGTCCGGCCGGCCCGGCAGCACCGGGGCGACCGACGGGCCGGCGGCGGGCCGGTCCTCCGGGTCGGCGACGGGGACCAGCAGGGAACGGGCCCGGGCGGCCATCGTGTCCCCCAGGGCGGCGGCCGAGGGCACGGGCTCGGTGGGTGCGGTCTCGTCGGGTGCGGGTGCGGGTGCGGGTGCGGGTGCGGGGGTGGCGGCAGGGGTGGGCCGTACGTCTGTGTCGCCCGGGCTCGATGCGTCGCCGGTGCCTGCTGCGTCGTCCGCGCCCGATGTGGTGCTCGCGCCCGACGCTGCGGGAGTGTCCCCATGGGCCGGAGCCGGAGCCGGAGCCGGAGCCGGAGCCGGAGCCGAAGCCGGGGCCGTCGCCGTTCCGGCGGTGGGGTACGGACGCGGGACGCCGTGGGGCCGTGCCTCGGCGGACGGGAGGGCGGAGCCGTGACCGCCCGCGGTTCCGACGCGTCCCGCCGCCCCCTCGAAGCCGGTCGGTGACGCCCCGCCGTCGTCCGTCGCGGCGGACGTCCCCGAGTGCGGGGCCGACCCGCTCGGCGCGGTGGTGCCGGAGCCCGCCGCGGTGCGGGCCGGTGTCCGGTCCGTCCAGCTCAGTACGGCACCGCAGGCGTCGCAGAACGACTGGCCCGGTTCCGCCCGGGTGCCGCACTCGGCGCAGTTCTGGGTGGTCATCTCTCCGGGGTCCTTTCGGCGACGGTCACCTTGACCGTGTAGGGCATGTGGGCGGGGCGGGCGGCCGCCACGAGGGCGTCCAGACGGTGTTCGTCCGCGGGGCCCGGGTCGGGCAGCCGGACCGTGACGTGCAGGCGGGGCCGGGGGTCACCGGGGACCGGGCCGAGCGGACCGGCGCTCCAGGCGGCCGCGCCGCTCTCGGAGATCTCCGGCTCGACGCCGAAGGCCAGCCGCACCGCCTCGGCCAGCCCGCGCCGGGTGCCCCGCACCCGGTGCAGATACGCGGCGGCGGCCACGGCGGCCCGCAGCCGGTCCTCCGGTTCGGTGCCGTCGGTCTCGGCGCCGACCCAGCCGGCCAGCCAGCGGGTGAAGTCGACCGGGGCCAGGGCCGGGTCGAAGTACGCGGGCAGACAGTCGAGGACGTTGAGGACGGGGGCGATCACCTCGTCGAGCCCGGCCACGAAGCGCTGCGCGAGGTCGTCGTCGGCGAAGACCGCGGGCAGCATCATCCCGATCGGGGCGGACGAGCCGAGCCCGTCGACGGAGCCCCTCACGCGCCGTCCCCGATCACCCGGACGCGGTGGTCGAAGGAGAAGACGAGGGACGGGGCGCCGAGGTCGATGCGGTCCGTCGCGTCGCCCCGCTTGCCCGTCAGGGGGTCGGCGGGATGCAGGGTGACCTGGTCGACCAGCTCCACGCCGGGCACCCGCTGCAGCACCGCGAAGACCTCGCCCGACTGCACGGGCCTGCCGAACGGCCAGCCGCGCCCGTCCGCGCCGCCGGTCAGCGGGTCGAGGTGACGGTAGAGGGCGTCATGGGCCTGCCGGCGCACCCGGTCGGCGTCCACGCCCCGGAAGGCGTGCACGGTGGCCACCACGGTGACGCCCTGGTAGTACGGCGGTCCGACCGCCAACCGGGTGCCGATCAGGCGGCGTTCGTCCAGGTGTCGGGTGATGCGGTCCAACAGGGCGTCACCCGGCACCAGTTGCTCGAAGCGGAGGCGGCCGCCCGGGTCGGGGACCGCCTGCGGGACGACCAGGACCCGGACCGCGTAGGCACCGTGCTCGCTCTCGTCGCCCTCCAGGCAGGTGATGCGCGCCGTCTCCGGGGCGGCCCGGCGGGCCAGCTCCTCGTAGTCGCGCAGGGTCACCGCACGCTCCTGGGCGCGCAGCGTGATCGGCGCGCGGGCCTTCGCCTCCTCCACCGTCTCGCCCTCGACCCCGCCGCGCGCGGCCTCGCGGTTGACGACCTCGGAGACGTACGGGACGGAGGTGCGCAGCACCCGGACGGCGCCGCGGGCCACGTTGCCCGCGCGGCCGCCGCCGGTGCGGTAGCGGCGGGCGCGCAGCACGGCGCCCTTGGGGGCGACTGCGCCGTACTGGCGCAGGGTGCCGTCGGGTTCCCGTACGGACGGGCCGAAGGCGATCTCGCCGGTGGTGGCGTCGAGGGTGAGGTGCCGGTCGTCCGGGCCGGAGGCGGCGAAGTGCGGGACGACCTGCCAGTCCTCCCAGCCCTCGCGCTCCGCGCTCTGCAGCAGGAGCGGCGGGGTGTCGCCGACGACCGGCGCGTGCGCGAGCCGCAGCCGCTGGCCGGGCAGGCCGGTGGACTCGCCGAGCGCCTCGTCGTACACCGTCTCGGCGTGCAGGGCCGGGGCGGTGCCGCCCACCGTGAACGCCTCGGCCGAGCGCACGGTCGGCGAGGTGGTGTAGAAGGGCTGGCCGGGCAGCGGCTCGGTGACCCGGCAGCGCAGCCAGCCCGCCTCCTGGCCGCCGGAGCGTGACAGGACGTGACCGCCGGGCACGTGCAGCACGACCTCGCCGGGCCGGTTGAGGCCGCCCGTGCCGTCCCGGTCGACCTCGCAGCCGCGCCAGCCGTCCTCCGTCCACGCCTCCCACACCAGCGGCGGCTGGCGCGGGTCGACGCCGACACCGTCCACCCGGCTGTCCAGCTCCAGCGCCACCGCGCAGTGCGGTACGGCCGCGGTCAGCCCGAACAGCACGCAGTCACCGTGCCGCGGTGCCTCCGCGAAGCACAGCAGGTCCTTGCCCTCGGCGAGGTCGGTGGTCCGGTCGGTGACCGCCTCACCGTCGTGCTGCACCACCAGGTGGCGCAACGAGCAGGGCACGACGGAGAGCCGCCGTTCGGTGGCGAAGACCACCGCCTCCTCGCTCTCGGTGCGCACGGTGGCGATCTCGGTGCCCACCGGCAGCAGCACGGGCTCCTCCTGCGGCGCCGACAGCCAGAACGTGACGTCCGTACGGGCCGCCGAGGGCGGGAACAGCGTGATGCCGACCAGGTCCAGGAACGCCAGATGGTTCTTGTCCGGCACCCGGTTGAGCCGGTAGACGATCTGGTCGGCCATGTGCGCGACCGTCTCGACGAGGGTGACGCCCGGGTCGGACACGTTGTGGTCGGTCCACTCGGGCGCGCGCTGCTGGATGTAGCGCTTGGCGTCGTCGACGAACTGCTGGAAGCGGCGGTCGTCGAGGTTGGGGGAGGGCAGGGCCATCAGCGGTCGCTTTCGGGGGAGGTGCCGGGGACGCCGTCGGAGGCGGAACTGCCCGGCTCCTCGTGGGACGGGATGACGTAGAACGGGAAGACGAGGCTGCGCGGGTTGTTGGTGCCGCGGATCGAGTAGCGGACGTCGATGTACAGCACGCCCTGCTCGGCGCCCGCGGTGACCTCCACGTCGTCGACCTCGATACGGGGCTCCCAGCGGTCGAGGCTGGTGTACACCTCGTGCTGGATGCGGCCCGCGGTGGCCTCGTTGACCGGGGCGAACACCAGGTCGTGGATGGCGCACCCGAACTCCGGGCGCATCGGCCGCTCGCCCGGCGCGGTCGCCAGCACCAGCCGGACGGCCTCCTCGACCTCGCGTTCGCCGCTGACCAGCGCGATGCCTCCGGTGGGCCCGATGCGCAGCGGGAACGCCCACCCGGACCCCACGAACTGTTCGGCCATCAGACGCCCACCGGCCCTTCCGTACGCTGCGCGGCGGTCACATCGGCACCGGCTTCCCGTTGATGGTGACCACGCCCATGAGCGGGACGGTGACGGCGCGGATGCCCACGTCGGCGATGGAGTTGACCTGGACGCTGCCGCCCGCGCTCAGGCTCGCGGCGCCGACCGCCTTGAGGCTGAGCGCGCCCATCGCGTCCACGCTGACCGCGCCGGCCAGCGACTTGACGTTGACGACGCCGCGGCCCTCGATGCTGAGCGGTCCGCCGCTCTTGATGGTGAGCCGCCGGCCCGCGCTGAGCGTGAGGTCCGTCCCCGCCTCCACGGACACCGACCTGGTGCCCGTGATGCTGACCGCGCCCTTGCTGTCGACGGTGATCTCGGTCTTCGTCCGGTCGAGGTTGATGACGAGCCGGTCGTCGCCGGAGGCCACCCGCACGCCCTGCTTGCGGCCGCCGGTCGTCTGGCTGAGCAGGTCCACGCGGTTGCCGTCCCGGTCGGACAGCGTGTGCCGGACCGCCCGGCGGCGGGCCCCGTCGTGCAGCGGCACGTCCTTCACCGGCGTCGGCCGGTCCTTGCCGTTGTAGAGACCGCCGATGACGTACGGGTGGTCGAGGGCGCCCCGGTCGAAGGCGACGAGGACCTCGTCGCCGACGTCCAGCGGGAAGATCGAGCCGCCGCCCTTGCCGCCCCACTGCACCACCCGCGTCCAGTCGCTGACGTAGGCGTCGTCCAGCCACGGGAACCGGAGCTTGACCCGGCCCTGCCTGAGCGGGTCCAGGATGTCGGTGACCAGGGCGTTGGCCGTGCCGGGCAGCCGCAGTCCGCCGTCGGCGCCGCCGCCGGAGGCCAGCCCGTACAGCGAGCGCCACTGCCGTCCGCTGACGGTGACCCACGCCTCGTAGTGCTTGCCGTCGCCGAAGACGTGCCGCACGGAGGTGGCGGTGTACTTGCCCTCGAAGGGCGCGCCGACGTCGGCGAGGGTGACGGGCAGGCCCGGCCGCAGTTTCGGCGTGCCGCGCGCGACGACCTCCAGCTCGGCGAACGACGAGGTGACGTCGTCGGCGAGGGCCTCGGCGGCGAACTTCACCTCCGACTGCCGGTCGTACGGCGTCTGCGCGTCGACCAGTTTGGCGGGCTTGAACTTGCGGGCCGCCGCGCCGGGCGTGGTCCCGATGCTGATGCCGGGGTTGTCGAGGGCGGGCGCGGTCGCGGTGAGCTGCTTCTTCGTGGTGACGTCCCAGCCGCGTGCCTCGACCGAGCCGACCTGCTCGGCGGCGGTGACCGCGGCCCGCAGCCGCAGGATGTCGGTGCCGGCCTCCAGCACGAACGGGCTCTTCTCGCCGGGCGTGCTGACCGGCGGCGCGCCGGACGCGGGGTCCGGCCGGACGAACTGGAACTTCCCCTTCGAGTCGATGGACATCACCATCTCGTTCTCGTCGGCGAGCCGCGCGAGGAAGTCCCAGTCGGTGACGTTGGCCTGGCTGATGAACTCGTACACCGTCTTCGTCGACTGGACCCGCCCGACCGGGACGCCGTCCTGGGCGGCGAGCCTGCGGGCGATGTCCGAGGCGCTCTGGTTGCGGTACGCCGCCACCCGGCGCCGCCGCATCAGGCGGTGCCCGTGGTCGTAGCCGCGGATGACGGTGAACGTGCCGGTGCCGTCGTAGTCGGCCTCCAGGCCGCACACCTCCCCGGTCAGCAGCGGGTCCGCGGCGCCCTTGCCGTCGGCGACCGGGGCGAGCACCACCGGGGTCCCGAACGTCACGCCGAGCTTGCCGAGGAGCTGTCGGTAGGGGTCGCGGAAGGTCAGCCGGAACGCGGCCGGCACCCCGAGGCCCTGGTCGACCCAGCCGTCCACCAGCAGCGGGGCGAAGTCCGGCGGCAGCGGGCTGCCGCCCAGGGTGACCTGGATGACGCTGGAGTAGGCGGACTGCACCATCAGAAACGCACCTCCTCGGCGGCGGGCAGCACCAGTTCGACACCGGTGGGCAGGCGGGTGGGGTCGTCGATGCCGTTGGCCTCGGCGATCGCCCGCCACGCGGACGCCTCGCCGTACTCCCGCCAGGCCAGCGACTGGAGCGAGTCGCCCGCCACCACCCGGTGCACGCGCTGCGCGGTCAGCGCGCCCGAGGTCGGGTTCTGTCCCTTGGTCCGGCTGGGGATCTCGTGCAGCCGGACCTGGCAGGTGGCGCGGATCGGGACACCGGTCGTGCCGAACAGCGAGTAGTTCACCTCGACGCTGCTGACGTAGGAGGTGAAGCGGGCCGTGGAGAACGACCCCCACTGGAAGACCACCCAGGGCGGCGACGGCTGCTTCGCCGCGATGCTCTTCGTGGTGACCTCGCAGCACTCCAGCAGCGACTCCACCTTCTTCAACACGGTGTTGCTGCCCGGCGCGGCGGAGGAGTCGAGGAAGATCTCCACGGTCAGCTCGCGCGGCTCGGGGCCCATGAACTCCGGTACGGAGCCGTCCCGTACGGCCGCCGTCGGTGTCACCTTCCACTGGGCGCGACGTCCCAGCGACAGCTGCGCCGGGTTGAAGTCGAACCCGAACGACCTGATCAGGCCGCCCGGCGTGGTGCTCGAACCGACCGGCGGCTCGTGGATCGCGAGCGTGGCGCGGACCAGGCTCTTGCCCGCCCCGCCCTTGCTGCCCTTGGCCATGTTCCCTGCCCTCCGCCCTTTCGCCTCGCTCAGTCCGTGAAGCCGTGGTGGGTGATCTCCAGGACCTCGTTGGCGACGCCCGGACTGGCCGGATCGAGGGAGGGCCCCTGCCAGCTGACCGGCAGTACGTCGATCAGCCCCCACCGGGCGACCTCCGAACCGTCCGCGCGCAGCGCCGCGATCTGCGCGGTCGGCCGGGTCACGCCGGTGGTGACGGACGAGATCCACTTGGCGACCTTCGTGGTGTCCGGGGTGAGTGGGCGGGTCAGCCGGATCGTGGAGAACGTCACCCGGGAGGGCAGCTGCCACACGAACCCGTTGTTCCCGCCCTCCTGACGGCGCTCGATCTCCACGGTGGACGACAGCCCCTCGCACCCGTTGAAGTAACCGAGGCTCTCCCCGTCGATGGTCAGGGTGAAGAAGATGGTGGAGCCCGGGTCGAGATCGCGGGACATCGAGTCGGCCTGGCCTTTCTGGAGGCGGGGTGGCGGGGGCGGTGCGTCTGGCGGGGTGTGTCTCGTGCGGTGTGGTCCGGGCGGTGCGTCCGCGGGGGTCAGCGGCGGGGGTCGCGGAGTCTGCCGACCCGTTCCCGGTCGAGGCGTAGCTCGGTGCGCAGCAGCCGGGTGATCCGGCCGGTCAGCCGGTGCGTCAGCTCGTCGAGCTGGAAGTCGGTCAGCGCCCGGGGGTCGAATCCGCCCCGGGGGACTTCCTCGTAGGCGGGCGGGGGAGCGCTCTCGGAGTACGGCGGGGGCGCGTCGCCCGAACCGGACCGCGTACGGCTGTCGGAGCCATGGTGCGTGGGCGGGGTGCGCTGAACGGGGGCGGGCAGGGCTGGGGGTGTCGCGGGGACCGGGGTCGAGGTCGGGAGCGGGCGCGGTGGTGCGGGGATGGGCGGCAGGGGGCTGCGCTGGATGAGGGGCGTGGGGGTGAGCGGGGGGCCGGGGGCTTGGACCGGCGGGGTGTTCGGGGCCGATGAGGCGAGTGGGGTGGATGGGGCGATGGGGAGGGGGCTGCGCTGGACGAAGGGGGTGAGGGGGGCGGGGCGGCTGGTGGATGCCTGTGCCTGTGCGGGTGTGGCCGGGTGGCGTGGGGGGTGCCGCTGCGCGGTGGGGGCGGCGTCGACGGCGGGCTCGGTGCGGCGCAGTGGTACGGCTGCCGGTGCGCTCCGGCGGCGCTGGACGGCACGCGGTTCGGCCCGTGGCACGGGCGGGGTCAGCGCCCTGGCGGGGGTCAGCGGGAGTCCGGGCGCGGGCGTCCGATGAGAAGTCTCCCCGGCCGGCGGCGCGACGAGTCGCCGTTCCGGGCCGGGCGTGGCCGGGGCGAGGGCGGTGGTCGGCACGGGCGAGGTGGGTGCGGTGCCGGCGCCGGTGCGCGATCCGGGGTGGGGACCTGGCACGGTGACGCGCTGGACAAGGGGAGGACCGGCCGGGCGCGGGTGGACAGAGGGGGGTGAGGGGGCTGTGGGGGTCGCCGGGGGCACGAAGGTCGCGCCGGGCGTGGCGGTGACGGGGTGGTGGGTGCCGGACGGCCTGCCTGGACCGGGAAGGACGGAATTCGCGGACCGGGCGGCCGGGTCGGTCGCGGGCGGCGTGACCCGCGGCGGGCCGGAGACAGTGCCGCGTTGTACGGGGGGCAGAGCGATCGAGGGCGTGGCTGGGGTGGGGCGAGTGAGGCGGGGGGTGGTGGGTCCGGGGACCGTGGCGCGTCGTTCGGGGAGCGGGTGCGCCGGGAGCGGAGCCGGGGTGGTGTGCGGTGCCGCGGTGTGCGGTACGGGCGGCGGGGCGGCGTCGGGGGTGGTGGCGCCCTCGGCGCGGGGTCGGCCGACCTGGAGCGCGGCCGGGACGGCGGTGGTGGGGCCGGCCGGGACGGCGCCGGGGGGCGCAGAGCGCCGCGCGAGGGGTAGGGCGAGCGAGGACGTGGCGCCGGTGGAGGCGCTGGTGGCCGAGGGCGTGGCGCGTCGCACGGGAGGCCGGCCGATCGGGGGTGTGGTCGAGGCGCCGGTGGTGGGACCGGGCAGGACGGCGCCGGGAGTTGCAGGGCGCTGAGCGGCGCTCGGAGGTGTCGCGGTGGCGGGCGTGCCGGTGCCCAGGGGCATGGCGCGTCGCACGGAGGGCTGGGCGGCCCGGGGCGTGGTGGTGGTCGGGCCCGAGGGTGTCGCGTGTTGCACGGGGGGCGTCTGCGGGGTGGCCGGTGTGGGGACGGCCGCGCGAGGCGTGGTGGTCGGCGGCCGGGTGGTGGCAGGGCTTTGACCGGCGGGGCTTTGACCCGCAGGGCCGGAGGCCGTGGCGTGCCGGCCGGTGGGGCCGGATGCCGGGGCCGGTCCGGAAGCGGGGGACGTCGGGTGGGCCGTGCTCGGCCGGTCGAGCAGCGGAGTCGCGTCCACGGGGCGCGCGGGGAGCGGTGCTCCGAGCAGCGGGCGGCGCGACGACCGCTCGGCGGACGGGGACGGGGACTGCGAGGGCGCGCCGGGGACCGGGGTGGTGCCGCGCTGTACCGGCGCGGGCGTCTGTCGCCGAGGTGCGCCGAGCGTGGGGCGCTGCGGGCTCGGCCCGGAAGTCGGCGGGTGTGCCGGGGAGTCGGCGATGCGCTGGACGCCGGTCGGAGGTGTCCCGACGGTCGTGTGCCGGTCCGCGTCGGAGGCGGGCCCGCGGGGTGCGCCGAGTGCGGGCTGCTTCCCGCTGGGCTCGGAAGTTGGCTGGTAGGAGGGGGAGTTGGCGGGTCGGTCGGCGGGTGCGGGCGTGTGGGACGGCGTCGCACCGCCCATTTCCCGGGCGGGGTGGGCGATGCGCTGGACGCCGGTCGGAGGTGTCCCGACGGTCGTGTGCCGGTCCGCGTCGGAGGCGGGCCCGCGGGGTGCGCCGAGTGTGGGCTGCTTCCCGCTCGGCTCGGAACCCGACCCGCGTGAGGGGGAGTTGGCGGGTGCGGGCGTGTGGGACGGCGTCGTACCGCTCATCTCCCGGGCGGGGTGGGCGGCAATGCGCTGGACGCCGGTCGGAGGTGTCCCGGCCGTCGTGTGCCGGTCCGCGCTGGAGCCGGGTCCGAGCGGTGCCCCGAGCGCGGGCCGCTTCGTGCTCGGCTCGTAAGTCGGCTGAGGCGAAGCGGAGTTGGAGACGTGGTCGGCGGCCGCGGGCGTGCCGGACGGCGCCGCACCGCCCGTCTCCCCCGCGGAGTACCCGGCCCGCTGGACGGTGACCGGACGCGTCCGGGCCGTCCCGCCCGGCGCGGACCGGCCCGCGACGGAGGCGCGCCCGGGCGGAGCACCGACGGGAGAACCGAGCGGTGCACCAAGGGGTGCGCCGAGCCCCGGCCGGGGCGGGGCGACCCGCTGGACCTGGGGTGTCTGGGGTGCCCGAGGCGCCTGGGGTGCGGCCGGCGCGTTCGACACCCGTGTCAGGGGAGCGGACGGGCCGGGCACGACCGTACGCCGTACGCTCTCCGGCCCGGCGGTACCGGCAGGTGGTTCGGACCCGCCGGAGCGGCCCGGTGCGCTTTCCCGGCCGGTCACCGCCGCCGTCCGCCGCACGGCAGGCGCTTCCGGCACGTCGGGGGCCGCGGCAGGCTCCGCGGTGCCGGAGGCGCCGCCGTCGGTGTCCTGGCCCCCGCCGGGAGCCGGGTCCGCCGTACCGCCGCCGACCCGGGCGCTCGGAGCCCGCGCGGGCAGGACACGGCGCTGCACGGGGGCCCCGGCCGACCGCGTCAGCGGGGCCGGAGCGGCCGGGCGGGGCTGGACCGGGGAGACGCGCATGCCTCGCGCGGCCGGGACGGGGGCCGTGGGCGGCATCGCCGGGGCGGGCTCCGGCGTGGCCGACGGCAGGGTGCGGGAGGGCTGTTGGGGGGAGGCCGCAGACCCGGGAGAGGACAGCACGGTACCCACCAGTCCGCCCGGGGCGCCGTTGAGCACGGCGTGCGACAGGGTGCCGGTGAAGGTGGGGTTCTGCCAGGTGGCCAGCCGGCCCCCGAACCCCGGGTCCGCGACGCCCGCCGACGAGGAGGAGGCGGACGCCCGCTGGATGGGCGGCAACCCGGGCCAGCCCACTCCACGCGGCACCGCCCCGGCCACGGACGCCTGACCGGCACCGGACGCCCCGCCGACCGTCGACGCGTCAGCACCGGACGCCTCGTCGACGCGCCCCGCCCCGCCCGGCGTGGTCCTCGGCCGTGCGCCCCGCAGTCGTTCCAGGAACCCCATGTCTCAGCCCTCCGCCCCGCTCCGCGTCACCAGGGACGCGATCCCGTCCGCGAAACGGCGCCGGTCGTGGTGTTCCAGGTCCAGGATCTCCGCCAGGCTCCAGTGGAAGTGGAAGGCGACGTACGCGATCTCCTCGTGCAGCCGGTCGGTCGCGTACGTCACGATTCCCCCAGGCGGCTCCCGCCGAGTTCCACCTCGAAGGGCTCCGAGCAGTGGGGGCACTGCACCGAGGCGCGGGTGTGGCCCTCGGCGTTGACCTGGCGGTAGAAGTCCTGGAGGAACGCCAGGTCGGAGGCGAACATGTTCTCCACGATCCCGTCGTGCACCAGCGCCAGCGTGCCCAGCCGGGTGATGACCCGGCCCAGCAGCACCACCGACAGGTAGGCGGGGTTCTCCTGGACCCGGATGTCCCGCAGCGGCACCAGTTCGTCGCGGGCCGTCGCCAACCGCATCACGCCGTGGCGGTGGACCGTGCCCGACTCGTCGACGTAGCCGCGCGGCAGTTCGAAGGGGAACTCCGTCTGAAGACGCTGCGCGAGCGGCGCGGGCTCGGGCGCGGGCGTCGGCGCCGCGGCCGGGACCTGAGTGGTCTCCCGCTCCTCGCCCGCCGGCGCCGTCGCCCGTACAGCCGAACGCCGCATTACTCGATGACCAGTTCTTCGAACGTGATCGTCACGGTCTCGGTCAGCGCCGCGGCCTCGCCGGCCTTCACCGTGCTGGTGTCGATCTTGCTGCACCAGGCGTTGCGCATGTTGTACCGCTTGACCGGGTTGTTCTGGTAGTCCATCACCATGATCGTGGCGTTCTTGCGGGCGGTGCCCATCACGCCGTTGATCGACTCGGTGATCCACTGGTTGAACGCCGCGGACTGCGTCATACCGCGGACGACCGTGCAGGTGCCCGCCTTCTTCACGCCCGGCAGCTTCTTGGTGACCGGCTTGCCCTGCGCGGAGACCTGCTGGTACTCGATGACGTCCTGTTCCAGGCTGAGGCCGCTGACCTCGGCGAGGTACTCGACCATCACGCCGTCGATCTGGAGGCCGAAATTATGTGAGGTGAGGGCGTCACCCGGCTGGAGACTCATGTGTTCGCTGTCCTTCTGAGGGTTCTTGACTGCCTACGCTGAAGCCGGCGCCCCGGCCTACTCCTCCAGCTCCCCGCTGCCGCTGGAGAACTGGGCCAGCCGGAAGATCACGAACTCGGCCGGCTTGACCGGCGCGATGCCGATCTCGCACACGACCCGGCCGACGTCGACCGACTCCTGCGGGTTGGTCTCCTCGTCGCACTTGACGTAGAACGCCTCCTCGGGCCGGGCGCCGAAGAGGGCGCCGTTGCGCCACTCGTTGACCAGGAAGGCCGAGACGTTGCGCCGGATACGGGCCCACAGCGCGTGGTCGTTCGGCTCGAACACCACCCACTGGGTGCCGATCAGGATCGACTCCTCCAGGTAGTTGAAGTACCGGCGGACGTTCAGATAACGCCAGGCCGGGTCGGAGGCCAGGGTGCGGGCGCCCCAGACGCGGATGCCGCGGCCCGGGAAGGCGCGGATGCAGTTGACCCCGATGGGGTTCAGCAGGTCCTGCTCACCGCGGGTGATCTGGATCTCCAGGTCGACCGCGCCGCGTACGACCTCGTTGGCGGGCGCCTTGTGCACACCGCGCTCGGAGTCGTTGCGCGCCCAGACACCGGCGACGTGGCCGCTCGGCGGGATCAGCCGGGACTGGCCGGTGGCCGGGTCGAAGGCCTTGATCCACGGGTAGTAGAGAGCCGCGTACTTGGAGTCGTAACCCGCCGTCTCCTGGCGCCAGACGCGGATCTGGCGGGCGTTCAGACCGGGCGGCGGGTCGATGACCGCGACCCGGTCGCCCATCAGCTCGCAGTGCGCGATCAGGCCGAGCTGGACCGCCTTGACGGCCTCCAGGTCGATCGCGCCGCGCTGGTAGGCGGCCATCAGGTCGGGCACGGCCACCATGGACACCTCGTCGACGGCCTCCAGGCCGCCGAACCCGGTGCGGTCGGCGCTGTCACCGAGGTACTGCGCCGGGCCGGGCTGCGCGACCGAGACCCCACCGGCCGGTACGGCGGGCGCGGCGGCCGGCGCGGTCAGGGTCACCGTCTGGTTGTCCGGGCGGGCCAGCTGCGCCGACGGCGCCGCCTCGGTCACGGCGATGAGCTGGGAACGCTCCTTGACCTGGGTGACGACGTAGCCGCGGCTGCCCTTCTTGGCGGTCACGTCGAACGTCTCGACGGCCTTGTCGCCGTCCTTGACGACCAGCCTGAACCGTTCCGCGGGGCCCTCGCCCTCCGCGTCGGCGACCTCCACGCTCAGCGGGCCCGGCCGGCCGGCCGCGGTGGCCGTGACGGTGAACGTGCCGAGCTGCTTCGGCTCACCGGCGGGCAGTTCGGCCGGCGCCGCCGAGCCGGTCACCGCACCGGGGGAGGAGTCCTCGCCGGAGACACCGGCGGGGGCGCCGCCGACGCGGACGACGTACGCCGCGGAGCCGCCGTTGTTGAAGAAGCCGTAGACGGAGTGCGCCAGGTAGTACCCGTCGGTGAAGTCACCGAAGGCCGCCACGTACTGCGTCCAGTTGGTCACCAGGGTCGGCTCGTTCAGCGGGCCGGTCGGCGCGAGCCCGACGAAGGCCGCCACCGAGGTACCCACTCCTTCGATCGGACGCGAGCCGCTGGCCACCTCCTCGACGTATACACCGGGCGACAGGTAGGACGGCATGCTCTGCTCTCCTCGGGGTACGAGTCAGGTCGTCTCCCACCGTCGCGCGCGCGGGGCGTCGGCAGAAACGTCCTGCGGTGCCGTACCGGGGGCATTCCCGTTGCCCTCAGGGGCACGGCGGACGCGTTGCCCCCGGAACTGCCCCCGAGTCCCTTCCCCCGCTCCGGCACGTCCCGGCACGCTGGTCGGCCGACGTGTATCCACCCGCCGAGGGGAGCGCCCGTGCGCGCGCAGGACAACGAGAACGACTGCGGCACCGGCCGGTCGGCGCCCGCCCGTGCGGGCCGTACGGGCGGACGCCCTCCGGTCGCCGGGCCCGCCGCCGCACTGCTGGCACTTCAGCGCACGGCGGGCAACGCGGCGGTGTCGCGGGCCGTGGAGGAGGAACGCCACCAGCACGACGCCGGGTGCGGTCACCAGCCGGCGGTGCAGCGCCGCTCCCTGGTGCACGAGGTGCTGCGCTCCCCCGGGCAGCCCATGGACGGGTCACTGCAGAACGAGATGGAGGCCCGCTTCCAGGGCGCGGACTTCAGCGGAGTACGCGTCCACTCGGACACGGTCGCGCAGCGCTCCGCCCTGGAGATCCGGGCCAAGGCCTACACCTCCGGCACGCACGTGGTCGACGGCGGCGGGATGACCAAGGAGGACTGGGCGCACGAGCTGACCCACTACCTGGACCAGCAGGCCGGTCCGGTACCCGGCCGGGACAACGGGTCGGGCCTGAGCGTCTCCGACCCGGCGGACTCCGGCGAACGGCACGCGGTGGACAACGCCCGAAGGGTGATGAGCGGACCGGCACCGGTCCAGCGGACGGCGACGGGGCCGGAGCGGCACGGCGGGCACGAGCACGGTGAGCGGGGCGGCCACGAGGTGTCCGTCGGCCGGTCGGCCGGTCCGTCCCCGGGCCCGGCCGTGCAACGGGCCCCGTCGAGCGCCTCGCAGAGCAGCGGGCGGGTCACCAAGTCCAAGTCCTCCGCCAGTGGGAAGGGCCGGGCCAAGCGGGCCCCGAGGGCGGTGACGGTGGCCGCGGAGCTCGCCGACGCGCTCACCGCCCTGGGCTGGTCGCGGCACGGCGCGTCACAGAGCCTCACCCTGCACAGGCCGGTCCCGTCGGCGAGCGCGCCGGACCACGCACAGCCGGACAAGCTGGGGGACACGGCCCGGGACCGGATGTACGCCGGCACCGACAACCTGCGGAAGTCCCGCACCTACGAGGACCAGCGCACCCGGCAGGCGCTGCGCTGGATCTCCACCGTCGCCCTGAACTACCTGCACGACAAGCAGCCCGAAGAGGTGCAGGCGGCGGTGTCCAGGGGACAGACGGAGACCGACCCGGACGCCATGCAGGTGGACGGCTCCGAGGAGATCCAGGAACAGGTCCGCCTGTACATCTCCTCCAACCGGAACGCCGCCAACGACGTGCTGCGCGATCTGCAAGGGGGCAAGGACTCCGGCAAGGAGTTCGTCGCGGCCATGGTGCAGCACATCACCGCGAACACGGACCGCGAGCGGCGGCACAAGAGCAAGCTGAGCCGCCGCGTTCTCCGCAAGGACGACATCGGGACGATCCCGCAGGCGTTCTGGGAGATCGTCGAGGCGCTGAGCAGCCCGGTGACCGTGCCGGACCGGGTGGACGGTGCCAAGGACGGTCTGCACGCCGAGCGCCGCATCTACGCGGGCGCCCCCGAGGGCAGCGTCACGCCCCAGCGGATCGCCGGTGTCAAGCGCCCCTGCATGGCCTGCTATCTGGCCCTCTACCAGGGCACCTCCCTGAAGCCCGGCCCCTACTGGCCGAGCAAGGCCGCCAACATCGACCTCGACGACTACGCGCACGGCCAGGTAGCCGTCCTGGCCGCCGAGATCGACCGGATCGCGACCGCGGCGGGCGGTACCCACGCCACGCTGGTGGACTGCGGCGGCGAGGTCTGCGCGGCGACCTGGGCCTACGACACCGACTCCGACTCGCCGGCCTCGAACAGCAGCGACGAGGAGGGCGGCCCGGTTCCGGCGGAGGCCCGCTCATGACCACGTAATGCGGCGGCCGGGAGCCGGGAGCGGGACGCGAGGGCCGGGGCGGCGCACCACATGTGCCCGTTCAGGCAGCGACCGTACCCTCGCGACTCCTGACCCGGCCCCCGCACCGCGACTAGCGTCTGGTCCGTGAGCCTGTGGACCTCCCTCGAACCCGCCTCCGCCACCGTCGATCCGGGCGCGAGTACGCGCGTACGGCTGCGGGTGCGCAACACCGGTGACGTCGTCGACGAGTACCGCTTCGAACCGGTGGGCGCGATCGCGCCCTGGACGAGGGTGGAGCCGCAGACGCTGCGGCTGTATCCCGGTACGACGGGCACGGTGGAGCTGACGTTCGCGCCGCCGCGCACGCCGGACGCCACGGCGGGGCCGAATCCGTACGCGGTGCGGATCACGCCGACCGAACATCCCGAGGCGGTCACGGTCCCCGAGGGGAACCTGACGGTCACGCCGTTCACCGAGGTGCGGGCCGAACTCGTCCCGCCGACCGTGAAGGGCCGCTTGCGCGGGCGGCCGAGGCTCGCCGTGGACAACCTCGGCAACACCAAGGTCACCGCGTCACTGAGCGGCAGCGACACCGGCGACCGGCTGTCGTACGAGATCCAGCCCGGCAGCGTCCAGATCGAGCCCGGCCGGGCCGCGTTCGTGAACACGACACTGCGCCCCCGGCGGATCATCTGGTTCGGTTCCAAGGAGGAGCAGCCGTACACGGTGGCGGTGCGGCGGTCCGGGGCCCACCCCATGGAGGTGGAAGGCACCTTCGTGCAGCGGGGGTTCCTGCCGCGCTGGCTGGCCACCGCCCTCGGCATGACACTGGCGCTGGCGATCGCGTTCGTGATGATCTGGCTCGCCTACAAGCCGCAGGTACGCACCGCGGCCACGGAGAAACTCCAGGAGGCGGCCGTCAGCACCCTCCCGCCGCCCAGCCCCACGGCCGTGGCCACGACCCCGCCCGCGACGCTCGGCCAGGAGCCGACGGGCGCGCCCCCGGTGCCGGCCGAGACCAAGGCCGCGGGCGGCGGGGGCGGCGGGGGCGGCGCCCCCGCGACGACCGAGCCGCCGGAGGTGACCGCGGCCACGGCGGTGCAGAAGCTCGCCGCCCGCAGCGCGGGACGGCACATCTGCTACCGCGCCTATGTGGCGGACCACGGCTGGCAGGACCCGGTGTGCGACGGCGCCGAGGCCGGCACGGTGGGCAAGAGCCTGCCGATCAAGGCGCTCAACATCGCGGTGGCCGGGACCAGGGGCACCACGGGCAACGGTGCCTACGCGGTCGGCGGCTGGAAGACGAAGTGGTCGTCGGCGGCCGACGGGATCGACATGTACCTCGGCAGCCTCAAGGAGGCGGACTCGCCGCTCCAGGGATTCACCATCAGCGTGGTCGACGGCTCCGTCTGCCAGAACACCCATGTGGCGGACCGGGGCTGGATGGGCCTGGGCTGCACCCAGCCCGGAAAGTGGATGTACGCCGGCAGTCCCATGGAACAGGGTCACCAGCTGGAGGCGTTCCGCCTCACCGTGTGAGGCTGACCGCGGGTCACCAGCAGGCCTCGCCTGTCACCCGCGGAATCCGCCCGTCACTCGCGGAATCCGCCCGTCACCAGCCCGCCTCGCCCGGGACCAGTCGGCCGGCCTTGCGGTACTCGCGGCGGGCCCCCTCCAACAGGTCCTCCCCGCCGACCGGTTCGCCGCGCCCGGCGGCGAGGTAGGCGGCGGTGACCACCGCGCTGCGGATCGAACCGCCGGCCAGCTCGAACTGCCGGGCCGGTGGCCCGGGGTCGATGCCGTCGGCGCACGGGACGTGGGACAGCCCGTGCCGCCACAGGGCCAGGCGCTGTTCGGCGTCCGGGAACGGGAAGTCGACCACCAGGTCCAGTCGCCGGGTGAACGCCTCGTCGATGTTGGCGCGCAGGTTGGTGGTGAGCAGCGCGATGCCGTCGAACGACTCGAGCCGCTGGAGCAGATAGGCGCTCTCCATGTTGGCGTAGCGGTCGTGGGCGTCCTTGACCTCCGAGCGCTTGCCGAAGACCGCGTCGGCCTCGTCGAAGAGGAGGACGGCGTCGGTGCGGTCGGCCTCGGTGAAGATGCGTTCGAGGTTCTTCTCGGTCTCGCCGACGTACTTGTCGACGATCGACGAGAGCTGGACGACATACAGGTCGAGGCCGAGTTCGGCGGCGACGACCTCGGCGGAGAGGGTCTTGCCGGTGCCGGACTCGCCCGCGAACAGGCCGAGGACACCCCGGCCGCGACCGCCGCCCGCGCTGAGCCGCCAGTCGCCGAGCACCCGGTCGCGATGGCGGGCCCGCAGGGCGAGTTCGTGCAGCTGGGTCAGCGGCCGCTCGGGAAGTACCAGGTCGGGCCAGCCCACCGCGGGCCGGATCCGCCGGGCGTGCCGCTCCAGGCCGGAGGCCGACTGCTGCCGGGCGGCCAGCCGCACATGGTCCGCGGTCAGACCGGTGCCCTCGAAGGCGGCGAGTGAGAGTGCGGCGTGCGCCGCGCGCCGGACCTGGTCGGCGCCGAGCCGGTAGGGGGCCACGGCGGTGGCCAGATCGAATCCGGCGGACCGCGGGCCCAGCGCCGCCGACCAGACGGGGGTGCCGCCCGCCCGACGGCGCGGTGCCTCCAGGACCAGCGGGTCGTGCGCGCACCAGTGCGGGTCGTACGGGCGGGGATCCGTCAGCAGTACGGCGACGTCCGCCGGCTCGGTGACCAGCGCCGCGACCAGTGGGCCCGGTTGCTCCGGCAGCCCGGACAGCACGACGGCGCGGCCGCCGAGCCGGGCCTCGCGCAGCAGGTCGGGCACGTGTTCCTGCGGGCCCGCGAAGCGCAGCGCCGCGATGCCCGCCGCGCGCAGGGCCGCCGCGATCACGGCGAGGCCGTCGCCCTCCCGGTGCTCGCGCAGATAGACGGTGAGTGGACCGCCGCGCAGCCGGGCGGCCAGCCGGCGCACGAAGTCCTCCTCCGCCTCCTCCCGGGCGGCCGGGGGCTCGGGCAGCGGACGCAGCAGCCCGAGAAGAGCGGCGTCCGGGGTGTCGTCGCCGAGCAGATGTCCGACCAGCCGGTCCGGGACCCGCAACGAGCGGCTGAGGAAGGGACGTTCGGGCTCCTCCACGTCCAGCAGGCCGAGCGCGCGCAGCGGTGCCGAAGGATGGAACCGGGCGCGGCCGTGGGCGTGGTGCGCGGGCAGGCCGCACAGGTCGAGGGCGAGCCCGATGGTGGCCCGGCGCCTGCCGACGTCGTCGTTGAGGTAGCCGTAGAGCGGCTCGAAGGAGCGGTCGAGGTCCGGGGCGAGGGCGATGAGCAGGATCGCGGTGTCCGGTTCGGACAGCTCCAGCCGGGCGGCCAGTGCGGCCAGCCGGTCCCCGGGCCCGACCGCGGCCGGGCCGACGACGGGCCCCCGCTCGGCGGGCGCGGTCGCGGCGCCGGTGCGCAGCAGATGCCGTACGGCCTCCTCGGACACGTACAAACCGCGCAGCGGGTCCCCCGCGGTGGGGTCCCCGGCGGACCGCCCCTCGACCAGCTCGGCGACCCGCTCGCGCAGCCCGCCGAGCCGTTCGGCCAGCGGACGGGACGGGTCGCGGGCGTCCTCGTCGGGGCGGGTCTTCGTGCCCGGGGTGGTCACCGCTGGGCCGGGGGCTTCCTGCGGGCGGCGCGGGCCGCCGCCAGCTGGTGGGGGCCGTGGGCGCGTTCCCCGGACTCGGGCGGGGTGCCGTCCATGCCGCGTACGCGGACCGCGGCGCCCTCGGTGACCGGCGGCCCGGCGTCGTACTCCGGGAAGGCGGGGAAGGGCGCGGTCACCACCAGGTCCAGGGAGGGCTTGAGTTCGCCGCCCAGCGCGGACCAGATCTCGGCGAGGGAACGGGACTCGGACTGGATGCCCGCCACCGTCAGCGGCACCGCGAGTCCCAAAGCACCCAGCGAGCCCGGCAGTTCCTCGGCGGCCAGCAGCTCGCGCGGCAGCAGTGTCGCCAACACCGCGGACAGCAGCCGGTGTTCGTCCTGAGGTGTTTTGGTCCAGGCGGTCACCAGGTACGACAGCCTGAACCAGCGGGGCGGTTGACGGCGACGGACCACCACGTCCCGCTCGTCGCGCACGGACATCTGCCCGCGCTGGCGACGGTGCACGTCCTCGCGGATGTCGTACAAGTAGGTGTTGACCACGGGGGCGTTACGGCGGGCCGCCCAGTCACGCGTCGGCGCCTCGAAGGACACGTCGATGCCGGAGCCGGCCAGCGCGCCGCCGCCGATCAGGCCCTTGAGGACCTCGTCCACCTCGTGGATCACCCTCGCGCTCCCGCCCTGCCGTGTCGCCGGTCGGCGCCGCTCGCCGCCGCCCGCTGTCGATCGTGCCCGCTGCGCCGCGCGGACCGCAGGCGCGCCGGGGTCGGCGGCCGGGCAGGCGTGCTGCCCGCGTGTCCGCCTTCGATTGCCCGTTCGGTCAGATGTAGCCTTCCCGCAGGGCATAGGCGACGGCGTGCGCACGGTTGCGCAGGTGCAGCCGTGTGGTGAGGCCGTGCATCACGTTCTTGACGGTGCGTTCGGAGTAGGACAGCTTGCTGGCGATTTCTCCGGTGTCGAGGCCCTCGGCGACCATCCGCAGGACGTCCACCTCCCGGGGCGCGAGTCCCAGCGAGGGTGCCCCGGGCCGGCCCGCCGCGCCCCGGTGCAGGGTTCCCACCTGGCTGATGAGGCGGCCGAGCAGGTCGGAGGGCAGATCGCCGTCACCGCGCGCGGCGGCGACGACCGCCTGCGCCAGCCGGTGCGCGGTGGCCTCACGGCGCCAGACGATGGCTGCGACACCGCACTCGATGACGTCGAGCAGTTCGTTCTCGCGGATCACGCCCACGACGAGCACGGCACGGGCGCCGTCGCCGCGCATGAGGCGGCGCAGCCGGGTCAGCGCGGCCTCGTCGAGGGTGTCCTCGATCAGCAGGGCCACCGTGCCGGGGCCGGACTCCTCGCGGAGTTCGATCCGCGGATGCCGGCGCAGCTGGCTGACCGCGCCCTCGCGGGAGATCGGGTCCGGGGCGGTCACCACGACCGGAATCCGGCGCCCGCCGCCGGCGGTGTCGCTGTCTGTCGTCCCGGGTGAGCTGAGCAAGCGTTTCCCCCATGTTCACGGGCCGTCGTCCGGCGGGGGCCGGTGGCGGAAGGGCGTTCTCCACACTTCTGGGACCAGTGGGGCGTGCGCAATCGTGGAACACCACGAGGCGGACCACGAGACCAGCACCGCCGACACCACCACGAGGGTCACCACCCGCGGGCATCGCCGCAGGTCAGCGCTGTTCGTGCGGAGATGGGCGCGGTCCGGGGCCACGGTCGGCGGCCGCCGTGAGCCGCGCCACAGCGACGGCCGGGCACGGCCGTGCGAGGCCCCGTACGGCCGGGTGGGCGGCCGTCTGCGTCCGCACGCCGCGCGTGCGACGCGTCACGTCACGTCACCGGGACCCCCGCCGCCGCGTCCTTCCTACCGGGTGAGCCCCATCCACCACAGGAGGCAGCCATGACCGGACCGTTGCGTGAACGCGACGACGCGCACACCCTGCTCTCGTCCGAGATCGGGCGCGCCGTCTCCGGCAGCGGCCGGCTCGTCCTGCTGCGCGGGGCCACGGGCACCGGCCGTACCGCGGTGCTGGAGGCCGCCGTCGCGCACGCGGCCGAGCGCGGGCTGCGCGTGCTGCGGGTGCGCTGCTCCCCCGAGGACACCGTCGTCCCGCTGTCCACGGTCCTCCATCTCCTCGCCCCCGTACCGGAGTTCACGGACCTCGACGTGGCGCCCGGCGAGGACGACCGCGGCAGCGCGGCCCGGCTGTGGCGCCTGCTGCGCTCGTACGCGGAACGGTCCCCGGTGCTGGTGGCCGTGGACGACGTCCACCTCGCCGACGGCCCCTCGCGCCGCTGGCTGGTCGAGGCGGCCCGCCACGTCGACCGATTACCGGTCCTGCTGGTGGCCACCGAGCGCAGCCAGTACGACATCGACCCCGGGCCGGCCGGCCTCACGCACACCCTCTCCGCGCCCCTCGTCCGTCCGCACACCCTCGCCCCGCTCACCGACGAGGCGTCGGCGCAGCTGGTGCGCGCCGCCTTCCCCACCGCCCCGGCCGCCTGGACCGCCGACTGCGTACGGGCCGGGGCCGGCAGCCCGCTGCTGCTGCGCGCCCTGCTGGACGACCTGGGCGGCGCCCCGCCCCCGGCCGCCGTGCCGCAGACGTGCGCCGCGCTGTACCCGGGGGCGTACCCGGCGGCCGTCTCCTGGTGGCTGGACAGCGCCGGGCCCGCGACGGCCGAGGTGGCGCGGGCCCTGGCCGCCCTGGAACAGACGTGGCGAGCGGACCCCGCCGACGGCCTGGCCGCACTGCTCGCCGAGGCGGCCGGGGCCGACCCCGCCCGGGTGACCGGCTGGCTCACCGCGATGACCCGGCTCGGACTGCTGTGGCCGGACACCGCGGGCCGCCCGCGGTACGCGCATCCGCTGCTGCGCGACGCGGTGCTCACCGGCTGGCCGGCCGGGCGCCGGCGGGCGGTCCACAAGTCGGCGGCCCGGGCGATGCTGCGGCGCGGCGACCGTGTCGAGGCGGTGGCCGGGCAACTGCTGGGCAGCTCTGCCGTCGGCCTGCCCTGGGCGCTGCGGGTGCTCCAGGACGCCGTGACCGTCGCCGTGCGCGAGGGCCGGCCCGGGGACGCCGTCGGCTATCTCCGCCGCGCCCTGGACGAGCCGCTGCCGGACGACCTGCGTCAGCGGCTGCTGACCGAACTGGGCTCGCTGGAGTACGCGGACGCCGACGCCGGTGCGGGCATCCCGCGCCTGGCCGAGGCGTTGCACCTGCCGGCCGAGCCGATCGACCAGGTGCGTACGGCCATCGCCCTCGGTACGGCCCTGACCGCCCGGGGCGAGGTCCGCACGGCCGTGGAGGTGCTGCGCCGGCTGGAGAACGGGCTGACCGCGCACCCCGACCTCGTCCGTACCGTGCAGACCGCATCCACCCTGCTGTCCGACCGGGACGAGACGGAGCGTCAGGAGGCGTACCGGTGGCTGAGCGACACCGCCGACCGCTCCCCGGAACTGGTCGGCGTCACCGGACAGGCCCTGCTGGTGCGGTACGCGGCCTCGGCCGGGGCCAGTTCGGCCCGGGCGGCGATGCGGCGGCTGCGGGCGCTGCTGACGGAGCCCGCCGACCCGCTGGCCGAGCCTTTCCTGCTGGGCACGGCCGCCGCCGTCGCGCAGTGGGCCGACGAACTGGACGAGGCGGAACGGCTCGTCGAACGCGGTCTGACGGGGCAGCGCCTCACCCTGCTGCATCCGATGGAGCAGGCGCTGCTGGACGTGCGGACCGACATCCTCGCCGCCCGTGGGGCGTACGCCCGGCTCCTGGCCGACCGAGCTGCCCGCGCCGAACGCGCCGAACGCGCCGAACGCGCCGAACGCGCCGACGGGTCAGACCGATCCGACCGCTCCAGCCGCTCCGCGCGGGCCACCCCGGTGTACGGCGCCGGTCCGTCCAACGAGGACGCGCACGTCCTGATCGCCCTCGTCGAGACCGGCCGCACCGAGGAGGCGCGGCGCCTCGCGGACGGTCTCGACCTGCGGGAGGCGCCGGACTCCTGGGAGCTGAACCGCTTCCTGCACGCCCGGGGTGTGCTGCGGTTGGCCGAGGGGGACCCCGCGAGCGCCCTGCACGACTTCCTCGAATGCGGCCGGCGGCAGTCGGCGCGCGCGGTGGTCAGCCCGGTCGTCACGCCGTGGCGGTCGGCGGCCGCGGAGTGCCGACTGGCGCTGGGCGACCCCCGGGAGGCGCTGGCGCTGGCGGCGGAGGAGCTGCGGCTGGCCCGGGTGTGGGACACCCCGCGCACGGTGGGCCGGGCGCTGCGGGTGCTGGGCCGGGCGACCGGCGGGCGGCGCGGTCTCGAGCTTGCGCAGGGCGCCGTCGACGTCCTGCGGGAGTCCCCGGACGGCGTCGAGTTGGTCTCCGCGCTGCTCGCGCAGGGGCGGCAGCTCGTCACCGCCGGGGAGCGGGCGCGCGGCCGGGACTGTCTGCGGGAGGCCGCCGAACGGGCCGAACGGCTGGGCGCCGTACGCCTGCGCGCGCAGGCGCAGGAGGCACTGCGGGCGGGCGGTGGCCGGCGTCCCGCCGCGGCGCTCACCGGCTCCGGCTCGCTCACCGGCAGCGAGCGCCGGATCGCCGAACTGGCCGCCGAGGGCCGCACGAACCTGGAGATAGCCGACCTGCTGCATGTGGCCCGGCGTACCGTCGAGACCCATCTGACGAGTGCCTACCGCAAGCTCGGCATCCGGAGCCGAAGGGAACTGCGGGCGGCGCTGGGGGCGGTCGGTGACCCGACGGCCTGACGACCTGACGGCGGCGCAGACGTATATCTGTGTCCACGGAAATAGATATTCGGATAATTGCCGGGAAGAGTTCATCGCCCGATGGGGTATGTCGCGGCAATGTCCCCGGGCCGCTCGCCGGTGCCGTGCTACGGTTGACGGCAGTTGCAGTTGTGGTTCCCAAAAAGTGGCCGGTTCTTCCGGACGGGGCAATCATCACAGCGGCGTGGGGTTCGCACAGTGCGGACCTCCGGGTAGTGTCCCGTAAGGAGAATTGACATGGCTACTGGCACCGTGAAGTGGTTCAACGCGGAAAAGGGCTTCGGCTTCATCGAGCAGGACGGTGGCGGCGCCGACGTCTTCGCCCACTACTCGAACATCGCCACCCAGGGCTTCCGTGAGCTTCAGGAAGGCCAGAAGGTGAGCTTCGACGTCACGCAGGGCCAGAAGGGCCCGCAGGCCGAGAACATCGTTCCCGCCTGACGCGTACACATATTTCACGACTCGGGTCCGCACCTTCGGGTGCGGGCCCGAGTCGTTTGGTATTACCGGGCATCCCGGATTTTTCGCCAACCGGTTTAATGCGCCGTGCCGACTGCCGTGCCGACTTCGCTCCGGTTCGTTCTCGCGGTGCCCCGTTCGGCTCATTCCGGCCGGGAATTATTCCGGACCCCGGTGCGTTGAGCGCCGAACTCGAACACACGACGGGCTCCCGCGTCCCCGACGACCGCCCGGCGGCCCCGGAAGGCACGCGTCGGCGTCGGCAGCCCGGACGGCGCAGTCGTCCACTGCTCTGAAAGCCGGCATCGGGGGCACGATAGAAGGGCAACCCGGCGCTGGGAGGTCAGAGATGTTCGAGGCGGACGACATCCGCGAGTGGCGTGGACACGACGTGGTCGACCCGAAGGACCACAAGCTGGGCACCCTGGAGTCGGTCTACGTGGACACCGCGACCGACGAACCCTTCTTCGCGACGGTCACCGTGGGCCTGCCCACCCGCCGCCGTCTGGTCTTCGTCCCGCTCGTCGGTGCCACCGTCGGTCCGGGCTATCTGAAGGTCGTTCATCCCAAGAACCTGGTCAAGCAGGCTCCCTCGATCGACACCGACGGCGTGCTGGCCGCCGAGGACGAGCCGGCCGTCTTCACACACTACGGACTGGAGTACAGCGCGGGGGCCGGAGGCGAACGTCGCCTCGCCCGCCGCTGACGCGAGGACCGCAACCGGTCCGAGGAGGTCGGATGAGGCTGTTCCTGCTCCTGATCATCGTGGCGATCGTCCTGGGCATCATCGGGTTCGCCGTGCACGGTCTCTTCTATCTTCTGGTCATCGGCGCCCTCGTCCTGGCCGTCGACCTCGTCTACGGGGCGATGCGGGTCCGCCGCGGAGGCAGACGCCACCGCCGCGTGCGCTGACGCCCGGCCCGGTGACGGCGTCGGCCCGGCCCGCTGTCACCAGCCGGTCATCAGCAGGTGGTTGACGAGCAGGGCGAGGACGCCCTGCGCGGCGAGCCAGCCACCGGGGCGGGTGAGGAAGGCGCAGGCCGGGAGCATCCACAGCGCGAACGGCAGCCAGATGCGTTCCGTCTCCGCCTTGCTCATCCCGGACAGGTCGGCGACGAGCAGGGCGAGCAGGGCGGACAGCACGAGCACGGCGAGGCGGCCCTCGGCGGCGTCGGGGACGTCCGGCCCCGGCCGGGCGCCGCGCCGCCGGCGCAGGAGCGTGACGCCGGCCCGGTCGAGGCCCGCCGCCGTCGCGAGGCCGACGACGACCACGGTGCAGGCGAGGTTCGCCCACACCCAGTAGCTGTACGGCCGGGTGCCGCCGACTCCTTCGTAGTAGCGCTTGACCAGCAGGTGGTAGGCCTCCCACCAGTCGAAGCCGGCCAAGGTGAACACGAGGGGGACGACGGCGAGTCCGGCCAGGAGGAACACCAGGGGCAGTGGCCGGGCCCAGGACCGGACCCGGTCGCGCGCCACCACCAGCACGCCCGCGCCGATCAGCGCGAACAGCGTCAGCCCGTACGAGAGATAGCAGGTCAGGCCGAACAGCAGACCCGCGCCGAACGCGCTCGCCCGGGTCCGGTGTCCCGTCGCGGCGAGCGCGAGCAGTGCCACCGCCCAGGCGGCGACCGCCGAGAAGTACCCGTCACCCGAGGCGCCCACCCACACCGCCGCCGGTGCCATCACCAGGAACGGCGCCGCCCGCCGGGCGAGGGACTCGTCGGCCAGCACCCGTACCGCCACCAGCACCGCCACGCACGCCGTGGTGCCGACCGTGATGCACCAGGCCCCGGCCCAGCCCCCGCCGCCCAGACCGATCCGGTCGAGCAGGACGAAGGTCACCGTCGCGCCCGGCGGGTGTCCGGCGATGTGCGCGGGCCAGGGGGCGGGGTCGCCGCTCAGGATGTGGTGGTCGAAGTCGCGCAGGGTGGCCGGGATGTCCTGGAAGCGGTCGATGACCCGCAGGTACTCGTTGCGTGAGGTGAGGCGCTCCGCGACGCCCCGCTGCCAGCCGTCGACCAGGGCGAGCGACCACGTCCAGGCCAGTGCCGTGCCCCAGGCCGTGACGAGCAGCGCCCGCCAGCGCAGCCGGGCGGCCACCGCCGGCCCGTACGCCACCACCGCGACCGCGATCGCGACGGCGGCCGGGGTGCCCGGCCCGACGTGCGGGTCCCAGGAGGCGAACAGAGGTGGCCAGTTGACGAACAGGGTGTGGTGGGCGTGCTGGATGTGGCGGCCGACCAGGACGGCCGCCAGGACGAGGAGGGCAGCGGCCAGGGCGGCGCGGAGGGCGCGGAGGCGAGCGGGGATCACGCCGGGAACGCTAGGCCGAAAAGCGGCCCACGTGGTCGTACCCGGCCGGGACGTCAGCGTTTCGTCATGAGTCGCGCGCCCTTGCGGGGCCCGGTCCCGGCCTACCGTCGGGGCATGCGCGACCTACGGCTCGACCGACGGTTCCCCTCATCGCCCCGCTTCTGGCGCAGCTCCGTGCGCGGCCCCTGGTTCACCTCCGTGCTGGGCATCGTCCTGCTCGGCGGGATCACGGTGCTGTTCGTGACGGGGCTGCTGTCGTACGCCGCGTACAACCCGGGTCTGTCGCCGGTGAACGACCAGACCCCGGACAAGGGGATCCTGGGTTTCTACCTGTTCTCCTGGCCGACCGGGCCGGTCTGGCTGTACCGGTTCACCCAGGGCACGCACGTCACGCTCGGCATCACGCTCGTCCCCGTACTGCTGGCGAAGCTGTGGTCGGTCGTGCCCAGGCTGTTCGCGCTGCCGCCCGCCCGATCCCTCGCCCACGCGCTGGAGCGGATATCGCTGCTCCTGCTGGTGGGCGGCGCGCTCTTCGAGTTCACCACGGGCGTGCTCAATATCCAGCTCGACTACGTCTTCCCCGGTTCGTTCTACCCCCTGCACTTCTACGGGGCCTGGGTGTTCTTCGCCGCGTTCGTCGCGCACGCCGTACTGAAGACGCCCGCGGCGCTCCGTAATCTGCGCGGGCTGCGTGACGGTGAGAACGAGGACGAGGACGAGAACGAGAAGGAGAACGAGAAGGAGACAGAGGACGAGAACGAGGACAGGAAGGAGCAGGGGGCGGGGGAGAGCGGGCTGGTCGCTCCGGATCCCGCCGAGCCCACCGTGTCCCGGCGCGGGGCCCTGGAGTTGGTGGGCGGCGGATCCCTGCTGCTGTTCGCCACGACGGTCGGACAGAGCGTCGGTGGTCCGCTGCGCGAGACCGCCCTCCTCGCACCGCACGGCGGTGGCGAACCGGGCGGCGGTCCTGGTGGCTTCCAGATCAACAAGACGGCCGTGCACGCGGGCATCGACGCGCGCGAGACGAGCGGCGACGCCTGGCGGCTGGTCGTCTCGGGCCGTACCGGCCAGGTCCGGCTGAGCCGTGCGGACCTGCTGGCACTCCCGCTGCACAGTTCGTCGTTGCCGATCGCCTGCGTGGAGGGGTGGTCGACGGCCGACCAGTGGTGGCGGGGCGTGCGGCTGCGGGATCTCGCCGTGCTCGTCGGGTACGACGACCCGCCGGACGTGCTCGTGGAGTCCCTCCAGCGGCATGGCGCCTTCCGCCGGGCCGCCCTGCGCGCCAATCAGGTGGGCGACCCGCTCTCGCTCCTCGCCCTGTTCGTCAACGGCGAGGACCTGACCCACGACCACGGCTACCCGGCACGGATCATCGTGCCCGCGGCTCCCGGTGTGCTCAACACCAAGTGGGTGGCCCGGATGACGTTCGGAGACCTGTGATGCCTTCGCTGCGACCGGCCCGGATCAGGGTCGGCAGTCCGCTGCAACTGCTGCTGCTCGCCGGCTCGTTCGCGCTCGCCGGGTACGCGGGTGTGCGGCTGCTCGCGGGCGACTGGTTCCAGGTGGCGCTGTGGTTCGTCGGCGCGGCACTGCTGCACGACCTGGTGCTGCTGCCGCTGTACACGGTGGCGGACCGCGCCCTGGTCGGGGCGGCGGCCCGTGCTCGCGTCGGGGCGGCGGGCCGCCACCGTGCCCACGTCGGCTACGTCCGGGTGCCCGCCGTCCTCTCCGGCCTGCTGCTGCTCGTGTGGTTCCCGCTGATCAGCGGGCAGGTGTCGGAGCGCTACGCGTCCGCCACCGGACGGTCGGGGGAGGACTTCGCGGCCCGCTGGCTGCTGATCACGGCCGTGCTGTTCGGCTGTTCGGCGTTGCTGCTGGTGCTGCGACTGCGACTGCGGCTGCGGCTGCGGCTGCGCAGGGCAGCGAAGGAACGTCCCCCGGCGGTCCACTGACCCTCGGCGTGCCAGCCCGCGCGTGCCGCGTGCCGCAGCAGCGCCCGGGTGCCGAGGCGGGCCCAGGGGAAGAGGTCGCCGCCGTGCCCGCCGGAGAGCGGGACGATACGGACGTCGGCGCGTTCGTCGACGTCCACCGGTACCGTCTCGGCGATCAACAGGCCGCCAGGAGCGGCGAGTCGGGCGACCCGGTCGAGCAGCGCCCCGGGGTCGCCGCCGATGCCGAGGTTGCCGTCGAGGAGCAGGACGGTGCCCCAGCGGCCCTCGCCGGGGACCGGTTCGAAGACGGAGCGGCGCAGCGCCCGCCCGCCGAGGCGGACGGTGTGGTCGACGGCGGCCTCGCTCACGTCGATGCCGAGAGCGGGGCGTCCGCGGCTGCTCAGGGCGGCGACCAGTCGGCCGGGCCCGCATCCGACGTCCAGTACGGTCCCCTCGCAGCGCTCCACCACGGCCAGGTCCGCCGCGTCCGCCTCCGCGCACCAGCGCTCCACCTCCAGCGGCAGCAGCCATCCGTCGGTGCGGCGCAGGAAGAGGGGGCCGTGACCGGCGTTCAGGGCGTCGGCGTAGGCGGCGGCACCCCAGGAGGGCGGCGCGTCGTCGAGCAGGCCGACCGGCCCACGCCCCGGACCGGCCACCTCGGTCGTCGCGGTGGCCGCCGACGGCGCCGTCTCGCGGGTGCGTACCCGTGCGCGTGAGGTGGTCATCGGTCCGTCACCGCCTCGAGGCGGGCCAGTTCCGCGGCGAAGAGGCTGTCGGGCGCCGACGCGGCGACGGCACCGGCGTCCCGGGCCGTGTCCACGTCCCGCAGCCGCGGCAGATCGCGTACCCGCAGTCCCGCCGCGACCAGCCGCTCACGCTGCACGGCGCCGGTCGTCGGCGTCGACATCGGCACCCCGCGCAGCAGGCCGGGGTCTGGGTCGGCGAGGCCCAGCGCCCAGAAGCCGCCGTCCTCGGCCGGTCCGAAGCAGGCGTCGCAGTCGGTGAAGTCGACGGTGAGCAACTCGGGGGTCACCTGGGGGGTGTCCATGCCGATCAGCAGGGCCGGGCCGGCGCAGTCGGCGAAGGCGGCGGCGAGCCGTTCGTCGAGGCCGCCCGCGCACTGCGCGACGACGTCGAACCCGGGCGGCAGCCACGGACCCGGCCGCCCCTCCAGGACCAGCACGCGGCGCCGTGCGGGGGTCGCCGCCACGGCGCGCAGCGTGTCCACGAGGGCCGCCTCCGCGAGCCGCGCGGCTTCCTGGGGCGTGAACGGCGGTGTGAGCCGTGTCTTCACCCGCCCCGGCAGCGGCTCCTTGGCGATGACGAGAAGGGTGGTCACTGGGAGTTTCCTCCTTGAGGAGAGGAGAGGGGGCCGGACGCGGCGCTGTCCGGTGCCGGGGGTCCGTCCGGGCGGGGCAGGGGAGGTTCGGCCAGGACGCGGCTCATGTCCCGGACCGCCTGCCAGGTGCCGCGCCAGGTGCCGGTCACCTTCGAGGCGCCGGTACGCGGCAGGTAGGGCACGTCGTGTTCGGTGACACGCCAGCCTGCGTCGGCGGCCCGGACCACCATCTGGAGGGGGTAGCCGCTGCGGCGGTCGGTGAGGCCGAGTTCGAGCAGGGGGACTCGGCGGGCGGCCCGCAGGGGGCCGAGATCGTGCAGGCGCAGGCCGGTGCGGCGGCGCAGCATCCGGGTCAGGGCGAGGTTGCCCGCCCGGGCGTGCGCGGGCCAGCTGCCCCGGCTCCGCGGGCGGCGCCGCCCGAGCACGAGGTCGGCCTCGCCGGCGCGTACTTCGCGGACGAACGGCACGAGCAGCGACGGGTCGAGCGAGGCGTCGCAGTCGCAGAAGCACACGATGCCGGCGGTGGCGGCGGTCAGTCCCGCGTGGCACGCGGCGCCGAAGCCGCGGCGCGGCTCGTGGACGACGGTCGCGCCGAGTCCGCGGGCGAGTTCGGCCGAGCCGTCCGTGGAGCCGTTGTCCACGACGAGGGCACGCCAGCCGGCCGGGATGCGGCCCAGCACCCAGGGCAGGGCCCCGGCCTCGTTCAGGCAAGGGAGGACCACGTCGACGTCGGGTGATGGGGGAAAGGTCGTCACGCTCGTCACCCTACGGACGTGAAAGCCGCATATCGGACGTCGGTTCCTTACGAAACACGGACGTCGCAGGCGGCGGCCGACACCGGCGGTGGCGTGGTGCGAGGCTGACGGTATGGAACAACAGCCGTACGAGCCGACGCGGGCCCAGGGCGCCCGGGTCCTGGTCGTCGATGACGATCCCACCGTCGCCGAGGTCGTCTCCGGCTATCTCGACCGCGCCGGATACGTCGTGGACCGGGCCGGGGACGGACCGTCCGCGCTGGCCCGCGCCGCCGCGCACTGGCCTGACCTGGTGGTGCTGGACCTGATGCTGCCCGGTATCGACGGCCTGGAGGTCTGCCGGCGAATCCGGGAGCGCGGCCCCGTTCCGGTCATCATGCTCACCGCGCGGGGCGACGAGGACGACCGGATCCTGGGCCTGGAGGTCGGCGCGGACGACTACGTCACGAAGCCGTTCAGTCCCCGGGAGTTGGTGCTGCGGGTGGAGTCGGTACTGCGCCGTACCCGGCCCGCCGGGCCGGTCGCCGGGGTGCGCACGGTGGGCGCGGCCGGTCTGACCGCGGACCCCGCCGCCCGCCGCGCCGCCAAGAACGGCACCGAACTCGCCCTCACCCTGCGCGAGTTCGACCTGCTCGTCTTCTTCCTGCGCCACCCCGGCCGGGCGTTCAGCCGGGAGGACCTGATGCGCGAGGTCTGGGGCTGGGACTTCGGCGATCTCTCGACCGTCACGGTCCATGTACGGCGGCTGCGCGGCAAGGTCGAGGACGATCCGGCCAGGCCCCGGCTGATCCAGACCGTGTGGGGCGTGGGCTATCGCTTCGAGGAGACGGCCGCCGAGGCTGCCGGCGCGACCGCCGTGGGGTTCCGTGCTGGGTCCGGCGCTGAGTTCGCTGCCGGGACCTCTGCCGGGACCGCTGCCGAGTCCGGGCGCGAGTCCGGACCCGGGGCCGGCCGCGGATCCGACGGCGTGTCCGCTCCTGGGTTCGGTGGCGTGTCCGCTCCCGGGTTCGGTGGCGAGTCCGCTCCTGGGTTCGGAGGCGTGTCCGCTCCCGGGTCCGGTGGCGAGTCCGCTCCTGGGTCCGGGTGCGAGTCCGGCCTCGGGTTCGGTGGCGCGTCCGCCCCGCACACGACCGCAAGGGAGGCGTGAGCATGCGCGACATCCTGCTGATCGCCCTGTTCGCCTTCCTCGGGGCCGCCGCGGCCGGGGTTCTCGGTGCGGCCGTGCTGTGGCTGATCCGACGACGGTCGCTGACCGCGTCGCTCGCCGTCGTCGCCGCCGTCGCGGTGACCGCGATGCTCGCCGGGACGCTGGCCGTGGCCTGGGCGATGTTCCTGTCAGGGCACGACCTGACCGTGGTGACGACGGTCGTCGCGATGGCGGCGGTCGTGTCCTTCGCGACGGCCCTGCTGCTGGGCCGCTGGGTGGTCGCGCGCAGCCGGGCGCTCACGCTCGCCGCCCGGTCCTTCGGCGACGGCGGCGACTTCGCGGCCCCCGTCGGCGCGGCCACCGCCGAACTCGACGCGCTCAGCCGCGAGCTGGCCGCGACCAGCGCGAAGCTCGCCGAGTCCCGTGACCGCGAACGGGCCCTGGAGTCCTCACGCCGGGAACTCGTCGCCTGGATCTCGCACGACCTGCGCACCCCGCTGGCCGGCCTGCGCGCGATGTCCGAGGCGCTGGAGGACGGGGTCGCCGCCGACCCGTACCGCTATCTGCGCCAGATCCGCACCGAGGTCGAGCGGCTCAACGACATGGTCGGCGACCTGTTCGAGCTGTCCCGCATCCACGCCGGAGCCCTCGCCCTGTCCACGTCCCGGATGTCGCTGTACGACCTCGTGGACGACGCCCTCGCGGGAGTCGACCCGCTCGCCCGGGAACACGGCGTACGGCTTGTCGGCGACCGCATCGAGCCGGTGCCGGTGGAGGTGGACGGCCGGGAGATGAGCCGGGTCCTGGGGAATCTGCTCGTCAACGCGATCCGCCGGACACCGGCCGACGGCACGGTCGCGGTGGCGGCCGTGCGGTCGCCCGACGGCGTGGTCCTGTCCGTCACGGACGGCTGCGGCGGCATCCCCGAGGAGGACCTCCCGCGGGTCTTCGACACCGGCTGGCGCGGCACGCACGCGCGAACCCCTCCGGCCGGCGCGGGCCTCGGCCTCGCCATCGTCCGCGGCATCGTCGAGGCGCACCAGGGGCGGGCCGCCGTACGCAACATCCCCGGCGGCTGCCGCTTCGAGGTGACCCTGCCCGCGGCCCGGGCGTAGGCCCGGTGCCACACCGCATGCGGAGGCCGGCCACCGATCGCCGTGTGGCACACGGCGGCAGGGCACTGGGAAGCCCCCAGGTCGATGACCCGGGGGCTTCTTCGGTGCGGTGTGTACGCCTCGTCGTGGTCAGGCGGACGGGTTGAGGATCACCTTGGCCGAGTTGTTCCTGCTCTTAGGGTCGAAGGCGAAGGACGTGCCGTAGTCGGGCCGGGCGACGACGCGGCCCGTCGCGTCGGGGACGACCCGGTCCACGTGCAGCTGGAACGGGAACCTGACCTTCAGGTCCGGCTTGGCCCACATCGGCAGGGTGCAGGCGTAGTGGCCGATGGCCGG
This sequence comes from Streptomyces sp. NPDC059582, assembly GCF_042735715.1. Classification (NCBI taxonomy): domain Bacteria; kingdom Bacillati; phylum Actinomycetota; class Actinomycetes; order Kitasatosporales; family Streptomycetaceae; genus Streptomyces; species Streptomyces sp. NPDC059582. The sequence continues at coordinate 42,585 of NZ_JBHWCC010000045.1, forward strand.
GTCGTCGCCCGAGGTCCAGGCGTTGCGGCAGGTGGCGGGTACGGACGTGGCGGTGGTGCCTTCCGGCAGGTAGAAGTCGATCACGGCGACCGGGTCGCCGGAGCTGACGTTGCCGACCCAGGCCGGGCCGCGGTTGACGAAGCGGAAGGCGGCGGTGACGGTGTCGCCGGCCGCGCCGCTCACCGTGGTGCCGCGCACGGCGAAGTCGGCGGTGTTGTCGGCGTCGATGTGCCAGGAGCGGCTGTTGTCCGAGCTGTCGAGGTCGGTGACGTCGCCACCGGGCTCGATCTCGTAGTCGAACCGGTCGTACAGCGCGTGGTCGGTGACGGCGAGCCGCAGCGGCTCCGGCAGCTCCACGGTGGCGCCGGGCGCGACCTCGGTGTCGAAGGAACAGGTCGCGTACGTCATGGCCATGTACACGCCGTTGTCGTCCGGCCCGGTGTAGGTGCACTGCGGGTAGCGGGTGGTGACGTCGAGGCCGTACGTCGCCCACATCCTCACGCTGAAGCCGTGAGCGGTCTCGTTGCCGGTGTTGGTGACGGTGAACGGCACGGTGAGGCCGGTGCCGGGCGCGACGCCGGTGACGTCCCGCGGGGCGCTGACGCCGAGGTCCGGGCCGGAGGCGACGGTGACGGAGGTCTCGGCGCCCTGCGGGGCGACGAGCGTGCCGTCGGGTCCGCCGGTGGCCTCGGCGGAGTACTGGATCGCACCCTGCGCTCCCACGGCGGCGCCGGCGGCGGCCCGCACCTTCAGCTGCACCTGCGGGCTGTAGCGGGTCGGCACGTCGCCGGTGTCGCACACGGCGACGGTGCCGGCGTCGTTCGGCGCGCAGTTGTCGGGCCAGGCCACCTCGGCGACGCCGGCGAGCCCGGAGACGTCGACGGTCAGGCGGCCGTCGGTCACGGTGAAGTTGCTGTTGTCGTGGTACAGGCCGAGCGCCAGCGACCGGTACTGGGCGATCCCCCCGTCCGGAGCGACGGTGGCCGCATGGTCGTACGGCGCCTGGACCCACAACTGGTCGCTCTGCGGCTCGTCGTCGGCGACGGCGACCCCGCTCCCGAGACCGGCGAGGACCAACGCCCCCACGGCTCCGGCCCGGGCCCCGCGACGCAGCACCCGCCCGACGGAGACAGAACTCATGACATCCCCCACATGCGACAGAAGAGACCCCGGCACCTTGAGCAGTACCGGGCGCGAGTTGGACGGCCCGCCGAGACGCAAGGTTGTAGGCGAGGGGACACGTGGCGCGTGGTTCTTACCATGTTCTTGATCAACTCAGTGGGGACCGCGCGCGTGTCCAACCGGGGTCGCCTGTCCGGTCGTTGATCTCTCGGTGGGGTTTCACCCAGCGCCCAACTCGATGCCCACTCCGCCTGCGTCGGCGTGGAACGGAAGGGGGCGAAAAGGGACGGAAAGGCTCGGGGCTCCATGGAACGTCACGGAACGGTACGGGAGTGCGTGTCTCGGATGTTTCACGTGAAACCCCCGGGTCCCCTGGACCCGGGGGTTCGGCGTCGTCCCTGCCGGGGGAGACGCGGACGCGTCAGCCGGCCTGCGACGGGGTCTGCTTCATTCCGTCGACGATGGCCCGGTTCAGGATGGCGCTGGTGTAGGTCACCGTGCCGGGCTTGATCAGGGCGTCCTCACCGCTGTTCTCCCGTATCTGGACGCTGCGCGTGCCGAGATAGACATGGGTCTTCCGGTCGAAGATCCATTCCTCGCGCTCGCCGCTGGTCTCGTCGAGCCGGGCCACCGCGACGCCGTGCCGACCCGCCGCGTCCACCGCGTCCTGGACGACGACCACGCCGGGGATCTTCTCGGCGGCCTTGAACAGCGCCGCGTAGAGCTCGGCGGGCGGGTAGCTCTCCCCGAGCAGGTCCCCGATGGTGGTGAACGCCTCCTGGTCGGCGGAGTTGCCGTGCCCCTTCGTCTCCTTGTAGATCTTGGCGAGCAGTTCGTCGGGGTCGGTGGTGAGCTTGGTCAGGTAGTCGTACGACGGATTGTTCAGGAACGCCTCAGGCGTGTTGCCCTGCTCGTCGGGCAGGCTCAGGGTCTCGCCCTCGGCGCTGTCGTTGACCGCCGGGTCGATCAGCCAGCCCTTGGTGCCGTCCGGCGACTTCCACACCTGGCGGCGGTGCACGACATGGCTGGCCACGGTGCTCTTGTCGCCGTCGGTCTTCACGAAGGTGTCGGCGGACTTCGACTCGATGTAGATGTACTGGCCGGGCTTGACGGCCGGGTGGGACGTGTCGGCGGCCGCCAGCGAGATCTGGTCGAGCAGCTGGGGGACGCCGGCGGTGGTCGCGGTGCCGATCTGCGTGGTCAGTGCCGGGCCGGTGGCGAGGCCGCCGTCCTCGCCACCGCCGGACGTCACGATCCCGGCGACGACCGCTGTCGCCAGGACGGCGGCCATCGCGGGCAGCGCGATCGCCGGGCGCGGCAGCCGCAGTCGCCGTGCCTGCGTGGGGGCCGCCTTCGCCGTGCGCTCCGCCTGCCGTGTGTCGTGGATCTGGGCCATCAGACGCTCCTTGTGGAACTGGTGACGGCCCGTCGGCAGGTCGCGTGCCGTCCGGGACAGGAGCTCTGCGCTCTCATCCCACTCGGCCGGGTTCTGCCGGGACGTGTTCGCGTTCATCGGTTTCCTTCCTGCGCGGGCCGGATCGCGTTGGTGTGATCGCCTCTTATCTGTCGGGCGACGAAGCCGCCTTCCCGAATCCCGCGCACTTTTCGCGGCGGCCTTCCGGGAGCCGGGCGGACCGTCGCGGCGGCCGGGCGCGCCGCCTCGGCCTCGGCCAGCGCACGCAGCTTCTTGCGGGCCCGGGAGAGCCTGGAGGCGACCGTGCCGACGGGGATCCCGAGGGCTTTTGCCGCGGCCTCGTAGTCCAGGCCCTCGCCCAGGCAGAGCGTGATGACCTCGCGTTCCGGCCGGCGCAGCGCGGCGAGCGCGGTGAGCGCCGTCGCGAGCCGCCGCCGGTCGTCGACCCGGTCGGCGACCTCGTCGGCATGGTCGGCCACCGAGAGTTCGGCCGCCGCGGCGGCGTTGGCCGCCGCCCGGTAGCGCCGGTTGCTCCGGTACTGGTTGCGCGCCGTGTTGGTGGCGATGCCCAGCAGCCAGGGCCGCAGGGAGCCGCCCTCGGGGTCGACCCTGTCACGGAGCCGCCATGCCTCCATGAAGGTCGCCGCCATCACGTCCTCGGCCGTCGACCAGTCGGCGGTCAGCCGAAAGGCATGGTTGTAGACCGCGCGGGCGTAGCTGTCGAAGAGCTCCGCGAACGCGCTCGATTCCCCGGCCCGTACCCGGGTACGCAGATGAGTGCTCACCTCAATGAGCTGTCCGGCACCCCACGCCGACTTCCCGTGACCTGCGCCACACCTGCCCTGCTCGTCACACTCGCCATGCTCGTGCTTCCTGTGTCCTGTTCGTCCGGGGGGCCGAGTCAGGCCGAGCCGAGCCGAACCAAGCTGTTCCACGCTGAACCCGGCGCCGAGCCGAACCCCGCGCCGAGCCCGGGCCCGGTGCCGGCTGCCGCCGTTCCTCCGTCGTGCCGCCGGCATCCCCGGGTCACCGTCCCCGGGGATGCCGCGAGCCGGCCCGGTCAGGCGCGGACGTAGGCCGCGAGGTGTTCGCCGGTGAGGGTGGAGCGAGCGGCGACGAGATCGGCCGGTGTGCCCTCGAAGACGATCCGGCCGCCGTCGTGGCCCGCGCCGGGACCGAGGTCGATGATCCAGTCGGCGTGCGCCATGACCGCCTGGTGGTGCTCGACGACGATGACCGACTTGCCGGCGTCCACGAGGCGGTCGAGCAGGCCGAGCAACTGCTCGACATCGGCGAGGTGCAGGCCGGTGGTCGGCTCGTCGAGGACGTAGACGCCGCCCTTGTCGCCCATGCGGGTGGCCAGCTTGAGCCGTTGCCGTTCGCCGCCGGACAGCGTGGTGAGCGGCTGTCCGAGGGTGAGGTAGCCGAGCCCGACGTCGGCGAGCCGGTCGAGGATGGCGTGGGCGGCCGGTGTGCGTGCCTCGCCGCTGCCGAAGAACTCCTCGGCCTCGGTCACCGACATGGCGAGGACCTCGCTGATGTCACGGCCACCGAGGTGGTAGTCCAGCACCGCCGCCTGGAACCGCTTGCCCTCGCACTCCTCGCAGGTGGTGGCGACGCCCGCCATCATCGCCAGGTCGGTGTAGACGACGCCGGCGCCGTTGCAGGTGGGGCAGGCGCCCTCGGAGTTGGCGCTGAACAGCGCGGGCTTCACGCCGTTGACCTTGGCGAAGGCCTTGCGGATCGGTTCGAGCAGTCCGGTGTACGTCGCCGGGTTGCTCCGCCGCGAGCCGCGGATCGGGGTCTGGTCGACCGAGATCACCTGCGCGTCGGCCGGGATCGACCCGTGCACGAGCGAGCTCTTGCCGGAGCCGGCGACGCCGGTGACGACGGCGAGCACGCCGAGCGGGATGTCGACGTCGACGTCCTGGAGGTTGTGCGCCGTCGCGCCGCGGATCTCCAGCGTGCCGGTGGGCTTGCGCACCGTCTCCTTGAGCGCGGCACGGTCGTCGAAGTGCCGGCCGGTGACGGTGCCGCCCGCCCGCAGGCCCTCGACGGTGCCCTCGAAGCACACGGTGCCGCCCGCCGCACCGGCACCGGGGCCGAGGTCGACGACATGGTCGGCGATCGCGATCGTCTCCGGCTTGTGCTCCACGACCAGCACCGTGTTGCCCTTGTCCCGCAGCCGCAGCAGCAGGTCGTTCATGCGCTGGATGTCGTGCGGGTGCAGGCCGATGGTGGGCTCGTCGAAGACGTACGTGACGTCGGTGAGCGAGGAGCCGAGGTGGCGGATCATCTTGACGCGCTGTGCCTCACCGCCGGACAGCGTGCCCGCGGGCCGGTCCAGCGAGAGATAGCCGAGGCCGATCTCCACGAACGACTCCAGGGTCTGCTGGAGAGACGCGAGCAGCGGCGCCACCGACGACTCGTCGAGGCCGCGCACCCAGGCGGCCAGGTCGCTGATCTGCATCGCGCAGGCGTCCGCGATGCTGATCCCCGCGATCTTCGACGAGCGGGCCGCGTCGGTGAGCCGGGTGCCCTCGCAGTCGGGGCAGACGGTGAAGGTGACCGCGCGCTCCACGAACGCCCGGATGTGCGGCTGCATCGCCTCCTTGTCCTTGGCGAGCATCGACTTCTGGACCCGCGGGATCAGCCCCTCGTAGGTCATGTTGATGCCCGCGATCTTCATCCGGGTCGGTTCGAGGTACAGGAAGGCGTGCAGTTCCTTCTTGGTGTACTTGCGGATCGGCTTGTCCGGGTCGACGAGGCCCGACTCGGTGTAGAGCCGGTAGTTCCAGCCGCCGGACTTGTAGCCCGGGATGCTGAGCGCGTCCTCGTTGAGCGACTTGGAGTCGTCGTAGAGCTGGGTGAGGTCGATGTCGGTGACCGAGCCCCGGCCCTCGCAGCGCGGGCACATCCCGCCGGTGATGCTGAAGGAGCGCCGCTCCTTCACCTTCTGCCCGCCGCGTTCCACGGTGACCGCGCCCGCTCCGCTGATCGAGGCGACGTTGAAGGAGAACGCCTTGGGCGAGCCGATGTGCGGCTGTCCGAGCCGGCTGAAGAGGATGCGCAGCATCGCGTTGGCGTCGGTGACGGTGCCGACCGTGGAGCGGGGGTCGGCGCCGATCCGCTGCTGGTCGACGATGATCGCGGTCGTCAGGCCGTCGAGCACGTCGACCTCGGGCCGCGCCAGCGTCGGCATGAAGCCCTGCACGAAGGCGCTGTACGTCTCGTTGATCAGCCGCTGCGACTCCGCGGCGATCGTGTCGAACACCAGCGAGCTCTTGCCCGACCCGGAGACACCGGTGAACACCGTCAGCCGGCGCTTCGGGATCTCGACACTGACGTCCTTGAGGTTGTTCTCGCGCGCGCCGTGCACACGGATCAGATCGTGGCTGTCGGCACCGTGCAGCTCAGGCGACCGCGTGTCCGGCCTCCGGGCCTTGCTCATCGTGTCTCCATCTGTGAGAGCGGGGCCGCCTTCGCGGTCTCCCTCCGGCGGAACGGTACGTCCGGTCGTCCTCCGTCGGCGCGATCGCTCGTCGCGGCGACGGTCCACTGTCTACCTGGTCGGCCCTCGCCGAGGGGCCGGCCACGGCAGCCAGGCTAGGCGTGCTCCGGTGACCGGCGCTTCTCCGATACTGCTCGATCGCCTTCCGGTTTCGTCGGCGGGCTGGTCGCGGCCGAGGTCGTCGACGAGATCGGTGACTTCTTCGAGGGGGACGAGGAGAGCGAGGGGGACGAGGAGAGCGACGAGAGCGAGGGGGACGAGGAGAGCGAGCGGGACGAGGAGAGCGAGCGGGAGGAGGACGAACACACTCGCGGCTCAGCCCGCCCGGCCCGGACCCGGCCCGCGCCGGTCGTCCCGGCGGCCCCCGTGGTCGTGGTCGTGGTCGCCCCGGTCGTCTCGATGACCCCGGTCGCCGCGCTCGTCCTCGGCCGTCTCCTGGAGCAGCCTGCGCAGCAGTTCCTCGTCCCCGGGCGGGAGGCCGGAGACGAAGCTCGCCAGTACCGCCCCGCGGTCGGCCTCGCTGTCCAGGACGCGGCGCATGCGATGGGCGGCGAGTCCGGCCTCGTCCGCGGCCGCCGTCCAGGCGAACGACCGGCCCGCCCGCTGCCGGGTGACCGCGCCCTTGGCCTGAAGCCGGGTCAGGATCGTCACGACAGTGGTGTAGGCGAGGGTGCCGCCGAGTCGTTCGCGCACCCAGCCCGCCGGCACGGGTTCCGGCGCCGTCTGCAGCGCGGACAGCACCTGGGCCTCCAACTCGCCCTGTCCGCGCCTGCGTCCGGGTACGGCCGGCTGCTTCCTGTCGCCCCGGTCGCCGTTGCCGCCTTTGTCGACCTCGTCCCGCTCCATCACGCTGCCTCCCTGCCCCCGCGCGCCGTACGCCTCCCGCCCGTCGTGCGTCTCGACGACCGTCCATCGTAGTGAGCGAGGACCCGCACCCCCACCGGGGAGAGCGCGGGCGCGGACGGGAACGTCATGCGTCTCCACAACCCCACCACTCAATTGACTTGAATCATTCACGTCGCATCCACAATCGACGCTTCGGAACGACAGGATCCGGCCATTGACTCTCCCCTCGTGGCTGCCGCTCGGCGCCACATGGGGAGAGCCGTGTTCCGGGTGAGGGGCGTACGTACGTGGAGTCCGGTCAGAAAGAGTCCGACAGACCCGAACCGGACAGACCCGGGGTGTCCGACTGGCCCGAATCCGACCGGCCCGAATCCGAAATGCCCGAGGTGACGGGGCCGGAGGCCGCGGACGACGTTCCCCGGCGGCCCGCTGCCGGGCGAGGGTTCGGTGACCGGGTCTTCCAGGTCCAGTTGACGGCTGCCGGCGTCGCGGTGCTCGCCCTGATGGCGGGCGTCGGCCTGTTCCTGCTGCTGAAGGCCGGTCAGGCGCTGCGCGTGATGGGGCCGTCCTTTCTCACCACCGAGGAATGGCAGCCGGACGTCCACCAGTTCGGCATCGCGGCCATCATCACCGGCACGCTCCTGATCGCTCTCGTGGCCGTGGCCCTGTCGGTGCCGCTGGCCATCGGCACCGCGCTGTTCATCTCGGACGTGGCACCACGCAGGCTGCGCTACACCCTCATCACCCTGGTCGACCTGATGGCCGCCGTACCCTCGGTGGTCTACGGGCTCTGGGGGCTGTTCTTCCTCCAGCAGCACGTGATCGGACTGTCCCGGTGGCTCTCCGACTGGCTCGGCTGGATTCCTCTGTTCACTGTGGACGGCACCCATCCCGGCGACCCGCTCGCCACCGAGAGCGTCTACACCGCCTCCACCTTCATCGCCGGGATCGTCGTCGCGCTGATGGTCACGCCGATCCAGTGCTCGGTGATGCGCGAGGTGTTCGCGCAGGCCCCGGCGGGCGAGCGGGAAGGGGCGTACGCGCTCGGCGCCACCCGCTGGGGGATGATCCGCGCGGTCGTCCTCCCGTACGGCAAGGGCGGCATCATCGGCGGCACGATGCTGGGCCTCGGCCGGGCACTCGGCGAGACGATCGCCGTCTATCTGATCATCTCGCCGGTCTTCGTCATCCAGCCGCACATCCTCCAGACCGGTTCCAACTCGGTCTCCTCGCTGATCGCCCTGCACTACGGCGACGCGTCCCCCTTCGGCATGTCGGCGCTGATGGCGGCGGGCCTGACCCTGTTCCTGCTGACACTGGCGGTCAACTTCACCGCCTCCTCCATCGCGGCCCGCTCCCGCTCCGGCGCCCAGAGCGACGTCTGAGAGGCCTGACATGACCATCGTGGAAGAGTCCCAGCTCACGCCTGCCGCAGCGGTCCCGCTCGGTGCCGGCCTGACCCCCGGAGTCGTCGAACTCCCCGACCTGCCCCGGCGTGTCGGGGGTCCCACCCGTTCCGGGATTCTGTCGCTGTGCGGCGCCGCCCTCTCGGGACTGTGCGTGACCGTGCTGCTGTTCGGTGAACTCGCGCCGCTGTCCGGCGCGTTGGGCTTCACCATCGTCGCGTATCTGTCGTCCCTCCTCGTCTACGCCGTGCTCGTCGGGCTGGAGGAGAACCGTCAGGCCGTATGGGACCGCGTGATGACCGTCGTGCTGTGGACGGCGGCGCTGCTGCTGTTCTCGGGGCTCGTCCTCGTCGTCGGGTTCACCGCCTGGCGCGGGCGCGAGGCCCTGCCGCACGCCAACTTCTTCACCCAGGACATGCAGGCGACCGGCCCGCTCGACCCGCTCACCAGCGGCGGCATCACCCACGCGATGCTCGGCTCGCTGATCATGATCACGATCGCTCTCGCGATCACCGTCCCGCTCGGCCTCGCCAGCGCCGTCTACCTCAACCAGATTCCGGGCCGCTTCTCCCGGTTCGTCCGCACCATCGTCGAGGCGATGACCGCGCTGCCGTCGATCGTGGCCGGTCTGACGGTGTTCGCGGTCTTCATCCTCAGCCTCGGCATGCAGAAGTCGGGTCTGGCGGCGAGCCTCGCGATCAGCGTGATGATGCTGCCGATCGTGATCCGTGCGGCGGACGTGGTTCTGCGGCTGGTGCCAGGCACGCTGACCGAGGCCGCGGCGGCGCTGGGCGCGCCACGCTGGCGGACGGTGTGGCACGTGGTGCTGCCGACGGCCCGTTCCGGCCTCGCCACCGCGGTCATCCTCGGTACCGCCCGGGGCATCGGCGAGACCTCGCCCGTCCTGCTCACCGCGGGGTTCACCGCCGCGCTGAACGCCGACCCGACGATCGGGCCGATGATCTCGCTGCCCCTCGCGGTCTTCAACTTCGTCAAGTCGCCCGAGCCGGCGATGATCGCCCGCGGGTTCGCCGCGGCCACGGTGCTGATGGCGCAGGTGCTGGTGCTGTTCGTGATCGCCCGGGTCATCGGCGGACGCGGGCCCGGCCACCAGAGCCGGCGCCAGGCGCGCCGGGCCGCCCGAGGCTCGCGCCTCGACGCCGCCCGATTCGCCGGACTGCGCGACGACGACCCCTCCCACCACGGGAACTCCACCGACGTGCAGGACTCCCGGCCCCCGGGGGCTTTGCCCGTCTCGCCGTCGGCGACCACGACATGAGCCACACCACCCCCGCCCTCACCCGACCCGCCCCCGGACACACCCCCGTAGAGGACACCGGAGAGACCGACTGATGCTCAGCCACCTCATCCCCCGTCTGCGCCGCCTGCGCGCGACGGCGACCCTCGGCGCGGTGTTCGGCGTGCTCGCCGCGCTGCTGGCCGGCCCGCTGGCCGCGCCCGCCGCGGCCGACAGCTACACGCCGATCTCCGGAGCAGGCTCCACCTGGGCGGAGAACGCCGTCGCCGAGTGGCGCCGGGCCGTCAACCAGTACGGCATGCGGATCTCGTACGCCGGAAACGGATCGTCCGACGGCCGCCGGCAGTTCCTCAGCGGCACCGTCGACTTCGCGGTCTCCGACATCCCGTTCCAGACCCACCCGACGGACGGCTCGGCGGCCGAACGGCCGGGCGCGGGGTCGTACGCGTACATGCCGATCGTGGCCGGTGGCACCGTCTTCATGTACCACCTGACGGTCAACGGCAAGCGGGTGAACAACCTGCGGCTCTCCGGCGACGTCGTCACCAAGATCTTCACCGGCGCCGTCAAGAGCTGGGACGACCCGGTGATCAAGGCCGACAACCCGGGTGTACAGCTGCCGCACCGCACCATCGTCCCGGTGGTGCGCTCGGACGGCTCCGGCTCCACGGCCCAGTTCACGATGTGGATGGCCGACCAGCACAAGTCGCTGTGGCAGGCCTACTGCCGCAAGGTCGGCCGCGCCAAGGCCTGCGGACAGACGTCGAACTACCCGACCCCGAAAAAAACGAACATGATCGCCCAGTCCGGCGACCTCGGCGTGGCGGGATACGTGTCCCAGAACTACGGTGAGGGCGCGATCGGGTACGTCAACTACTCGTACGCGCTCAACGCGCACTACCCGGTCGCCAAGGTCCTCAACCACGCGGGCTACTACACCGAGCCCACCGCGCGGAACGTCGCGGTGTCGCTGCTCAAGGCGAAGATCAACACCAACAAGAGCTCCGCGGACTACCTCACGCAGCAGCTCAACGGTGTGTACACCGACTCCGACAAGCGCAACTACCCGCTGTCCAGCTACTCGTACATGATCCTGCCGCTGAAGGTGCAGGGCACCTTCACCAAGGCCAAGGGCAAGACGCTCGGCGCGTTCTCCTACTACTTCATGTGCCAGGGCCAGCAGCGGGCGCCCCAGCTCGGCTACTCGCCGCTGCCGATCAACCTGGTGAAGGCGGGCTTCGACCAGATCCGCAGGATCCCGGGTGTGCAGACGAAGAACGTCAACCTCAAGGGCTGCAACAACCCCACCTTCAGCGCCGACGGTCACAACAAGCTCGCCGAGACCGCGCCCTACCCGAAGGCCTGTGACAAGCAGGGCGCCGCGCCCTGCACCTCGGGCAGCGGTGGCGCCAAGTCCAACGGCACCAACGGTGGTTCGGGCGGCACGTCCGGCGGCTCGGCCTCCGGCGGCGCGGCTTCGGGCGGCGCCTCGGGCGGGAGCGACGGCGGTACGACCGGCGCGGGCGGCACGACCGGCGGCGCACAGCCGTCCGTCGACCCCGACACCGGGCAGACCCTCTCGCCCGGCGGCAACGCCTCCGGCGGTTCCGGCGGCGGCGCCTCCGTCGACGACACGATCGCCCTCGCCCAGCCGGTCACGGTGGCCGCCGAGCACGGCTGGACCAGCACGCAGACGCTGATGCTGCTGGCCGCGTTCCTGGTGCTCGGTCTGGTGCTGCTGCCCTCGCTGGTGTCCCGGCTGATCACCGGCACGCGTGGTGCCGACGGCCGTGACGACCGTGTCGCAGACGGGGGTTCGCGATGAAGCGGCTGCGCGGCATCCTCGTCCGGGTGATCGCCGGCGCCGCGGTCGGCGCCCTCGCCGGACTCGCCGTCGCCCAGTCGGCGCCCAGCGCCACCGCCGCGGACGCCCCGGCCTCCGCCGTCACCGTCTCCGGGCGCGGCGAGTTCAAGGACATGAAGTTCACGGTGAGCCAGACCAAGCGGCTCACCAGCCAGGCGATCACGGTGAGCTGGGAGCACGGCACCCCGAGCACCTTCGCGGGCACGCTGTTCAACACCGACTTCGTGCAGATCATGCAGTGCTGGGGCGACGACGACGGCACCGTGCCGTCCAACCCTGGCCCGTCGCGCACCCAGTGCCAGTACGGCGCCTCCCCGACCACCGACCGGGGCAGCTGGCCCGGCAACGAGTACGACGACACCCGCAAGGTCTTCTACAGCGCCGACCCCACCAACTACGGCCAGGACGACCGGTACGGCGCCGCCGGCGTGAACGGCCTCGGCGAGGTCCCCTTCAAGTCCGTCGACGGCACGCTGATCACCAGCGGAACCCAGAACAACGCCTTCTTCAACCGCAACACCACCAACGAGGTCGACTTCGCCCGCACCAGCGCCGACGGCAGCGGCAAGGAGTACTTCGAGGTACAGACCGCCAACGAGGCCCCGCACCTCGGCTGCGGCATGCCGGTCAAGACCGGTGGCGTCACCAAGCCCCGCTCCTGCTGGCTGGTGATCGTCCCGCAGGGCCACCTCGACCTCGACGGCAAGCCGTACGCGGACCACAGCATCGTCAACGCGGGCTCCCCGGTCTCCTCCACCAACTGGAAGAACCGCATCGCGGTCAAGCTCGACTTCAACTCGGTCGGCACCAACTGCGCGCTGGGCTCCGACGAGCGCCCCACCACCGGCAGTGAGCTCGCCGCCGACGCCATGACCAGCTGGCAGGCGGCCCTGTGCCCGTCCGGCAAGGTCTTCGGCTACACCGAGTACGGCGAGCCCGACACCCGCGCCCGGCTCGCCTCGGACGGCTCCACCGGACTGGCCTTCACCACCCGCGCCCTGGGCGCCGACGAGGGCTCGACCGCCCCGCCCGGCACCACCACCTACGCGCCGGTCGCGCTGTCCGGGACCGTCATCGGCTTCACGATCGAACGCAGACCCCGCGCCGGGGCGCCCGAGGACATCCGCAAGCAGGCCGGCACCAAGGTCGAATCGATCGACCTGACCCCGCGCCTGGTCGCCAAGCTGCTCACCGAGTCGTACCGCAACTCCCCCTGGGGCGCGGTGCTCGGCGGGACCCCCGCCAAGAAGTACGGGTGGGCCAAGAACAACCCGGCGGGCCTGGCGAGCGACCCGGACTTCATCGCGCTCAACCCCCAGTTCGCGTATCTGTCGGTCGCCGAGACCCCGGCCACGGACACCGACCTGGTCACCTCGCTCGGTCACACCGACACCGCCCGCGCGCTGTGGCAGTGGGTCCTGTCCGACACGGACGCCCGGCAGTTCCTCGCCGGCGTGTCCGACGACTGGGGCATGCGGGTGAACCCGTACTACGCCACCAACGCGGACCTGAACCCCACCCACACCGCCTTCGACCCGGCGCACACCGACGACTACCCGAAGAACGACCCCTGGTGCACGATCCCGCCGGGCACCGACGCAACCCTCCAGCAGTGCATGATCGACTTCCACCCGTACGTGGACGACCTGCACGCCGGCGCCCTGCACACCCGGCGCGCGGACACCCTGTGGAAGTCGAGCTGGGACGCGCTGGCCAACCCGCCCGCGTTCAAGAGCCCCGGCCCGCAGACGGTCGGTTCCCGGTTCATGATCACCGTGACCGACGCGGCGTCCGCCGCCCGCTACGGGCTGCAGACCGCCCGGCTGCGCAACGCGGCGGGACGCTTCGTCGCCCCCTCCACCGCCTCCCTGACCGCCGCCGCGGCGAGCGCGTCCGGGGCCGGCGCCCCGGAGATCGACCCGGGCAAGGCCACCGCCAAGGGCGCCTACCCGCTGTCCCAGCTCGTCTACGCGGCCGCACGGCCCGGCTCGCTGAAGGCCGACGCCCGCCAGGACTACGCGGCGCTGCTGCGGTACGCGGCCGGCGCCGGCCAGGTCAGCGGCGCCGACCCGGGCCGCCTGCCGGTCGGCTACGCCCCGCTGTCGAAGACGCTGCGGCAGCACGCGGTGAAGGCCGCCGACGCCCTGGCCGACTACACCGCCCCGGCCGGCTCGGGCTCCGGCGGAGCCGAAGGCGACGGCGGGACGTCCGGTTCCGGCGGCGACACGGGTGGCGGGATCACCGACGGCACCACGGACGGCGGCGCCACGACAGTCGGCACGAACGCCACGCCCGTCGGCAAGCCGTCGTACGACGGTGGCCTGGCCGTACGGACCACGGCCGCCGGCGACACCCCCGCCGACCCGGCGAACTCCCTGCGCTACGCCGTCCCGGTGGGTGCCGCGCTCGGCGCCGCCGCCGCCCTGGGCGCGCCCTTCGCGGGCGGCCGCCGGCTGCGGCTGCCGCTGCGGATGCCGTTGCCGGGAGGCCGCACCGTCACCGTCGTACCGGATTTCACGCTGCCGGAGCGGCTGCGCAGGATCCTGCCGCCGCGGTGACACCCCCGGAGCCCGCACGGGCTCCCCACAGACGGCCGCCCGCCCCGAAAGGCAGTCGGGGCGGACGGCTCGTACCACCCTGCCAGATCCTCCCCGAGCTCTCGGCTCCGTCCGAGCAGTGGGGTGGCTCCCGTCGCACAATCATCAGGAGACTCTCCATGCGCAGAACGCGCTCTACGGCGGCCCTGGTCGCCGCAGCAGTGGTGGCCGGCGGCCTGGCTCTCGCGAGCCCGGTGTATGCCGACCCCACCCCCGCCGGCAGCTACCGCACGCTTGTGGGCGTGGGCTCCGACACCACGCAGGACGTGCTCAACGCGCTCGCCGGTGACTTGGTGAACGGCACGAGCTACAGCGACAAGGCCGTGAAGTCCGAGAGCGGCGCGGGCATCGCCTCCTACGACGCGATCGAGCCCGTGACCGGCTCGACCACGTCGTCCATCCAGACCCGCCAGGCCGGCCCGTCCTTCCTGCGCCCGAACGGCTCCGGCAAGGGCCGTCTGGCGCTGAGCCAGGCGCTGACCGGCGACAAGTACCCGGACAGCTCCGGCGTCGCCATCAAGGGTCAGGTCGACTTCGCGCGTTCCTCCAGCGGTCCGAGCACCTCCGGCACCACGCTGACCTACATCCCGTTCGCCCGGGACGCCGTCGGTGTCGCGGTCAAGGGCTCCGCCCTGGACAGCCTGACCGTCGACGACCTGCACGACATCTACGCCGGCACGACCACCGTGTTCGAGGGTCAGACCGTGCACCCGAAGATCCCGCAGGCCGGCTCCGGCACGCGCAAGTTCTTCCTGGGCGCCATCGGCCTCACCGATGCCACGATCTCCCCCGACATCCCGACCGTCCAGGAGAACCAGGCCGACAACGTCATCACCGAGGACGGCGCGCTGGTGCCGTTCTCCGTGGGCAGCTGGATCGCCCAGAACAACGACGTCGCCCCCGACCACAGCAAGCACGCGGCCGCCGCGGGCGGTCACCTGGCCAGCGTCCAGCTGCCCGGTGACACCGGCCCCACCACCCCGGTGACGACGGTCAACGGCAAGCTCGCCCCGGTCAACGGCTACTACGAGAACGCGACCTTCGGCCGCGACGTCTACAACGTCGTCCCGACCCGCGCGATCGACCCGACCAGCGTCTTCTTCGACAAGGACCTCTACGACGTCTTCGTCACCAGCGGCAGCCACACCGCCGCGATGGCGTCCGACACCGCCGAGAAGGTCATCGCCGACTTCGGCTTCGTGAACGAGCTCTACAACGGCTCGATCAACCCGGCCAAGCACGCCAAGCTCGGCGGCCTGGAGGAGTCGGGCATCGACACCTCGGTGCCGGCCAAGCCCGTCCTGAAGACCACCCTCGGCGACGCGAGCGTCAAGCTCAGCTGGACCGCGCCCGCCGCCACCGGCCTGCCGCTCACCGACTACCGGGTCACGCTGACCGGCTCGGACGGCGCCGTCGTGGCCACCAAGGACGTCCCGGCCACCACCACGTCGTACACCTTCGCCGGCCTGGCGAACGGCACCTACACGGCCACCGTCTCCGGCGCCAACCTCAACGGCACGGGCGCGGGCGCCACCTGGACCGGTGCGGTCCGCTACGCCAGCACCACGCACACGAGCGTCGCGACCACCGCCTACGGCAAGGCGCCCAGGGTCTCCGTCACCATCACCGGCACGCACGGGGTCGTCCCGTCCGGCAAGGTCACGGTGAAGGAGGGCGCCACCACCCTCGCCACCGCGACGCTGAACAGCTCCGGCAAGGCGACGATCAACCTGTCGACGCACCTCAAGGTCGCCACGCACGCGCTGACCGTCTCCTACAGCGGCAGCAGCAAGCTCAACGCGTCCTCGGCTTCCCTCTCGCTGAAGGTCACCAAGGCGACGCCGTCGGTCAGCGTCTCCGCGCCCGTCTCGGTCAGCCACACGGCCCGCGGCAAGGTCGGCGTCCGGGTCACCGCGACCGGCACGACCCCCGGCGGCACCGTGCGCATCTACGAGGGCAGCCGGATCATCGCGACCGGCACGCTGAGCGGCGGCAAGGTGACCATCACCCTGCCGAAGCTGAGCCGCGCCCGGCACACCCTGCACGCGTACTACGCGGGCTCCACCACGGTGAACACCCGCAACGGTGCGAACTTCACCATCAAGTCCACCTGATCAGCGCCCTGTTGATCACCGCCTGACCTGCCGGGGAGGCCGCGGACACCGCGGTCCTCCCGGCAGGCACGCACCACCACGCACCACCACGCACCTCAGCGCATCCAGCACATCCAGCACACTTCCAGCGAAGGAGACGGGCCCCGTGACGGTCGCCGTACAGACACCCCTCGCACCGGCCCAGGTCCTGTCGCGCGTGCGGAGCGTCACCGCCGTCCGCCACCTCGCCCGGGGCGGGCTGCTGAGCGTCGCCGCCCTGCTGCTCGGCATCGTCGTGCAGCTGCTGCTGCTCAGCGACGCGCAGCAGCACTCGGCGCAGCAGGCCGCGTTCGACCAGCTGCGCAACCAACTCGCCCTGGGCACCGCCCCCGTGGCCCAGACCGACCAGCAGGGACATCTGCACGCGCCCGGCACTCCCCTCGCGCTGCTCAAGGTCCCCTCCCTCGGCATCCAACAGGTGGTCCTGGAAGGCACCGACTCCACCGTCCTGACCGACGGCCCCGGACACCGCCGGGACACCCCCATGCCCGGGCAGTCCGGCACCAGCGTGCTGCTGGGCCGGGCCGCCGCGTACGGCGGACCGTTCGGGCGGCTGGACGAGCTCACCGAGGGCGACAGGATCACGGTCGTCACCGGACAGGGCAAGGCGACGTACGAGGTTCTCGGCGCCCGGCGGGCCGGTGACCCCGCGCCCGCCCCGGTGGCCGCGGGCGAGGGCCGCCTGGTCCTGATCACCGCCACCGGCCCCCACTACATGCCGGGCGGTCTGCTGCGCATCGACGCCGACCTGGTCTCCGCGCCCTTCCAGACCCCGGCGGCCGTCATCCGCTCCGGCACGCTGCCGGTCGCCGAACAGCCGCTGGCCCGCCCCGCCGGGGTGCCCTGGCCGCTGGTGATGTGGCTCCAGGCGCTGCTGGCCGTCGCGGTCGCCGCCGTGTGGGCGTGGCACCGCTGGGGCCGGCACCAGACCTGGATCGTCTTCGCGCCGGTCGTCGCGGTCCTGGGCCTCCAGGTCGCCACGCGCACCACCGAACTCCTGCCCAACCTCCTGTGAACGACCGTCCTTCGAGCTCCGCCGTGAACTCGCGAACCGAGGTACCCGCCGTGACCGACACGATCAACTCCCCCGCCGACACCGCCGACACCGCCGACACCGCCGTGCTGCCCGCGCTGTCCCCGCTCTCCGGGGAGGCCCTCGCTCCCGCGACGATCGAGGCCCGGGCCGTCTCGGCCTGGTTCGGCAGCCGCAAGGTCCTCGACCGGGTCTCCCTCACCATGCCCGCCGGGGAGGTGACGGCCCTGATCGGCCCGTCCGGCTGCGGCAAGTCGACGTTCCTGCGCACCCTCAACCGGATGCACGAGCTGATCCCGGCGGCGCAGTTCGCGGGCGAGGTCCTCTTCGAGGGCGACGACGTCTACGGGCCCGGGCGACGGCTGACGGACGCCCGGCGGCGCATCGGCATGGTCTTCCAGAAGCCGAACCCGTTCCCCGCCATGTCGATCTACGACAACGTGGTGGCGGGTCTGAAGCTGACGGGTACGCGGGTGCACCGCCGGGAGAAGGACGAGCTGGTGGAGGAGTCCCTGACCCGGGCCGGCCTGTGGAAGGAGGTCCGGGACCGGCTGCGGCAGCCCGGCGGCGCGCTGTCCGGCGGCCAGCAGCAGCGGCTGTGCATCGCCCGCGCCCTCGCCGTGCGTCCCCGGGTGCTGCTGATGGACGAGCCCTGCTCGGCGCTCGACCCCACCTCCACCCGCCGGGTGGAGGAGACGATCCACGAACTCGCCGGCGACGTGACCATCGTGATCGTCACCCACAACATGCAGCAGGCGGCCCGTGTCTCCCGGCGGTGCGCCTTCTTCCTCGCCGAGCACGGCACCCCGGGCGGAATCGTCGAACACGGGCCGACCGAGCGGATCTTCGGCACCCCCGAGGACCCGCGCACCGCGGACTACGTGGCGGGCCGCTTCGGCTGATCCCACGGCCACGGCCGTGCCCGCGGACCTGTCACAGGGAGTGGGACTGCGCGAGTGTCCGCCGGAGTCCTTCCCGCGGGGTGCGGCCCGCCGCCTCGACGTCCTTCCGGGAGCCGACGGCCACCAGCTCGGCGGGCGCCCCGGCCGTCATCGGCGCCCGCATCCTGGACTGGTAGGCCAAGGACCTGTGAGACCCCTGAAGAACCTCCGGTGACTCCGCCGCGGCGGGTCTTACGGACCCGTGACGTGTCCGGCGTGGCGCTGGAGCGGCGCCGGTCCGGGACCTAGCGTGCGAGCCATGCGTGTACTGGTCACCGGCGGTGCCGGGTTCATCGGGTCCCATGTCGTCGAGGCGCTGGCGGAACACGGCCACGAGGCCGTCGTGTTCGACGTGCGTGAGGAGCCGGGCGCTGATGTCCGCGACGCGGCGGCGGTCGCCCGCGCGCTGTCCGGGGTGGACGCCGTGTGCCATCAGGCGGCGCTGGTCGGACTGGGCGACGGTTTCGCCGACGCCGCGGACTACGTCTCCCGCAACGACCTCGGCACCGCCGTGCTGCTCACCGCCATGGCCGGCGCGGGGGTACGGCGGCTCGTGCTGGCCGGATCGATGGTCGTGTACGGGGAGGGGCGCTACCTCTGCGAGACGCACGGGGTGGTGCGGCCGGGACCGCGGGCCGTCGCCGACCTGGAGGCCGGCCGGTTCGAACCCCGGTGCCCGCACTGCGGTGACGCGCTGACGCCGGGACTGGTCGGCGAGGACGCGCCGGTGGACCCGCGCAACGTGTACGCGACCACCAAGCTCGCCCAGGAACACCTGGCAGCCGCGTGGGCCCGCGCGACGAACGGCTCGGCCGTGTCGCTGCGCTACCACAACGTGTACGGGCCCCGGATGCCCCGCGACACCCCGTACGCCGGCGTCGCCTCCTTCTTCCGCTCCGCGCTCGCCCGCGGCGAGGCGCCACGCGTCTACGAGGACGGCGCGCAGCGCCGGGACTTCGTGCACGTGCGGGACGTGGCCGCGGCCAACGTGGCGGCGCTGGCGGCACCGCCCCGGGAGGGCACGCTGACCGTGTACAACACCGGCAGCGGTGAACCGCACACCGTCGGCGCGATGGCGCGGACCCTCGCGATCGCCTACGGCGGCCCCGAGCCGGTCGTCACCGGCGAGTACCGCCTCGGCGACGTACGCCACATCACCGCGGACTCCGCCCGGCTGCGGGCCGAACTGGGCTGGAAGGCCGAGGTCGGATTCCAGGAGGGGATGCGCGAGTTCGCCCGGGCCGGGCTGCGCGGGGCAGCCCAATAGGGGGATCGGCGCGCGGGGTTGCTCACGCGGATGAGCGGATGAGCGGGTGAGCGAGTGAGCGGGTGAGCGGATGCTCGGGGCTGGCGGAGCCGGTCCGGCGAGACCGGATTCGGGCCGGCTCAGAGGCGGAGCATCCGTTGGGTGATCTCCCGGTACTGCCTCAGCGCGAACTGTGGTTCGGTGGGCTGTGTTCCGGGCTCCTGGCTCTGCCAGCCCGCGCGGAGGGCACGCCGCTGTTCGGCGAGGGCGGCCGTGAGCTGGGCGACGGCCTCGTCAAAGGCACCCTCGGCTTCCTCGAGCGACTGGCGCGGGGTGTCGGCGAAAGTGTTGAGGGCCCGCCCCAGGCGCCGGACGATCTTGTCCCGCTCGTCCGGCGGGATCAGCGGTTCCGGGCCGGGGGCGCGACGTGCCGCGCTACCGCGGGGCTGGTCCGAGGGCTGTTGGGCACGTGTCTGGTCGTACATCATCGGGTGCCGCTCTCCTGTGCGTTGTGCCGGATTTCCGAAGCGGCGTGGCTCTGAGCCGTACCGCCAGTCAACGTCCGGCGTCGGCCCGTGTCAACGCGACGCCCGTGCGGGCGGCGACAGTTGTTACACAGGCGGGAGTACGGTGGGCAGGACGAGCGTTTTCCGTATGCCGGAACCCGGACCGGCTCCACACCGTCACTCCGGATCCGAGCGAATCCGCAGCGCGTTCCTTCCGCTGAACGCCACCGTCCCCACAGGGCAGCCCGTGACCCCGGCCGCGCCATCCGCAACCAGGTCGAGGAGTCCCCGTATGCCGCTCGGTTCCCTCCCCTCCACGACGGGCACACCATCGGACCCGGCCCCGCCGCCCGGGGCCACGACGGGACGTCCCCCCGCCCCGGCGTCACGGTCGAACGCCTCGGCCGGCTGGACGACATGCGCCGGCCCACGCCTTCCCGCGCCGCCGCCCGCCGCGCCGGACGTCAATCACTCATCGCGTAAGGCAGTTGGCAGGAGCCTTCATGACGACCGCACTGCGAGTCCCGCTTCCCTCCCTTCCTCTCCTCCGGCTGCGCCTGGCTCCCGACAGCGGCATGCCCCGGCCCATCGACGGAGCGTGGTGGCCCCGCTCCTACGATCTGCTCGCGGAACTACCGCAACTGCTCGCCGGTCTGCCGCGGCTGTGGGGCCGCATCAGCGGCGTCACCGTCAACGACGCCGTATGGTCCGTGACACCCGGCCGGATCCTCGTCTCCAACGAGGTGGTACGACTGCGCAGGGCCCGCGCGGCGTCCGCACCGCACACCATCGTCCTGCTCGCCCCCGGCCGGGGGCGCTGGGATCTGCTGGTCGTGCCTCCGGACACGGCCGAGGACGCCGCGGAACCGCTCATGGCGGCCGCGGCGGCGGTCCCGCGTGCGCCGGCCGCGGCGGAAGGTCCCGAGTGACGGAATCACGGGGGGAGGAGCGACGGAATCACGAGGGGAGGGGGGACCGTCGCGAGTGACGCGATCGCGGCGGACGGTCACGCGTGACGCGGCCCGCCACGCGACGTCCGCCCGTCGCGCCGGGCGTGTGCCTCGAACCGGCGAACCACGCGGGTCACGGACACGGCCAGGATCAGCAGGGCGCTCACGGCCAGGGCGATGACCACGGCGGTCACATCCCCACAGCGGTCTGCGGATTCCAGTCGTGGCCGTGGGACGAGTGTGCCGAATGCGATGAGCGTGACGGGAAGGCCGCGACGTTCTCGTCGTTCCCGGCCTCCGGGCTTCCGTGGCGGGTCCGTTCCGCCGTCATGAGCGTGGTCGCGGTCGGCCGCGGACCGGTGCTCGCGGTCGCGGCGGCCATCAGCCGGGCCGCCGACGGGGCGCCGGTCTCCGGGGGAACCACCAGGAGGTCCCAGCGGCCGGCGGTGGCGGACAGCACCAGGATCTTGTGCGGATCCAGCTCCGGGGTGAACCAGCCGATCTTCACCACATAGCCGTTGACGAAGATTCTGGGCGGAAGGATCGGCCAGTTACGAGGGTTGACGGCGATACGGGTGATCCGCCCCCACAGCGGATCCAGCACGTCCGCCAGGGCGGACAGTTCGCTCGGCAGGTCACGTGAACGAGGCCACCAGGCACCGTCCAGCTCGCCGGATCCTCCGGACGGGCTGTCGGACCTGAGCGCGAGGCGCGCGGTCGGGGCCCTGAAGGGAACCGCCCGCAGCGGGAGACGAGAGGGGGTCGCGGACATCGCG
Source organism: Streptomyces sp. NPDC059582 (assembly GCF_042735715.1). Taxonomy (NCBI): domain Bacteria; kingdom Bacillati; phylum Actinomycetota; class Actinomycetes; order Kitasatosporales; family Streptomycetaceae; genus Streptomyces; species Streptomyces sp. NPDC059582. Next base: position 64,208 of record NZ_JBHWCC010000045.1, read on the forward strand.
CAGACCTGTCTCCGGACCCGCGCGTGAGCACGGCGGCCGGGTGTTGTCACTCCCCGGGAACGGCACCGGCGTCGGGGCCGGTGCGCGAAATGCTCCCGATTCCTTCACGCTACTCCCCGACGGGGCCGGACGGACCGTTCCCGGACGCCGTCCTGTTTCCGCCGGCGGCCGTACTGCGCGGGGCCCCGGCACCCGGCCGGGGTGCATCGCCCCGCATCACCTGGTCGGGAGTACCTCGTCGGCGCTGCGCGGCTCGGTGCGCTGCTGCTGGTTGAGCTTGTGGCGCGCGAGCGAGGACTGCCGGTAGACCTCCTTGCGGGCCCGCATGATGTTGCCCAGCGGGGTGTGCTCGGCGGTGACCCGCCAGGGTGTGAAGGACAGCGCGTCCATCTTCTCCAGGTTTTCCGGGCCGGAGATGTCCTGCTGCGGCAGCCGCAGCCTGGCCACGGTGACGGGCGGTGAGAGCTGCTCGGACCACTCCACAGTGGTGTCCTCCACCGGCATGCGTGCCAGGTCGGTGCAGAGCTGAACCTGGATGTCGAAAGCGTAGGGCCGCTCCTGCAACTCCGCTTCCAGGGCCGGTCGGAAGACCTCCGCCGCCGAGGCCGGGTCGATGGTGCGCCTGACCACCGCCGCGGCGTGGTGCGGGTCGGGGGTGATGCGCACCTTGGCGATGTAGTCCCCGTGCCGGACCGCGCCCATCGTCCAGTAGCTCGACAGCAGTACGTTGGCCGGAGGGGTCTTCGCCAGGCGCAGGAAGGCCAGGAATTCGTCCCACGCCCAGTCGTCCCGGTCCAGCGTCCCCTTTCCCGTCACGAAGTCGGCGAAGAAGCGATGTGCGCCGGGTCGGCCCTGGGAGAAGTAGGCCGACGCGTTCAGGAACAATTCCTGGATGAACAGATAGTGCTCGACGGTGTTGCAGAAGAAGATCGGCCCGTTGATGTTGGCGTAGTCGAAAGTGCCCGAGTCCGGTTCGTCCTCCAGCAGGGTCGGACCGGGGATGTCGAAGATCTTCAGCGCCAGTCCGGTGGCGGCGCCCAGTCGCGCGTCCGCTCCGGCGTGCGGCGAGCCGTTGGAGAAGCGGATGAGCGCGTCGTGGGTTCCCGCGGTCGCGTAGATGCCCTGGGCGTACTCGGGAGGAAGCCCGTCCAGGATCTCCACCTGCCCTCGCACCAGCCCGTAGCCCTTGGCGTGGGCGTCACGAAGGGCTCGTCCGGTGCCACCGGCCTCGACCGACTCGGCGATGTAGCCCTCGGTCTTCTCGATCACCGTTCGCAGGTTCTGCTCGAAGTTCGGGTCGTCGTCTTCGACGTCCGGCGTGTAGCGGACGAACTGTGCTGCCATGGCTTCGGCCTCTCCTCGGAGAGCGTGGTCGGACCTCAGCGGGTCGGGGCGCCGTCAGTCCTCCAGTTCCGCGAGCCAGCGCAGGGCACGCAGACCCGGCAGGAAGCAGTACTCGCCACCGCGGGTGGCCACGAAGCTGGGCAGGTTCCGCAGCCGGCGCCGGACCGGCTTCTCCGGGATGGTGACGCTGCCCGTTCCGCCGTGATGACCGGCCACCGGGTCCTGCTCGCCGGGGTAGCCGATGAAGTTGCCGTCGTTGACCCACTCGGCCTTGATGAACTCGAACTGACGCTCGAGGTGGGCGCCGATGAACACGCCGACCAAGCCGCGGTCGACGCCGTCGTCCTCCAGCACACCCTCGGGCAGCGGCGGCCCGTAGGTGGTACCGCGGCGGATGAGGCGGTGCATCCGCGCGTCACCGATGATGGTGGAATCGCGGGGGTTGGTGCGCCGGATGTGCGCACCGGCGGGGCACCGGAAGCCCCGGTCGTCGTTCTCCCGGTACAGGAAATTGTTGACCCGGTGCGGATCGGCCGCCAGCTCCGGGTCGTCGTGCTCCGGTGCCAGCGCCAACGGCGCCCCGCTGGGCCAGCGCCCGACCAGCTTCGCCGCCAGCAGCTCCTCCTCCTGGGCGCCGGCGCTGTTCGCGCGCAGGTACCGGCGCCACGCCGCGACGTCGGTGTGGACCTTGCGCACGGCCACGTAGGTCCCGTTGCGCCCCAGCGCGTCGGGGACGGGCATGGGCGGCAGACTGCCGGTTTCGTCGGGATACCCGAGGATGAACTCGCCCGCCTTGATCGGGGCTTCCTGCGGGTTGGAGCCGGGCAGCCCCAGGCCTTCGATGTTCGGATGGCTGATGCCGTCACGGAAGCCGAAGGTGGTGCGCCCGGTCGGGAGCTGGCGGACCTCCTGCTGCCAGATCACCTGGACACCGGGCGTCCCCTCGTAAGCGGCCCGAGCGTGCTCCAGCTCGTCGTCCAGCTGTGCGGCGTCGGAGGAGAGAGCGCTCAGCGCGATGTGCACTTCGCCCGTTCCGAACGGCGTCTCCCAGTGCGCCGGGGCACTCGCGCCCACGTCACCGATCCGCTCCGCCCGAGCGGCCATGCCCTCACGAAACGCTCGCGGAAAGCTGTCCAGTGACTCCTGGGGGACCCCCAGGGCCCGCAGCCCCTGGTAGGTGAACGCCAGCGCCACCCAGGCGTCCTGGCTCCGGTCCACGCCGGGCAGACCACCGGAGGCCAACGGGAGCAGCCGGCGCAGCAGGGCGCGTCCGGCGTCGCGGTCGTCGACGCGCAGGAAGACGAACTTCCCGGCGTACGGCACCGGCCGTGGCCGCAGTGCCCCGCTCTGGACGTCGTCGATGTCGACGCGCACGTCGGCCGTGCCGCTGCCGTCCGCGGTGTTCATGATCGGTTGTGCCTCCACGTCGTCCGTGCCGGGTCAGCCGTGTCCTCCGTGCCGGGTCAGCCGTGTCGTCCATGCCGGGTCAGCCGTGCGGGCGCGGGCCGCCCCCGCGGACGCGGCCCGGCGAGGCCGGGTCGGTCGGTTCCGCGGGTCGGCTGTGCCCGGCCGCTAGGCCGAGGCTTCAGCCATCAGCTTCTGGAAGGCCGGCGTGGCCACCAACTCCGCGTTGGCCGGGTTCTCCAGTGCCGCCCGGAACTCGGGAGTGTCCAGAACCTCCTCGAACGCCTCGTCCACTCGGTGGTCCTTGTAGATCTGCTGGACGGTCAGATCGGGATAGGCGCTGACGAAGACCCCCGCGGGCGCCTGGTGGGCGACGAACCAGTCCTTCACTCCCGGATCGGTGACGCCCGGGAAACCTTCGCTGTGGGAGAAGACCTTGTCGAAGCGGGCTCCGACCACGGTCTTCGCGAAGTCGTCGATGTAGGCGTCCCAGGAGCCGTCGAAGACGCTGGCGAACATGAACCGGGTGTCGTTGTCGAAGATCACGTGCCGTGCGTCGTGCAAGGTGCCGATCTGGTGCACCGCCGCATGAACGTTCTCGTCGGCCGCCGCGTCGGCCATCGCGGCGAGATCCTCGCGCAGCGCGTCCGCGTGGCCCGGCTTGATCTTGGTGAAGACGGTGAACTCGCTGCAGACCCCATCCGACCTGCCCGGGCGCTCGGGGTGCGCTGATGGGCCTGCACCTGTCGTCGCAGTCATCGTGAGACTCTCCTGCCACGGATCGGCGCGAGGGACACCAGGCACCCGGACACGGGGGCGCCGTCGCCCTCACACCTCAATCGTCACCGCGGACGCGATGCCGCGCATCTTCACGCCTGGGCGTGATCCCCGGAGTCCGCGGCACTGCGGGAGTCGCCCTTGATCGCTCGGCGACACCCTCTGACGCGCCCTGATGCCTCCTGATACCCCCGCCAGGCTCCCGAGGACAGATGTGATCGGACGAAGGAAGATGGAACCGGGACGTCCGAGTGGGCCGTCGCCATCATCTTTCGGCAGCCACTTCCGCGCCGCCGTGACGACAGCGGCGCAGCCGATCGCACCACAACCCCTGGCGCGCTGTCCCGGACGGTCGTGGCACCCGCTTCCGTCCAGCCCTGCTCAAGTGGATCGCCGGCCTGACCCTCACAGGGAGGCAGACATGGGCGCAGTTCTCGGTGACGTGCTGGGTCTCGCGGCCGCCGTCGCCATCAGCCCGCTCCCGATCATCGCGATCATCCTCATACTCGCCACACCTCGCGGACGTCTGAACGGAATCCTCTTCACCGTCGGCTGGATCCTGGGACTCGCGATCCTGGGCGCGGTGATGCTGGCGATCGCCTCCCCCGCGGGTGCCTCCTCCCACAACCACCCGGCCACCTGGGTGGGAGCCCTCAAGCTCGCGCTCGGCGTGCTCCTCGTCGTCTTCGGCGTCCGGCAGTGGCACCGGCGCCCGAAGGATCCCTCGCAGGCCCAGTTGCCCAAGTGGATGGGAGCGATAGACCGTCTCACGCCGGTCAAGGTCTTCGGGCTGGGCGTGGCCCTTGCCGCGCTCAACGCCAAGAACGCCCCGCTGACCATCGCCGCGGGCGCCGCGATCGGATCGGCGGGACTGCCGGTCGGGCAGCAGATCGGGGCACTGGCGATCTTCGTCGTGATCGCCACCCTCGGCCTGCTGGCTCCCCTGGGCGTCTTCCTGCTCGGCGGGGACCGGGCGAAGACCACCCTCGGCAACTGGAAGAACTGGGCGGCTCAGAACAATGTCGCCGTGATGGCCGTCCTGTTCTTCGTCCTCGGTGTGAAACTGCTGGGAGACGGCATCGGCGTCCTCACTTCCTGACAACAGGGTCGCGAGTGGTGAACCTGAGCTGGAGGCCACCTATGTGTGCCGGTGATGACGCGGACTCCCTCGAACAGGCGACGAGGGATTTCATCGCAGCGCGTCCCCGGCTCTTCGGCATCGCGTACCGCGTGCTCGGCAGTGCCGCGGAGGCCGAGGACATCGTCCAGGAGGCCTGGCTGCGGTGGCAGACCACCGAGCACGCCGACATCCGGGAACCGGCGGCCTTCCTGGCCACGGTCACCACACGCCTGGCGATCAACTCCGCCCAGTCCGCCAGGATGCGGCGCGAGTCGTACATCGGGCCGTGGCTTCCTGAGCCGGTTGACACCAGCTCGGATCCGCAGTTGGGCGCGGAACGTGCGGAGGTACTGGATATGGCGGTGCTCTTCCTGCTGGAGAAGCTGAACCCCGTGGAACGGGCCGCCTACGTCCTGAGGGAAGCTTTCAACTACCCGTACCGGCAGATCGCGGACATCCTGGAGACGAGCGAAGGCAACTCGCGCCAGCTGGTGAGCCGCGCCCAGAAGCACCTGGCGGCGGAACGCAGGAAGCCGGCCAGTTCCACCGCTCACCGGCGCCTGCTGAAGGCGTTCATCACCGCGGCGCGGACAGGCGATCTGGCGGCGCTCGAAGAGGTTCTCTCGGCGGACGTGGTCAGTTACGCCGACGGCGGCGGGATGCGCGGCGCATCCAGGATTCCGGTCGTCGGGCGTCCGCACGTCGCCAAGACCTTCATCGCCTACGCCCCGCGCTTCTGGCCCGAGACGGACATCCGGTGGGTCGAGGCCAACGGCAGGCCGGCCGCCCTTGTTTCAGTCCACGGAAAGGCGATGGCTCTGATCACCGCCGATGTGTCGGAGCGCGGCATCGAACGCGTCATGTGGGTGGTGAGCCCGGACAAACTGGCTCCCTACGTGGCTTCACTGAACAAGTGAGGCCGCGGAGGTCGTCCACTCGCCGCCGCCACGACGACGGAATTCCACGCCGAACAGGCACCCGAGGGCGAAACGTCGAGCTTGAGCATCACACGCGACAGCGAGCTGAGCGCCCGGTCCGCTCGGGCGACCGGATTTCCGGTCAGGCCCCGGGCAGGGTTCGCCGCGCAGGGCTGTCACAGATGAGGAAGCTGTCTTGTCCTCTCTCCTGACTGTCCCTGTATGGAGGAAGCCATGAGCGCTGAGCACACACACATGCCCCCAGGCGTCGAGGTGATCGCGACCCTTCCGGAGGCGGCGCCTCGGATCCCGGCCGGCGCGGAGGCCAGGACGATCCGGGTCACGCTGGCGCCCGGTGACCCCGGCGCGCCGCCGCACCGGCACCCCGGGCCGATCTTCGGCTACGTGACTCAGGGCGAGATCCTCTTCGAACTGGAGGGGCAACCGCCCCGGGTGCTCAAGGCCGGTGACGCCCTGTTCGAGCCCGGGGGCGACGTGATCCACTACCAAGGCGCCAACAACCTCTCGGACGCGCAGTCGCAGCTGGTGGTGACCATGTTCGCCGCTCCCGGCACCCCGGTTCTGACCGTGGTCGGCGCGGAGGAACTGGCCGAACGACGACACCTGCGAGTCACCCAGCCCTGATGACCTCGCCGAGCCCCGCGGCTGCGGCCGGTCCGGGGCTCAGTGGTCGTCACGGATGCTGGTCGCGATGCCGTTGCTGATCGCGACCTCGGCGCTGAAGCCCTTCTTGGCGGCCGTCTCCAGCTCGGCCTCGGTGCACTCGGTGCCGTCCTGGCCGCCCTGGCCCGCGTCACCGCAGATGTCGTCGTAACCGCGGATCTCGGTGTCCTCGGCGAGGAAGAACTGCTGCTCGACGCCCTTCATGTCGGAGACGGTGTACTTGCCCGGAGCCAGGTAGGAGACGTTGCCGAACCAGGTGCCGCTGACGCCCTTGCCCTTGTCGATGCCCTCGACGGCGGTGTCGCGGGAGCCGGAGTCGGAGCCCGGACCCGAGTCGGAGCCCGAACCGGAGTCGGAGCCGGAGCCCTGCTGGGCGGCGCGCCGCTCGGTCACCAGGGTCGCGATGCCGTTCTTCATCTCCACGTCGGCGCCCACGGCGGCCTTCATGGCGGCCGCCTCCAACTGGTCCAGCGTGCAGGGCGCGTCCACCTTGGACCCCGCCGCGCCGCATATCGTGCCGACGCCGTAGACCTCGGTGTCGTCCGCCACCAGGAACTGCTGGTCGTCCCCGCCCGGTACGGACACGATGTACTTGCCCGGGGCGAGATAGGTCACCTCGCCGTTCTTGAACGAGCCGCTGACACCCTTTGCGTTCCTGGCGTCGGACGCCTTCTCCGCGACCGCCGCCGCGCCCGCTCCGCTGCTGCCGGACGAGCTGTCGTCGGTGCCGTTCTGGCACGCCGTCATCAGCAGCCCGGCGGTGATCGCGGCGGTGGCGAGGACGGCCTTGCGCAGGTGGCGGTTCATCACGGGAAGTTCCTTCCGGGACGGGTGGTGGGAAGCCGGCCGTGTCCGGGCGCCGGTGTCCCGCTCTGTGCCGACTATGAGGGACCCCGGAGCCCGTCGGTCACGCCCGTCTTGCCTTCAGGACACCGCGGTGGCACAGCCGTGACACGGCAACGCATCGGCTGCGGGTGAGGCCCTCGTAACGTGGTACTTCGCACCAGGGATCAAGGTCGTCCATCGCACCCCGGTACGGCGGGAGACAACCCCACCCGGTGTCGGGTACATGCCTCGGTCACGTCGGGTACGCCATGTCCGCCTCGCTTTCGCACCATGCCCCGTGGACCACCGGCCGCCTCGCGACCACTTGGCAGGACGAAGGACGAACCCACGGCATCCGTCCGTTACCGATCACCGACAATCCCGGGGAAGTTCACGGCCAACGGCACCGAGCCCGGCCGAACCCTCGGAGGGCGAACGGGGCGAACTCAGTACAGGGCCTTGTAGCCCTGCCACCCGGTGGCGATCCCGGTGCGAGGACCGAAGGAGCCCTTACCGTCGCCGTTGTTGCGCCACAGCCTGCCGGAGGTGTCGCGGGAGACGATGTCCGCCTTCCCGTCTCCGGTGATGTCGCCGGCGCCCACCACGGCGTTGTACGAGGCACCCCAGTTGTCGACCACCTTGACCCGCGCCCTGAAGCCGCCGGCCGCCGTGCCCGCGTATCGCCACAGCCTGTTCGACGTGTCCTGAGCCAGCAGGTCTCCGTACCCGTCACCGTTGAGGTCGCCAACGCCGATGATCTTCTTGTAGCCGGACCACTTGGAGAAGATCCTCACCCGCGCCGAGAGCTTGCCGCTGCTTGTGGCCTTGTACAGGTAGACGTCACCGGTGGACGCTTGGCGGGCGATGAGGTCCGCCCGGCCGTCACCGGTGATGTCGCCCGGTGAGGTCAGCACGTTGTACTGGCTCCAGCCCGACGTTCCCAGCGTGGTGTACGGGGTGGATGTCGTCAGGGCTTTGCCGCACCCCGGGCGGTACGCCCGCAGCGCACCGTTGGCGAACCGCACGAGCACGTCATCGCAGCGGTCACCGTTCAGGTCTCCGAACGGCACCGCCGTGATCGAGGCGGGCCAACCCGAAGCCGAGGTCGTCGTGGAGAACTTCCCGGCGCCGTCGCCCCGATGGAAGGAGAGCGCACCCTGGGAGGTGAGGGTGAGCAGGTCACCGACGCCGTCGGACCCGACGTGGTCGTGTCTCACCGTGGCACCACCGGTCAGCTTCAGCGTGCCGGACGCCGTCGCCGGCGCACCGTGCCTGTCGGCCGGGGCCACTGTCATCGTCCAGCTGTACGTGCCGTTCGGCACGTACGCGCCCGTCGACGTCCTGCCGTTCCAGGACGTGCGGACCGCGCCCTGCGCGGCGCCACCGGACAGTGTGCGCACGGAGGCCCCGGTGGCCTTGTTCCTCAGCGCCAGCGTCCACGACGCGGCCGGCTTCGACAGCCACCACGTGCCGTCCCACGCGGACGACGGGTCCACCAGGCTGACCGAAGGTTCTGTCTTTGCTCCCAGGACCGCGATGTCCGTAGCGGGGACGCCACTCCGGAGGACGTGGATGTCCTGGGAGGCCGGGTCCACGTAGCCGACCAGGCTGGTGTACGGATCGACGTCCCACTTTCCGGCCTTGGCCGCCAGGGTCCTGCTCACCGCGGAGCCGCTCGTGACGTCCGTGAGGGTCAGCGCCCCGGACGTGGAGTCACGCGTGACCAGGAAACCGTCGCCCAGGCGCGGATCGCCGCCCTTGGGCACGGCGATGGACGTCTTCCTGCGGGTGTCGTACACGAAGGTCTTGTCCACGCCCCCCTGGGGAGAAGGGCACCGGCCGGACCAGTACACCCACCGTCCCACCGCCTGGAAGCCGCCCAGAGCGCAGCTGCCGGTGCTGTCGGACACCCGGAACGACGTGATCGTGTTGCCCGAACGCACCTCCGTGGCCGTGACACTGCCGTCCCCGGACACCGTCCACAGCGTTTCCCCCCACAGGCGGAGGGGGACGCCGGCGGCCGCGCCCGTGCGGGTGAGCACGACCTTCCGGGTGTCCAGGTCGGTCACCACCAGGCTGTTTCCCGTGGGCGTGGGCTCACCCCAGACCGCGTACCGGCCCGCGACGTCCACGAGGCCATTGTTGTCCCTGAGCCCGGAAGCCACCACGGTGGCGGGAAGGGGCTGCCCCCGGTCCAGTACGGCGACCTCCCCGAGCGCGTTCCGCATGACCGCCCGGCCGTCACCCGAACCCCTCAGGTCGGGACAGCTCCCGCTCTCCCCGTCCATGATCCCGCACCGGTGGGTCGCTCCCCGGTCCGTGCGGGTGCCCGCCGTCAGTTCCCCCGCCGTGGCCAGCGAGCGGCTGTACAGGTGGGACGCTCCGTCGCCGGACTCGAAGGTCATCAGATCACCGCCGCTCAGATCGAGCGACTCGATCCCCATGGGCACGGGCGGAAGGTCCACGATCCGGCGGGCCCGGGGCAGACCGTCGTCCCCCGCCTCGACCTTGGTGATGCCGTAGTCCAGAGAGGACTCGCCGCCGGAGAGGATCAGACCGCCGTCGGGGGTCACGAGGGCGGCGGGATCCGCCCGTTCGAACAGGGGCAGCTCCGCGGAGCCGTCGAAGGGCAGCGCCGACACACTCCAGACGGAGGAATCGCTGCGCCGCGCGACGACGAGCGCGTCACCGACGACGCCGAGCATCTTGTCCCCGAGGTTGTGGGGGAACGCGACCTCATGCGTGGGAGCGTCGTAGGCACCCTGGGCGTATACACGCGCCCGGAACGAGCTGGAGGTGACCAGGTAGTCCGATCCCACCACGGTGTTCGTGTTCGCCACCACCGGTGAGGGCAACGTCGTGGCGATACCGGTCTCCGCGTCCACCCAGGCGTGCCGGAAGACCCGGTCCGTGTCCTGGTAGTAGACGAGGAAGCCGGAGGCGGAGCCGCTGGGATAGAAGGGGAAGACCGCCCCGTCCGGGAATCCGGTCACGGGCCTCTGCACCGTGGTGCCGTTCTCGTCGTGCAGCAGGAACAGCCCAGTCCGTTGCCCACCGGTCGACGTGCCGGTCAGGACGGTACGCCCGTAGGTCTGCAGATAGCTCTGGGCCGCCGGGATGGTCACGGTCTCCGTCGTACCGGTTCCCATGTCGCGGAGCAGGACTTGCCCACCATCGCTCTGGGACGGGCGAAGGGCGACGACGTCCGACCCGGTGCCGTACGAACCCGTCGTGCGCGGCCCGAGCCGCTCGCCGCCTTCCACCGGTTTGCTGCTGCCGTCGTAGCTGGTCCACCAGAGGCCGTAGCCCGCGGCGGTGGAGCGGTATTCGAGGAACCCGGAAACTCCCGCGTTCTGCAGATACGCCATGCGCGGAGTCGTGCGCATGGCGGCCGGAACGATGATTTCCGTCACGGTCTCCGCGTGCGCGGGCGCCACCAGCGGCACGGCGGACACGGAGAGCGCCAATCCGATGAGCGTGGCAAGGGAGCCACGCACGAAGGCAGGACGAGTCACTCGCTTCCCCTCCCTGACGGAGGGCCCCATCCCCCCGAACAAGCGGGCGGATATTAGCACCAGTTCCCGACGGATGACCTTGCCGGGCCGGTCGTGGGTGCGGACCTCGCGGGCCGCGCGCGCGTACGAGCCGCGGAAGATGCCCGCACGCGGAGTCGGCGACCGCCGCGCCGCCCGCTCCAGGCGGAGCAGGTGCCCAGCGGCACTTCCGGCGACCGCGCTGCCAGGGAGCAAGGACGGCGGCCAGGAGCTGCGGATCCTCTCCGGCAGCAGGCCCGGAAGATCCACGGTCATCCTGGACGCCGTGCTGGTCACCCGCTGAGCCGATCGACCGGGCCGTGGGACCGCCGCACCAACGGCTGTCTCACGGCCCGTCGTTGTTTCTCGGCGACCAGTCCCGCTCCCTTGCCGGCGGAACGCCCTAGCCTCGGCGAGAGCCTCGGCCGACCGGGGCGGGGAGGTCGCCTGAGCCAGACACTCAGCCGCGCCAGTGGCGATCACCCTGCCCTGGAGGCCGTTTCGACGCGGTGGGCGCGGATGTCCGAGCGACGGCGTCCGCTGTTCGGTCGGCCGGCGTCGGTACACCGATGAGTTCCGCCCGCCGGTCCTGTCTCTCAGTACGTACGCCATCGAGCCATCGAGCCATCGAGGCATCGAGCCACCGACTGGAGATCCACCATGACGAGTCCCGCACACCCCGGCCGCATGCTGTTCGTGAACATCCCCGTGGCGGACCTCGAACTCAGCAAGGCGTTCTTCGCCAAGCTCGGGTTCGGCTTCAACCCGCGGTTCACCGACGAGACCTCCGCCTGCATGCCGGTCGGCGAGCACGCCTTCGTCATGCTGCTCAGCCGCGAGAAGTTCGCGGAGTTCGCGAAGCTGCCGATGGCCGATCCCACCACGCACACGCTGGCGTTGTACTGCTTCAGCGTGGCGTCCCGCGACGAGGTCGATGCCGTCAGCGCCGCCGCACTCGCGGCGGGCGGTTCCGAGGCGGATGGCGCCGAGGACTACGGCTTCATGTACTCACGCAGCTTCTACGACCTCGACGGCCACGGCTGGCAGGTCATGTGGATGGACCCGGCAGCGGTGGAGCAGGGCCCCGAGGCGTTCGCGGCCTCCACGCGGGACGCCGACACCCCGGCCTGACCCACCACCGCGTAGGCACGGGGCTAAGCGGACGCCGACGGCCCTCCGGCCGATCGCCACGCCTTCATGGCCATGTCCGTGACATGACTAGGATGGGCCGACTTCGGGGTTCGAGGGGGGAATTGATGAGGGTGATGAGGGTGCGGCGAAGAACGCTCGCTTTCGTCGGCGTGGCCGCGCTGGTGCCGCTGGTCGCCTCCGCCGCTTCCGTGCAGGCGGCGTCGGCCTCACTGGCGGTCACCACGCTGGGGCGCAGCGGTGGCAAGGTCTCGACGACGGTCACCGTCGTCGCCGTGCCGTCCGGTCAGAGGTACAGCGTCAAGTCCGGCAAGCGGATCAGCCTGCCGGCGGGGCGCTACATCGCGATGACCGACATCTACGAGAGCCGCTCCGACGGTCGGAGCACCGACACCCTCGGCGCGAGCGTCGTCAAGGTGTCGGGCAGCACGTCGGTGACGCTCGACGCGCGCAAGGGCAAGGCCGTCAAGGCGTCGCTCGACACGCCCGCCGACGTGACCGGCCCGGCGCGGATCAGCGCGCGGGTGTGCGCCGCCGTCAGCAACATGCCCTCCGCCTTCAGCACGGACGGCTGGAACGACGCGGGAGCCCTCTACGCCATCCCGAACTCCTCCAAGCTGCTGCAGTTCGGGTACATGGCGCAGTGGTCGGGCAACGACAGCTATGTCGCCGTGAAGAACACCACGGGCATCCCGGCCGCGCCCGGTGGGTCGTTCAAGCGGGCGAACATGGCGACGATGCGCTTCTCGGTACGCGGCGGTACGCAGATCGCCCGCCAGAACAGCATCGCGCTCCAGGCGCAGCCGAAGGTCGACGACTGCACGACCGACCTGATGGCCGGCGTCCACGACGACAACGCGCCGTACAGCGCCACCGCCCATGTGACTCCCGGGACCTGGCAGCCGCGCGACGACATCTACGCGAGCAACGGCGACCACGTGGGCGGCGGTTTCCCGACGGCCAGGACGCTGAAGGCGGGGCAGAGCGCCACCCAGTCCTTCGGCCGGGCCGTGTGGAGCCCGCTGCACTATCTGCCGACGGTCTGGCAGAAGTCCGTCTACTTCATTCCGGACGCCCTGATCGGCGACCCCGACGTCGGTACCAGCGGGGCCGACCCGACGAAGGAGACGGTGGTCCTGTCCAAGGGAAGCACCACCGTCAAGAAGAAGACCCTGACCAACTGGGGCAACGGCGACGCCGAGTTCTCCGCCCGCATCTCCTCGGCCGGCTGGTACCGCCTGACCGTCGACGCGCATCGCTACCGTCCGGGCATCACCTTCCCCGCCGACATGCTGTCGTCGCGCACCACCCTCGACTGGCGCTTCAAGGCCGACCCGGCCAAGTCGACGGTCGCGTCCGTCTTCCTGGCCCGCTTCCTGCCCACGGGGCTGAACACCCACAACCAGGCCGCACCGAACAGCACCACGAGGGTCGACGTGAGTGCCGTGCGCGGCTCCCAGAACCCCGACGTGAAGTTCACCAAGGTGACCGCCAAGTCCGTCCGGGTCTGGTCCTCCGCCGACGGCGGCAAGACCTGGAAGGCGGCGACGGTCAAGCACGTCGGCTCGACCTGGCAGGCGTCCGTGCACAACCCGGCCCAAGGCGCCGTCGCCCTGCGCTCCGAGGTGACCGACTCCGCCGGGGGCCGCTCGGTGCAGACGGTGTACCGCGCGTACGCCATCGGCTGAGGCCGCCGCCGTCGCAGAGAAAGGGCGCCCGCGCACCGAGGCGGGCGCCCGCTCTTGCCGGGGCGCAGGCGTCGGGAGACCCGCTGGGACGGCCATCTCGCAGCCACGGAGCCGCGGTGGTGCCTGTACCGGTCGTCGAGCGAGGTGCCGTTCCACCCGTACCGCCAGGAGTGGGGCCAGTACGTCGTCGTCTCCGAAATCCGCGAGCTCGAGGACGAGACGCCGAGCGCCGCGCTGGTGAGGGCGTACGGCGAGACACGCCTCAGCGTGGACAACATGTTCCAGGATCCGTACACCACCGGTTCCAAGATCGGCACGACGGCATGCGGTACAAGGCCGACACCACGAAGACCGTGCAGGCCTGGTGTTCCACCGACGACGACAAGCCCTTGCGCTCGCCGACAGCCGGGCTGATGTGCTGCCGTCCGGTGCCGTTGATGTCAGACGTCGCTGTCAGGTGCGTGCGCGGCGCGCTTCCGACGGCGCTTGATCAAGTCACCGATCAGCAGGGCGCTACTGCGCCGAGGTTGATGTCTCGCGGCACGTGGGCCCGTTGACGGTGAACGACGTAGCGCACCACGGCGTTCCCCCTCCGCACGCGCCGTCCGGGACGGACGCAGCACTCCCTATGCACATAGCGCGCCCCTCGGTGAACCGCCCGCCCTTCTCGGCCCGATACAGATGTGCGCCATTGGCCGCCCGTGCGCACGGCCGACCTCACAGACGGCCCGGTTCTTGGGGGGAATATCGGGCCCTGTCCTCGGCAGTACACACCACCGCCACAGGATCTCCGAGGTCCACGTCGGCAACCGGCACGGAGCAGGGAGAGGGAGCGGTACGGCCCGGAGACCGTTGCCGTCATCCGAGGGTGCGCAGACCGCGCTTGCGAAGCATCCAGAAGGCCAGGGCCGCCACCGTGAATATCAGCACGAAGTTGAGAGCGTCCACGATCATGGCGACGGAGTAGGGCGCGTGCAGCAGGTGCGGCACCTTGGCGCCGATCAACTCCACACCCATGAGCAGAGGGAGCCAGGCTGCGAAGAAGCGCCTGCTTTGATCGGGACTCGCTCCCTTCTGGACCTTGGTCCGCTCCCACCACCAGCCGCCGAGACTCGCGAGGACCAGCACGCACCCCAGCGCCACCACGGACCATTCCATGAAGTTGAGCATCACATCTCCTCTTGATCAGAGGGGATTCTCCTGTCGCGGGTGACCGCGGGCAATGGTCCGACTGGGGCGCTGTCAGGGCGGTGGCGAGGAGAAGGCCGCCGAGCGGCGCATCGCCACCGTCGCCCAGGTCGATGCCCTCGCCGGTGCGGTGGGGATGCGGTGGCGGCTCATGGTCTATCTGGGCGCCTACGGGCCCATGCGGCCGGAGGAGCTGGCCGGTCTGCGTCGCCGGGACGTCGACCTCGACACCCTTCGGGTCCGTGTTCGCCTCGCCGAGCCGGAGCGGATGAACGGGCGGCGGGTCCAGGGCGACACCACGTCGGAGGCGGGAACGCGGACTGTGATCCTTCCCGCTTTCCTGCACCGGGAGCTCCGTCGGCATCTGGAGAGCTACGCCGAACCGGGGCCGGACGGGCTCCTGTTCGTCGGTGAGAAGGGAGCTCCGTTCCGACGCAGCACCTTCGGGCGGAGGTGGCGCAGGGCGCGGGAGGTGGTTGGCATGCCCGAGGGCTTCCGTTTCTACGATCTCCGCCACACCGGGCACACCCTGTCGACCTGTTCCGGCGCGACCCTGAAGGACACGATGGTGCGGGCCGGGCAGTCCTGCGAGAAGGCGGCGCTGATCTATCAGCACTCCGACGACGAGCGACAGGAAGAGGTCGCCGCCGGCCTCGACGCGACCGTCCGTAAGGCTCGGGCCGCGGCCGCCGAGAAGGGTCACGACGAGCGTTCTGGCACGGATCTGGCACGCGAGAACTGATCACGACGGACAGCAAAAAGGCCCGGGTCGATGACCTGGGCCTTAGTCGTGGAGCGGGTGACGAGAATCGAACTCGCGCTCTCAGCTTGGGAAGCTGATGTTCTACCATTAAACTACACCCGCGTAAGACGCCGGTTGGGCCGGTGTCCGAATGCTCGCTCACTGTACCTCATCGCAGGCCCCCGGCGCTGAAGCCGAGGGGCCTGCGCGCGTCTCAGGGGAGTGACGGGGCTGCGGGGGGCGGGAGTTGGGGCGTACGGTGGGGGCGTGGGAGAGGGTCCGGGCGGGGCCGGAGTGCCGCCTGGAGAGTCGTCCCTTTCATCCCGTAATGTGGCTTTCGTCGTCAGGGCATCCCAGCCAGACGCGGCTCTTTGGGGAAGGGACTCTAGGACTTGATGGAGCGCACCGTCGTCCGATGTGCCGATGGGCACGTGTTCAGCACCACTTCGTTCCCGATGCAGCAGGCCGAGCGACTCGGTCCCGGGCGGCTCGTCCGGTGCCCGCGGTGTGCGCGGCTCCGTAGCGTCGTGCCCGTGAGTCTCGAGAAGCAGACGCAGCGGCAGTAACGGGCGAGGGGGCGGGAGCGGCCGGCCGCGGTCGGCGGACCGTCCTCGCACTCGCCGGGCCCCCGGGTCGGAGCGTGTGACAGGCGCGCGGAGACGCCACGATTGTGGTGGGTCCGCGCGCCTTGCGTATCCTCGGGGCGTGCTTCTCTCAGACAAGGACATCCGGGCCGAGATCGACGCCGGGCGGGTACGGATCGATCCCTACGACGAATCGATGGTTCAGCCGTCGAGTATCGACGTGCGCCTCGACCGACTGTTCCGCGTGTTCGAGAACCACCGGTACCCCCACATCGACCCCTCCGTCGAGCAGGCCGACCTCACGCGGCTCGTGGAGCCCGAGGGGGACGAGCCGTTCATTCTTCATCCCGGGGAGTTCGTGCTCGCCAGCACGTACGAGGTCATCTCGCTGCCCGACGACCTCGCGTCCCGGCTGGAGGGGAAGAGCTCGCTCGGGCGCCTCGGGCTCGTCACGCACTCCACCGCCGGCTTCATCGACCCCGGCTTCTCGGGGCACGTGACGCTGGAGCTCTCCAATCTCGCGACCCTTCCCATCAAGCTGTGGCCGGGGATGAAGATCGGGCAGCTGTGCATGTTCCGGCTCAGCTCGCCGGCCGAGTCCCCGTACGGCAGTGAGCGGTACGGGTCCCGCTACCAGGGTCAGCGTGGACCGACCGCCTCCCGGTCCTTCCTCAACTTCCACAGGACGCAGGTATGAGCGCCGAGGGGATACGGGAGAACCTCACCTACGAGCAGTTCGGCGTCGCCGTGCGCGAGCTCGCGCAGGCGGTCGCCGACGACGGGTACGAGCCCGACATCGTGCTGTCCATCGCCCGAGGCGGCGTCTTCGTGGCCGGCGGTCTCGCCTACGCCCTCGACTGCAAGAACCTGCACCTCGTGAACGTGGAGTTCTACACGGGTGTGGGCCGGACGCTCGAGATGCCCGTGATGCTGGCGCCCGTCCCGAACGTCATCGACTTCACCGACAAGAAGGTGCTGATCGCCGACGACGTGGCCGACACGGGCAGGACCCTCAAGCTCGTGTACGACTTCTGCCTCGACCACGTGGCCGAGGTGCGCTCCGCGGTGATCTACGAGAAGCCGCAGAGTCTCGTCAAGTGCGAGTACGTGTGGAAGCGCACCGACGACTGGATCAACTTCCCGTGGAGTGTCCTGCCCGTCGTACGTAAGCCGGGCGAGCCGATCACTCCGTCGAAGGAAGCGCTCTGACCCGCCGCTCACGAAGAGATCCCCGGTCCTGGCGGACCGGGGATCTTCGTTTGCGTCGCAGCGTGGTGCTCACGCGCTCGTCCGGCCCACTACCCGCGTACACGCATGGTGGGCCGGGTGGCCGCTAGAACGTGCCCAGCTTCACGATCGACAGCAGTGCGATCAGCTGGATCGCCGACGCGCCCAGCGCCTTCGGCCAGGGCAGGTCGTGGGAGCGGCGGACCATCAGGGTCAGCAGCGCACCGGCCGCCACCCAGGTCGCCCAGCCCACGAGCTGGACGAAGGTCGCGTCGCCGCCGAAGAACATCGCGAGGACCAGGCGGGGGGTGTCCGTGAGCGACATGATCAGCATCGACAGGCCGACCGTGGGCTGCCACGCGCCGTCGCCGCCGAGCTGGCGGGCCACGGTGTGGGTGACCACGCCCAGGACGAAGGCGCTGATCACCATCGCCACGGCCGTCGTCAGGACGATCGGGATGGCGTTGGAGAGGGTGGCGTTGATGGCGTCCTCGCGGGCGCCGTCGAAGCCGAAGACCGCGATCAGGCCGTAGAGGAACGTCACGATCAGGGCCGGGCCCCACATCGTGTAGTCGCGCATCCGCAGGAAGGTCTGGTCGGGGGCGGTCACGATGCCCTTCAGCAGGTCCTTCCAGTGCAGGGGCGGGCCGACCGGCGCCGACGGGGCCGCTGAGCCCGCGTGGTAGGTGTCGCCCTGGTTGTAGGGCGCCTGGTCGCCGACCGCGAAGGCCTGGGTGTGCCCCGGGTTGTTCGCCGCGTACGGGTCGTGCCCGGCGCCCGGTCCCTGGCCGTACGGATCGGCGCCGCCGAAGTACTCCGGCTCGTCGCCGGGCCGCCCGTCGTAACCGCCGCCGTTCGCGTGCGGCCACTGGGACCCGCCCGCGCCACCGCCACCGTGCGGCGGCTGCTGGCCGCCCCGGTACTGCGGTTGCTGCGGGTACGGCTGCTGCGGCGCCGACGGGTAGCCGTACGACGGCCCCTGGGGCGCCTGCTGCCCGTACGGAGGGTTGTGCGGTCGCGCTTGCGGGGCGCGGTCGTCCCGGCCGCCGCGTCCGATCCTGAATCCAGCCACGCCTTCGAACGTACCTGCTCCCGCGCGTCGGCGTACGGGACCCGGGCTCCCGGGCCCGGCTTTGCTGCTGAGCTGTGACATCCCCTAAGGGGAGTCAGGGGGTGACTTCCGTGCGAGGAGAGGCGGGAGGGGGAGCACGGCGAGGACGAGGGGAGGGGGCCTTGCGTATTGCGAACGTTCAGGACGTCCGGGGGGCGCAGGAAGGTGCCGTGCGGCCGGGTCACTTCACCGGCTGCGGCTCCGGCTCGTGCTCCGACTCCGACTGGCCCGCCGGGGGCTCGTCGTCGACCGGGGTCCGGACGGAGTCCAGGAGGAGCTGGGCGACGTCCACGACCTGGATGGACTCCTTCGCCTTGCCCTCGTTCTTCTTGCCGTTGACCGAGTCGGTGAGCATGACCAGGCAGAACGGGCAGGCGGTGGAGACGATGTCGGGGTTGAGGGAGAGGGCCTCGTCGACGCGCTCGTTGTTGATGCGCTTGCCGATCCGCTCCTCCATCCACATCCGCGCGCCGCCCGCGCCACAGCAGAAGCCGCGTTCCTTGTGGCGGTGCATCTCCTCGTTCCGAAGGCCCGGGACGTTGGCGATGATCTCGCGCGGCGGCGTGTAGATCTTGTTGTGGCGGCCCAGGTAGCAGGGGTCGTGGTACGTGATGATGCCCTCGACCGGCGTGACCGGGACGAGCTTGCCCTCGTCGACCAGGTGCTGGAGCAGCTGGGTGTGGTGGATGACCTCGTAGTCGCCGCCGAGCTGCGGGTACTCGTTGCCGATGGTGTTCAGGCAGTGCGGGCAGGTCGCGACGATCTTCTTCGCCGACTTCGGCTTGCGCGACTCCTCGGTGACCTTGCCGTCGTCGTCGAGTTCCTCGCCGAACGCCGTGTTCAGGGCCATGACGTTCTCCATGCCGAGCTCCTGGAACAGGGGCTCGTTGCCCAGGCGGCGGGCGGAGTCACCGGTGCACTTCTCGTCGCCGCCCATGATCGCGAACTTGACGCCCGCGATGTGCAGCAGCTCGGCGAAGGCCTTCGTGGTCTTCTTCGCGCGGTCCTCCAGGGCGCCCGCGCAGCCGACCCAGTACAGGTACTCGACCTCGGTCAGGTCCTCGATGTCGCGGCCGACGACCGGCACCTCGAAGTCGAGTTCCTTCGTCCACTCCAGGCGCTGCTTCTTCGCCAGGCCCCAGGGGTTGCCCTTCTTCTCCAGGTTCTTGAGCATCGTGCCCGCCTCGGACGGGAAGGACGACTCGATCATCACCTGGTAGCGGCGCATGTCGACGATGTGGTCGACGTGCTCGATGTCCACCGGGCACTGCTCGACGCAGGCGCCGCAGGTGGTGCAGGACCACAGGACGTCGGGGTCGATGACGCCGTTCTCCTCGGCCGTGCCGATGAGGGGCCGCTCGGCCTCCGCCAGAGCCGCCGCCGGCACCTCGGCCAGCTGCTCCTGCGACGCCTTCTCCTCGCCCTCCATGGTCTTGCCGCCGCCGGCCAGCAGGTAGGGGGCCTTGGCGTGCGCGTGGTCGCGCAGCGACATGATCAGCAGCTTCGGGGAGAGCGGCTTGCCCGTGTTCCAGGCCGGGCACTGCGACTGGCAGCGTCCGCACTCGGTGCAGGTGGAGAAGTCCAGCAGGCCCTTCCAGGAGAACTGCTCGACCTGGGAGACACCGAACACGTCGTCGTCACCGGGGTCGGTGAAGTCGATCGGCTTGCCGCCCGACGTCATCGGCAGCAGGGCGCCCAGGGCCGTCCCGCCCTTCGCGTCACGCTTGAACCAGATGTTCGGGAACGCCAGGAAGCGGTGCCAGGCCACACCCATGTTCGTGTTCAGCGAGACCGTGATCATCCAGATCATGGTCGTGCCCAGCTTGATCATCGCCGTGAAGTAGACGAGGTTCTGGAGCGTGCCGAGGCTCAGCCCCTTGAACGCCAGGATCAGCGGGTACGACGCGAAGTACGCGGCCTCGAAGTGGTCCACGTGGTGCAGTGCGCCTTCGAGACCGCGCAGCACGTAGATGGCGAGGCCGATGGTGAGGATGACGTACTCGACGAAGTACGCCTGGCCCATCTTCGAGCCCGCGAAGCGCGACTTGCGGCCGGGCCGCGACGGCAGGTTCAGCAGGCGGATGGCCATCAGCGTGACGATGCCGAGGGTGGTCATCGCGGCGATGAACTCGATGTACAGCTCGTACGGCAGGAAGCCGCCGATCACCGGCAGCGTCCAGTCGGCCTCGAAGAGCTGGCCGTACGCGGTGATGATCGTCGGCGGGAGGGTCAGGAAGCCGATGGCCACGAACCAGTGGGCCACGCCGACGATGCCCCAGCGGTTCATCCGGGTGTGACCGAGGAACTCCCGGACCAGCGTCACGCTGCGCTGGTAGGGGTTGTCGGTCCGACTCCCGGCGGGGGCCGGCTGCCCCAGCTTGAAGTACCGGACGAACTGGCCGATGGCGCGTGCGAGCAGCGCCACGCCGACCACGGTCAGGACCAGCGACACGATGATCGCGGCGAGTTGCATTTCGGGGCTCCTCGGGCCTGCGAGGGTTTCTCGAGCGAGATTACTAAGCGGTAACTTATGCAGTCCGTCTGAGACTACCCGCATCCTCCGCCGCACTGTAGCCAGCCGCTCGGTGATCTGTGTCGCTGAGGGTTGCCTCAGAATCAGATCGTGTTATTCGTACCAAATCGGTACATTTGCCTCTAATTTATATCCGTGCTCTACGGGATCGCCGCTGCCACCGCCGCTCTGCTGCTCACCGCCCTCCTCGCATCGCTGCTCCGAACGCCCGCCCGCCGCCTCGGCATCGTCGACCGGCGGCGACAACGGCCGGTACCGCTGCCCGGAGGAGCGGCCGTCGTGCTCGCCACCTGTGCCGTCGCGGCGGCGGGCGACCGGACGGGCGTCGCCCCGCTGGGCGACGGGATCGGCCGGCTGCTCGCCGCAGGCGCCGGTGTCGCCGCGCTCGGGCTGGTCGGCGACGCGTGGCGGCTGAAGACACGCTTCCTCGTCGTCGGTACGGCGGTGGCGGCGGCCTGTGTGGTGCCGTACGGGGAGACGGGGGTACCCGGCGGACTGCTCGCCGTGGGCTGGATCGTCTGGGTGGCGCTCGCCTTCAAGGGGCTCGACCACGGCGACGGGCTCGCGGGCACCGTCGGCGTCGTCACCGCCTTCGGGGTGGGCGCCTGCGCCGCCGCCGAGGTCATGGACGGGCTCGCGGTGCTGCTGAGCGTGCTCGCCGCCGCGCTGACCGGGTTCCTCATGCACAACTGGCATCCCGCGCGGGTCGGCCTCGGTGCCGGCGGGTCGCTGTTCACGGGCTTCGTGCTCGCCTCGGCCGCCCTGATCACCCGGACCGGGTACGGGCTCGTGCCCAGCGCGGGGGTGCTCTTCGCGCTCACCGCGGTCGCGAGCGCCGACGCCGTCCTGGTGGTCCTGGCACGCCGGATCGCCGGGCGGCCGCTGCTGCGCCGCGGGCCCGACCACCTCGGCCACCGGCTGCGGCGGCGCGGGCTCACCGCGCAGGGGGCGACCGTGGTGCTCGGTGCGGGGGCCTTCTCGACAGTGCTCGTCGGGGTGCTGGTGCACACCGGGTGGATCGGTGCGCAGGCAGTGTTCTGGGTGGCGGGAGCGACGTTGCTCGGCGTGCTCGGAGTGTTGCGGCTCTCTGTACGCGGCCCGCGACGGACCGCATCCGTGCAGGTCAGACCCCAGTTGCGTGTAAGGAGCGGATAAGAGTTGAGTCCGCCTGACTCAGCTCTGTTGACCGAGAGCCGGGTGTCGTGCACACTTGAGTCCGTTCCACTCAAGTCAGCTGGAGGAAATCACCATGGCACGTGCGGTCGGCATCGACCTGGGCACGACTAACTCCGTCGTCAGCGTTCTGGAGGGCGGCGAGCCCACCGTCATCACCAACGCCGAGGGTGCCCGGACCACGCCGTCCGTCGTCGCCTTCGCGAAGAACGGTGAGGTGCTGGTCGGCGAGGTCGCCAAGCGCCAGGCGGTCACGAACGTGGACCGGACCATCCGGTCCGTCAAGCGCCACATGGGCACGGACTGGAAGATCGAGCTCGACGGCAAGAGCTTCAACCCGCAGCAGATGAGCGCGTTCATCCTGCAGAAGCTGAAGCGTGACGCCGAGGCGTACCTGGGCGAGAAGGTCGCGGACGCGGTCATCACCGTCCCGGCGTACTTCAACGACTCCGAGCGTCAGGCGACGAAGGAAGCCGGCGAGATCGCCGGTCTCAACGTCCTTCGTATCGTCAACGAGCCCACCGCGGCCGCGCTCGCCTACGGCCTCGACAAGGACGACCAGACGATCCTCGTCTTCGACCTCGGTGGCGGCACCTTCGACGTGTCCCTGCTGGAGATCGGCGACGGCGTCGTCGAGGTGAAGGCCACCAACGGCGACAACCACCTCGGTGGTGACGACTGGGACCAGCGTGTCGTCGACTACCTGGTGCAGCAGTTCAGGTCCGGTCACGGCGTGGACCTCGCCAAGGACAAGATGGCCCTCCAGCGCCTGCGCGAGGCCGCCGAGAAGGCCAAGATCGAGCTGTCCTCGTCCACCGAGACCTCGATCAACCTGCCCTACATCACCGCCTCCGCCGAGGGCCCGCTGCACCTGGACGAGAAGCTCACCCGGGCTCAGTTCCAGCAGCTGACGGCCGACCTGCTGGAGCGCTGCAAGACCCCGTTCCACAACGTCATCAAGGACGCCGGCATCCAGCTCGGCGAGATCGACCACGTCGTTCTCGTCGGCGGCTCCACCCGTATGCCCGCCGTCGCCGAGCTCGTCAAGGAGCTGACCGGCGGCAACGAGGCCAACAAGGGTGTGAACCCGGACGAGGTCGTCGCCATCGGCGCCGCGCTCCAGGCCGGTGTCCTCAAGGGCGAGGTCAAGGACGTCCTGCTCCTCGACGTCACCCCGCTGTCCCTCGGTATCGAGACCAAGGGCGGCATCATGACGAAGCTCATCGAGCGGAACACGACGATCCCGACCAAGCGGTCCGAGATCTTCACCACCGCCGAGGACAACCAGCCGTCCGTGCAGATCCAGGTCTACCAGGGCGAGCGCGAGATCGCGGCGTACAACAAGAAGCTCGGGATGTTCGAGCTGACCGGTCTGCCGCCGGCCCCGCGTGGTGTCCCGCAGATCGAGGTCGCCTTCGACATCGACGCCAACGGCATCATGCACGTCACGGCCAAGGACCTCGGCACCGGCAAGGAGCAGAAGATGACCGTCACCGGCGGCTCCTCGCTGCCGAAGGACGAGGTCGACCGCATGCGCCAGGAGGCCGAGAAGTACGCGGAGGAGGACCACGCCCGCCGCGAGGCGGCCGAGGCCCGCAACCAGGGCGAGCAGCTCGTCTACCAGACCGAGAAGTTCCTCAAGGACAACGAGGACAAGGTCCCGGGCGAGATCAAGACCGAGGTCGAGGCGTCGGTCGAGGAGCTCAAGGCGGCGCTGAAGGGCGAGGACACCGCCGAGATCCGCACCGCCACGGAGAAGGTCGCCGCCGTCTCCCAGAAGCTGGGCCAGGCCATGTACGCCGACGCGCAGGCCGCGCAGGCCGCCGGTGGCGCGTCCGCCGGTGCCGGTGAGGCCAGGGCCGACGACGACGTCGTGGACGCCGAGATCGTGGACGACGAGCGCAAGGACGGTGCCGCGTGACGGAGGAGACCCCGGGCTTCGACGAGGAGAAGCCCGACGTCCCCTCCGGCGCCACCTCTGACGACGCCGAGCCGAAGGCCGCCGCCCCCTCCGCGGAGGAGGGGGCGGCCCCGGCCGGGGACGGAAACGAAAGTGCCGGTCTGGTCGCCCAGCTGGACCAGGTGCGCACCGCGCTGCACGAGCGCACGGTGGACCTCCAGCGGCTCCAGGC
>NZ_JBHWCC010000046.1:0-76769 GCF_042735715.1 Streptomyces sp. NPDC059582
GCACCCCACAGGGTGCGGCGGCCCTTCCCGTGCGCGGGGGCGGCCCGGTCGCCCTACCGCAGCCGCCGGCGCGGCATGAACGTGAACACCGCCGCGCCCAGCAGGATCACCGTCCCCGCCACCAGCCCGAGGGCCTTCAGCGCGCCGTGGTCGTCCGCGCCCGTCTCCGCCAGTCCGCCGCCGGTGGCGGTGCCGGCCGAGGTGCCGCCGGCGGAGGACGTGGTGGAGCCGGACGCTCCGCTCGCCTGCTCGGTGGTGTCCAGGGTCAGGGACACCTCGGACCTGGTCGGGGTGCACGTGGTGGTCGTGCCGAGGGCGTCGATCGTCAGCACGCCCGGGGACAGCGTCGACACACCGCTCGCGCCCGGCTTGTAGGTGCCGGTCAGGTCAGGGATCTCGATCGGGTCGCCCGACTTGATGGCGTCGGCGTTGGCCGGGCCCTCCACATGCACCGTGCCCTTGTCGGCACCGCCCAGGGCGACCTCCATCGACGGCTTGACCGAGCCCTTCGGGATGTCCGCGGGGCTGTCCATCACCGACTTCTTGAACTGCACCGTCAGACCGAAGCTCCCGCCGTCCTTCTTGGCGTTGATCTGCACCGGGGAGGTCGCGTTCTTGTCGCCGATGGGCGTCTTGCACGCGTACGGGACCTGGACCTCCTTGCCGGTGAAGTCGGTCTGACCGCTCCCGGTGCCGTCGCCGGAGGACGCGCTGGGTGTGCTCGACGGGGAGGCGGACGGCGAGGCGGAGCCCGTCGGGTCCGGCGAGGTACTGGCCGACGGGCTCGACGGACTCCCGCCCCCCGCCGCCACCTCGATGGTCGCCGCCGGCTGCACCGTCTGCGTCGGCGTGCACTTGGTGTCGGTCGACATCGCGTTGACCGTGTACGCGTCCGGCGTCAGCGTCACCGCGCCGGGCGTCGTCAGTTTCAGGGTCCCCTTCATGTCGGACAGCACCATGGCGGCCCCTTTGGGGATCGCCGGATTCTTGCGCGGGCCCTGCATCGCGATGTCGGCGGTCTGCGCGCCGGCCGCCTTGAGCGTGCCGGACGGCTGCACCGAGTCGGCGGGCAGGTCGATGATGTCGGGGTTCTTCGAGGCGGCCTGCGTGAACTTCCAGACGATGTCGACGCTGTCGCCGACCTTCGCCGTGGCCGGTGCGGTGATCTCGACCTTGGTGGTCCCGTCGACGGGGTCGATGCCCGCGGGCGGCACACAGTGGGCGGTGTACGACACCTCGGCGGCCTGCGCGGTCCCGGCGGCCGCGCCGAGCAGGACGCCCGCCGAGCACAGCGCCAGCGCGACGCCCGCCGCACCCGCTCTGCGCCCGCCGGCCGGTATGACTCTCCTTGGCTTGCTCACGTAGGTCCCTTCCTGGTGGGAGTCGTAGGACTCGTCGGGCTGTCGTGGTGCGGTGCGGAGAGCCGACCGGCCGTGCCCGGGAAGGAGTCCGGGGTGAACCACGGCAGGGTCGAAGTCGTCGTGGTGGTCGGGCTCGACGTGGTCTCGCCGTGCTGCGTGGTCTTCGTGTTCCGCGTGGCCTTCGTGGCCTCGGCGGCGGACTCGGCCGTCCCGGGCCCGCGGGCGCCGGCGCGGAGTCCCGGCAGGGTCAGGGGGAGGCGCGGCGAAGCCCGGCCGAATCGTCGGCCCCGCAGTCCTCGCGTTCCCCGCTGTCCTCGGCTCCGTCGTGGTCGGACGTGGTCCACCACGGCCATCCCGACGCGGAACACCGCGGCCGGCCCGACCAGGCAGACCAGGAGCCAGAACAGGGTCACGCCCCAGGGCCGGCCCACCCCCCACGGCTGCTCGGCGAGGACCCGGCCGCCGTACTCCAGCGAGACGGTGTAGTCGCCGTGCGCCCCCGCGGCGAGCTCGACCGGCAGTCTGATCCGCGCCTTGCGGCCGGGCGCGACGCTGCCGCGCCACTGCCGCTCGTCCCACTGCGGGGCGAACACGCCGTGCGAGGTGCCGACCCGGAAGACCGGGTTCGTCACGGCTTCGGAGCCGACGTTGCCGACGGTGAACACCAGGGTGCGCGCGGGCGGGGCCCCGAACCAGGTCAGCACCCCGCCCGAGCCGTCCAGCCGGGTGTCGGTGAGGACGGACAGCCGTCCTCCCGCCGACTGCGCGGGCAGCGGCTCCACCGCGTGCCCGGCCACCTGGAACACCGCGTCGGCCTGCGCCTTCGCGCCGGTCACGGTGGCGACGTGCACCACGCACGGGCACGGCACCGGCGGCTCGGTCACCGGCAGCTTCCGGCTGAAGCCGCCCTTGGCGTCGGTGGTGACGGCCCGGCCGTCCGCGTTGGCGCAGGAGTTGGTTCCGCCGAGTACACCCCGCGACGGCGCCGACCGCCCGCAGATCAGCACCATCAGCAGGGTGTGCGACCGCCAGCCGCTGCCGCTGACGGTGATCGAACCGCCGGTGCCGGCCTGCGCCGTGGACAGCTGGACGGCGGGCCCGTCGGCCGCCGCCGCGCCCGCCGGGGGCAGCACGAACAGTGCCGCGAGCACCGCCGCGAGCAGCGGGATCCGCAGCCCGCCGCTCACCGCGCCGCCCCCGTCAACTCGCCCTCGGTCCGCGGCTCCCGCGCCACGGCGCGGTCCGTCGTACGACGCCTGCGCAGCCGTACGACGAGGAGGCCGGCGCCCGCCGTCCCCGCGGCCCCCGTCGCCGCCACCGCGCCCCACGGCCCGAACCGCGCCGACCCGCTCGCCGTGTCCCGCGCGCCGCCTGCCGCCGTCACCGTCAGCCGTACGGTGACCGTGTCGAGGGCGGGCCGGCCGGGCCAGGGTTCGCTGAGCTCCAGTCGGCGGCCCGGGGGCAGTTCGACGGGCAGGGCGCGCGGGGCGCGGTCGAGGAGACGGCGGCCGAACGCGCCGTCCGCGCGCACCGCGAGCCGCGGGGCGAGGACCGTGGTGCCGCGGTTGACCAGCTCGTACGTGATGCGGTCACCGCGCACGACGACGTGCTCGACGGTCAGCGCGGACAGCTCCGGCCCGCCGACGCGCAGGCGCAGCGCGACAGTCGCGCCACGGCCGTCGGTGTCCCGTACGACGATCGTGCCGGAGCGGTCGCCGGGTGGCGCGTCGGCCGGGACGGTCACCGTGAAGGGGACGTCGGCGCGGGTACGGGCGGGGATGCGGACGGCGGTCGCGGCGAAGGTGACCGGCACGCCGGTTCCGCGCAGCCGTACGGTGACCGGCCGGCCGCCGCGGTTGGTCAGGGACACCGTGTCCTGGAGGACGGTGCCGGGTGTGCCCTCCCCGTAGAAGGACGGGCGGCCGCCGCCGGAGGGCGCGGCCGACCAGTCGGCGGCGAAGGGTGCGGCGACGACGGAAGGGGCGGTGCCCAGCAGCAGCAGGAGGGACAGCGGCAGGACACGGGCGGCGTACGACATCGGCGGCTCCATCAGGCAGGGGCGGCGCGCGTCGCCTCGGCGCGGGGGTGGCGGCCGGGCGGACGGGCGGCGCGGCGTGCGGTCAGCGGCGTACCCGTGCCGTCTGGTTCCTGCGTGTCAGCCACAGCGCGCCCGCCGCGCCGGCGAGGAGCACCGTGCCGCCGAGCGTGCCGAGGGCGACGGCCGAGTCCTCGGGTCCGGTCTGCGGAAGTTCCGCGCCCGATCCGCCGCTCTGCGTGCCCCCGCTCTGCGTGCCCCCGCTCGAACCGCCGCCCGCCGCCGTCACGTCGAGGGTGAGCGAGGGGCCCGGGTTGTTGGTGGGCGTGCACGTGGTGGTCGTGCCGAGGGCCTTGATGGTGAGCACGCCCGCCGTGAAGGTGACCTTGCCGGACTTCTTCGGGGTGTACGTGCCGCTCAGGTCGTTGATCTTGATCGGGGTGTTGGCCGGGATCGCGGCCTGGTTGGGGGCGCCCGTGGCGGTGAAGGTGCCGCTGTCGGCGCCGCCCAGCCTGACGGTGGCGCTCGGGTTCATCGCGCCCTTGCCCAGTTCGACCGGGCTGGAGGAGACGCCCTTCTGCCACGACATCGTGATCCGGTAGCCGCTGCCGCTCTTGACACCCTTGATGTCGATGGGCGAGACGGCGCTCTTGTCGCCGATGGGCGTCTTGCACTGGTAGTTGACGTTCACGACCTCGGCCCGGGCCGCCGGGGCGGCGAGCAGGACCGCCGAGCCGGCCAGGGCCGCGGCCGACGCGAACGCGGCGGTTCGTTTCTGGTACGACACGGTCCCCCTCATTTCTGACGGCACATCAGATCGGCCGTCAAGGTACGCCCGGGGCCGTAAGGAGGGAAGACAAGACGCACGCCGGAGTTGCGGCGATCCGGCGCGCGCGAAAAGGAGTTCGAGTGAAGGGGCCGACCTCGTGGCGGCCCTGTGGCGACTCGACGTAACCCGGGGTGACCCCGACCGGCCCGAAGTGGCTCCGCGTCACTCCGGACGTCTTCTCACCGGCTCAGGCCGGTGCCCCCAGTTCGGCCCACACCGTCTTGCCCGCGATGCCGGGCGCGCGGACGACGCCCCAGTCCAGGCACAGCCGCTGCACGATGAACATGCCGTGACCGCCGGGACGCCCGGCCCGATGCGGGGTGCGCGGGGCCGGCTGGCCGGCGCCGCGGTCGGAGACCTCGACCCGGATCACCTTGTTGTCGCAGGCGATCCGGAGCGACTCGGGGCCCTCGGCGTGCAGACAGGCGTTGGTGACCAGCTCGGACACGACGAGCAGCACGTCCTCGGCGGCCGCCCGGTGGTCCGCGCTGTCAGCCGGCAGCCAGCCCCACGCGTACAGCGCCTGGCGGGCGAAGTCGCGGGCGAGCGGCACGACACCGCTCTGGCCGTCCAGGCTCAGCCGGCGGACCTGCCGGCCCGTCGGCGACGCGGCCGCGTCCCCGGACGCGCCGACACCTGACACGTCCTCACCGGACGCGCCCACGCCTGACACGCCCGCCGCGGACGCCCCTGAAGCGCCGCTCGGCTCAGGGCCGCGGTCGCCCGGCGGGTAGGGCCGGGTGGTGCTCATCAGCGCTTCACCTCACCGATTCACCAGTTCACGATTCAAGAGTCAGTACGTAGATCGACGGTGGTTCCGTCGACATGGCGCCGACACATTCAGGATGTCTCCTGCCCGACCGGACGGACGGAACACCCCCCTGTTGGTACGGGACGGTGTCATGTGGACAGTGACGCACGAACGGACGAACCGGTTCGCCCGAGCGAAGACGGCCCGGACGCACGGGTCGGAGCGCGACGGCCATGGGCCGGCGGACCCGCTCAGCCCGCCTCGCCCGCCTCTCGGCCACCGCCTGTGTCCCCCGCCGCATCACCACTGCCGTCACCGCCGTTCGCGTCGTCGTCGGCCAGGGCCGCCTCAACCGAGTCGTGGACGGTGAAGACCGCCTCCGCCCCGGTGATCTCGAAGACGCGCGCCACCACGGGCAGCATCCCCGCGAGGTGCACCCCGCCCCCGGCGGCTTCCGCCTTCAGTCGCGCACCGAGCAGCACGTTCAGTCCCGTGGAGTCACAGAACTCCAGGCGCGAGCAGTCCACCACCAGCCTGCTGAAGCCCTTGGCAAGGCATTCGTCGAGTGGGGAACGCAACAGGTCGGCGGTGTGGTGATCGAGCTCACCCGCCGGTGTCACCACGGCGCTGGAGCCCTCTTCCCGCACCTCCACCAGAAGCCGGCCCGACTGCGCGCTGCCGACCGTCCCGCGGTCCATGCGTGTCTCACTCCCGAGATCGTGACTGCTGACAGATGCCCTCGAACACTACGCCTTCCCTACACACTCTGGCACCCGAACAACCGCCCGCAAACGGACATTTCAGAATGAAACGGACTTGCGGTGGGCTCCGTAGAGCGGGTAGGGCTAGTAGGGACACGTACCCGACACGGCCGGCTTTGGAGGCGCCGCACTCCGCAGTGCAGCACTGGCTTCGGCAGCCATATGCCGAGAACGATGGAGGACATCATGTCACCCCGGCTCGACGCATCGCATACCCATCAGGCGACGTCGACACCCCTTCCGGAACATCTGGATCCCATCGAGCAGAACCACGACGTACGCGCCGCACAGGGCGACGTACTCGCCGGGCTTCCGGAGATACCTCCGTACGAAGAGGTCGGCCCCGTCGACGCGCGGGCCTTGTCCAAGACGTTGTTCGAGCGGCTGGAGTCGCTCGAGGAAGGGACGCACGAATACTCGTACGTCCGTAACACGCTCGTCGAACTCAACCTCGCGCTGGTCAAGTTCGCCGCGTCCCGCTTCCGCTCGCGCAGCGAGCCGATGGAGGACATCATCCAGGTCGGCACGATCGGCCTGATCAAGGCGATCGACCGCTTCGAACTGGCCCGCGGCGTCGAGTTCCCCACCTTCGCGATGCCTACCATCGTCGGCGAGATCAAGCGCTTCTTCCGCGACACCTCCTGGTCCGTGCGCGTCCCGCGCCGGCTCCAGGAACTCCGGCTCGACCTGGCGAAGGCCGGCGACGAGCTGGCCCAGCAGCTCGACCGCGCGCCGACCGTGGCGGAGCTCGCCGAGCGCCTCGGCATCGGCAAGGACGAGGTCGTCGAGGGCATGGCGGCGTCGAACGCGTACACCGCCTCGTCGCTGGACGCGCAGCCCGAGGAGGACGACACCGAGGGCGCGCTCGCGGACCGCATCGGCTACGAGGACCACGGACTCGAAGGCATCGAGTACGTCGAGTCGCTGAAGCCGCTGATCGCCGGGCTGCCCTCCCGGGACCGGCACATCCTCTCCCTCCGCTTCGTCGCCAACATGACCCAGTCGGAGATCGGCGAGGAGCTCGGGATCTCGCAGATGCACGTCTCGCGCCTGCTGTCCCGGACGCTGGTGCGGCTGCGGAAGGGGCTGACGGTCGAGGAGTGACGGTCGAGAGGTGACAGAAGCGTGAGAGGCCCGGCGGACGACGCCGGGCCGCTTGGCTTGTGCCGCGCTGTCGCGTCCACCGCCCTGCCGTACGGTGCCGTCGACCGTGCCTCCGTACGGTCCCGTCGACCGCCCCGCCGTCCCGGTTGTCCGCCTCCTTGTCCCGTTGTCCGCCTCGCGCACCGGAACCCCCTTGTATTACCCGGAGATAACCCTTTGCCCAAAGCCTCTTGTCCTTCATCATGGGCACTCCAAACTGGCCGGTACGTCAGGACGGGCGGGCGACCGCAGGGGAGTGAGGAGGCCGGAGGATGGTTCAGGGCGGCGGTGTGCACGGGGGGGCGTCCGACGCCCGGTTGACCGCGTTGTTGCGTGCCGACACCGCGAGCGCGTACCCGGCGCTCCAGGAACTCCGCGCCCGCCACCAGTCGTCGGTCCTCGCCTACGCCCGGCTGTGCACGACCGGCGAGTCCGCGGCACGGCAGCTGGCGGCGCAGACCTACACCGTCGCGGCCCGCGAGACGGCCCGCGGCACCGACCCGGACATCCCCCTGCGGCACCGGCTGCTGCTGCTCACCGGCCGGCTGGCCGCGTCCTGGGCCGCCGACGAGCGGGCCGCGAGCCTCGATCCCGCACTGCTGCTCCTGCTGAGCACGGCCGGACCCAACGGCCCGGTCCCGCCCATGCTCGCCGCGTTCCGCTCCCTGCCCTCGCGCGCGCAGGGGCTGATCTGGTACCACGTCGTGGACGGCGAACCCGAGGACCGGACGGCCGACTTCCTCGGCCTCAGCCGCCCGGACGTGCAGCACGGCACACCCCAGGCCCTTTACGCCATGGGCCAGGCCTGTCTGCGCTCCCGCCTGGCCGCCTCCGACGACCCGCGCTGCGGGGACTTCCGCCGGCTGATCGAGGAGTCCGTACGGCCGGACAACCCGCGCCGCAGCACCGACCTGGACGCCCACATGGTGCGCTGCCCCCACTGCACGGCCGCGCACGAGGAACTGTCCGCCCTGCGTGACGCCCCGCGCACCGCCCTGGCCGAGGGCCTGCTGCCGTGGAGCGGCACGGCGTACGTCAGGACCGACGCGAACGCTACGCGCGTCAAGGGGCTTCCGGCGAGGCGGACCTGGTCGCCGTCCCGGCGTCTGGTGCTGACCTCGACGGCGCTGGGCGTGGCCCTGGCACCGCTGCTGCTGCTCCTGCTGTCGTCGGGCGGCTCGCCTGACCGCCGGCAGGCGGCGGGCGCGGCAGGCACCCCGTCCCACCCCCCGGTGACGGTGACGGCGACCGCCACGTTCTCGCCGCCGCCCCCGTCCCCCTCCGCCACCTCCAAGCCGCCGTCCCCCAGCCACAGTTCCGCGCGCCCGAAGCCGACCTCCGCGAAGCCGAAGCCGACCCCGACCCCTCCTGCGGCCCCGCGGCCGCCGGGCGCCGCCTACGCGCAGGTCGTGAACGTGTCCACGGGCCGCTGTCTGGACGTCGTGGACGACTTCGACAACGGCACGGACGTGGTCACCGCCGACTGCACCTCGGCGGCCACCCAGCGCTGGCGGGTCGACGCCGACCGAGGAGTCCTCCAGTCGTACGCCGACCCCGACTTCTGCCTCGACAGCCGCGGCGACGTCGACAACGGCGTCGGCATCTGGGACTGCGACTCCGCCGACGGCCGCCACGGCGCCAACCTCACCTTCACGGTGGACGACGACGGGGTGATCCACCCCGCGATCGCGATCGAGACCGGGGTGACTCCGGCGGGCGACGGCGGGGTGTCGCTGGAGCCGCTGAGCGGGGGCGCCCAGCAGCGGTGGCGGTCCGGGGCGAGCTGAGCCGCCGATACATCACGCACGCCTCGCACGCCTCGCACGCCTCGCACGCCTCCGGGGGTCAGCGGACGCGCACGCCTCGCCGCCACACCCCGCTCACCAGCGGCACGCCCGGACGGTAGGCGAGGTGCACATGGCTCGGCGCGTCCAGGAGGGTCAGGTCGGCGTACGCGCCGGGCGCGACACGGCCGATGTCGTCGCGGCGGAGGGCCGCCGCGCCGCCCGCCGTGGCCGACCAGACCGCCTCGTCCGGGGTCATGCCCATGTCCCGTACGGCGAGCGCGATGCAGAACGGGACGGAGGAGGTGAAGGACGAACCGGGGTTGCAGTCCGTCGACAGGGCGACCGTGACGCCCGCGTCGAGGAGGCGGCGGGCGTCGGGCCACTCGGCCCGGGTGGAGAACTCGGCGCCGGGAAGCAGGGTGGCGACGGTGCGGCCGTGCGCGAGGGCGTCGACGTCGGCGTCCGTGAGGTGGGTGCAGTGGTCGGCGCTGGCCGCGTCGAGTTCGACGGCGAGCTGTACGCCGGGGCCGTAGGAGAGCTGGTTGGCGTGGATGCGCGCTTGCAGGCCCTTCGCCCGGCCGGCCGTGAGGATCGCGCGGGCCTGGTCGCCGTCGAAGGCGCCCTTCTCGCAGAAGACGTCGATCCATCGGGCGTACGGGGCGCAGGCGTCGAGCATCTCGCCGGTGACCAGGGCGACATAGGCGGCCGGGTCGTCGGCGTGGTCCGGCGGCACGATGTGGGCGCCCAGATAGGTCACCTCGTCCGTGTGCCGGGACGCGATGCGCAGCGCGCGGGCCTCGTCCTCGACCGTCAGGCCGTAGCCGGACTTCGTCTCGAAGGTCGTGGTGCCCTGGCGGAGCGCCTCGTCGAGGTAGCGGGTGAGGTTGCGTTCGAGGTCCTCGTCGCTCGCCGCCCGGGTCGCCGCCACCGTGGTACGGATGCCGCCCGCGCTGTAGGCCCGGCCGGACATGCGGGCGTTGAACTCCTGGGTGCGGTCGCCCGCGAAGACCAGGTGGGAGTGGGAGTCGACGAAGCCGGGCAGGACCGCGCGGCCGCCCGCGTCGACCCGGTTGTCAGTGGCTGGTGCTTTGCTTGATTCACCGGTCCACACGACACGGTCGCCGTCGATGACGACGGCCGCGTCCTGGACCAGACCGAGGGGGGAACCGTCACCCAGGGAGGGGTCGTTGGTGACCAGGCCGGCGATGTTGGTGATGACAGTGCTGCTCATGGTGGCGTCCTCGTGGGTGGCGGCGGGGCTCGGGGCGGGCGTCGGGCGCTTCCTCAGGCGCGCAGGGCGGCGACGGCGGCCGCCAGTTCCCGCGCCACGTCGGGTACGAGCGTGTGCGCCCCGTCCCGTACGACATGCCGCCCACCGACGACCGTGTGGCGTACGTCCGCCGCGGTCGCGGCGAATACGGCCGTCTCGGCGCCGAGCCTGGGCAGCGGCCCCGCTGTTCTGACCGAGTCGAGCGCGAGCGTCGTGAAGTCGGCGAGGGCGCCGGGTTCGAGGGTGCCCGCGTCGGCCCAGCCGAGCGCCGCGTGGCCGTCGGCGGAGGCGGCCCGCAGCAGCGCGGCGGCCGTCCAGTGGCCGCGGGTGCGGGTGCGCAGGCGCTCGTTCAGCTCCATCGCGCGCGCCTCTTCGAGCAGGTCGATCACGGCGTGGCTGTCGGAGCCGAGGGAGATCGGGGACCCGGCGCGCTGGAGGGCGACGGCGGGGCCGATGCCGTCGGCCAGGTCCCGTTCCGTCGTCGGGCACATGCAGGTGCCGGTGCCGGAGCCGCCGAGCAGCGCGATGTCGGTGTCGGTGAGGTGCGTGTTGTGCACGCCGGTGGTCCGCGGGCCGAGCACGCCGTGGTCGGCGAGGAGCTGGGCCGGGGTGCGGCCGTGGGCCGCGCGGCAGGCGTCGTTCTCGGCGGTCTGCTCGGACAGGTGCACATGCAGCGGGGCCCGCCGCTCCTGCGCCCAGCGCGCCACCGTCTCCAGCTGGTCCGCGGGTACGGCCCGCACGGAGTGGATCGCGGCCCCGATCCGCGCGTGATCCCGGTCCTTGAGAACTGAACAGCGTTCGGCCCAGGCGTCGGCGTCGCCGTCGGAGAACCGGCGCTGGTGGGCGTTGGGCGGCTGTCCGAACCCGGACGAGAGGTAGGCGGTGTCGAGGAGGGTGATGCGGACACCGGCTTCGGCGGCGGCCGCGATCAGCGCCTCGCCCATCGCGTTCGGGTCGGCGTAGGGGGTGCCGCCCGGGGCGTGGTGCACGTAGTGGAACTCGCCGACCGCGGTGACGCCCGCCAGTGCCATCTCGGCGTACACCGCGCGGGCGAGCGCGTGGTAGGTGTCCGGGGTCAGCCGGTCCGCGAAGCCGTACATGACCTCGCGCCAGGTCCAGAAGGTGCCGGAGCCGACCTGGACCGTGCCGCGCAGGGCGCGGTGGAAGGCGTGGCTGTGGGCGTTGGCGAGGCCGGGGAGGGTGAGGCCGCGCAGGGTCTCGGCGCCGGGCGGCGGGGCGTCGACGCCCGTACGGACGGCGGCGATCCGGCCCTCGGACACCTCCAGGGCCACGCCCGGCTCGACGTTGGTGTCGAGCCAGGCGTGCTCCAGCCAGTACGTCCGGGTGTGGGTCTGCGTCACCTGCGGGCCAGCCCTTCCAGTGCGTCGGCGAGTGCGCTCACCCCGGCCACGCAGTCGTCCTCGGCCGCGAACTCGGCCGGGGAGTGCGATACGCCCGTGGGGTTGCGCACGAACAGCATGGCGGTCGGGACGCTCCCGGAGAGGATCCCGGCGTCGTGTCCGGCTCCGGTGCCGAGGACGGGTACCCGAAGATCGGTGTCGGTGCCCAGGACGCGGGCGAGTTCGTCGCGCAGGGCGTGGTCGAACTCGACGACCGGCGTGAACGACTCGCGGACGACGTCCAGGTCGATGCCGTGGGCCGCCGCGTGGGCGCGGGCCGCCTGCTCGATGCCGGTGACGACGGTGTCGAGGGTCTCCTGGCCGGCGGCGCGGGAGTCGAGCCAGCCTCGCACCAGGGAGGGGATGGCGTTGACGCCGTTCGGCTCGACGGAGATCTTGCCGAAGGTGGCGACGGCTCCGGCGAGTTCGGCCTCGCGGCGGGCGGCCAGGACGGTCTCGGCGTACGGCAGCATGGGGTCGCGCCGGTCCGCCAGGCGGGTGGTGCCGGCGTGGTTGGCCTCGCCGCGGAAGTCGAACCGCCAGCGTCCGTGCGGCCAGATGGCACTGGCGATGCCGACACGGTCGCCGGACAGGTCCAGTGCCCGCCCCTGCTCGACGTGCAGCTCCACGAAGGCGCCGATGCGGGCGAGCCGCTCGGGGTCGGGGCCGATGGCCTCGGGGTCGTGGCCGGCGGCCGCCATGGCCTGCGGCAGGGTGATCCCGTCGCCGTCGGTGAGGCGGTGCGCCTGCTCGACGGTGAGCTGCCCGGCGGCGAGCCGGGAGCCGACGCAGGCGAGCCCGAACCGGGCGCCCTCCTCGTCACCGAAGTTGACGAGAGCCAGCGGCCGGTCGAGCCGTGCGTTCCTGGCGCGCAGTTCGTCGAGGGCCGCGAAGGAGGACACCACGCCCAGGGGGCCGTCGAAGGCCCCGCCGTCGGGCACGGAGTCGAGGTGCGACCCGGTGACGACGGCGTCGCCCTGGGCAGGGTCCCCGAGCCAGGCCCACTGGTTGCCGTTCCGGTCGACCTCGTAGGTCAGCCCGCGGGAGCGGGCCTGCTCCTCGAACCAGGCCCGGCACTCGGCGTCGGCGGCGGTCCAGGCGAAGCG
Organism: Streptomyces sp. NPDC059582; assembly: GCF_042735715.1. Taxonomy (NCBI): domain Bacteria; kingdom Bacillati; phylum Actinomycetota; class Actinomycetes; order Kitasatosporales; family Streptomycetaceae; genus Streptomyces; species Streptomyces sp. NPDC059582. Next base: position 12,444 of record NZ_JBHWCC010000046.1, read on the forward strand.
GCGGTAGCCGCCGGAGTCGGCGTGCCGGCCGATGGGCAGCAGCTCGCGCCACATCGCGTGGAAGGAGGCCGCGGTCGGTGCCGGGGCGCCGGCCCCCACGGGGGAGCCGCCGTCCGGCACCGTCCTCGACATGTCGTGCCGCTGCGTCACGCGTCGTCACCCTCGCGCATGGGAATCCGCACGCCCCGCTCGTCGGCGACCGACTCCGCGATGTCGTACCCGGCGTCGACGTGCCGGATGACGCCCATGCCGGGGTCGTTGGTGAGCACGCGGCGGATCTTCTCGCCGGCGAGCGGGGTGCCGTCGGCGACGGTGACCTGCCCGGCGTGGATGGAGCGGCCCATGCCGACGCCGCCGCCGTGGTGGATGGAGACCCAGGAGGCGCCGGAGGCGACGTTCACCATGGCGTTCAGCAGCGGCCAGTCGGCGATCGCGTCGGAGCCGTCGAGCATGGCCTCGGTCTCGCGGTAGGGGGAGGCGACGGAGCCGCAGTCGAGGTGGTCGCGGCCGATGGCGAGCGGGGCGGCCAGTTCGCCGGAGGCCACCATGTCGTTGAAGCGCTCGCCTGCCCTGTCGCGCTCGCCGTAGCCGAGCCAGCAGATCCGGGCGGGCAGTCCCTGGAAGTGGACGCGCTCGCCGGCCAGCTTGATCCAGCGGTGCAGGGACTCGTTCTCCGGGAAGAGGTCGAGGATCGCCTTGTCGGTCTTGGCGATGTCCGAGGCCTCTCCGGACAGGGCGGCCCAGCGGAAGGGGCCCTTGCCCTCGGAGAACAGGGGGCGGATGTAGGCGGGGACGAAGCCGGGGAAGGCGAACGCCCGCTCGTATCCGGCGAGCTGGGCCTCGCCGCGGATGGAGTTGCCGTAGTCGAAGACCTCCGCGCCGGCGTCCATGAAGCCGACCATGGCCTCGACGTGCCGGGCCATGGACTCCCGCGCGCGGGTCGTGAAACCGGCCGGGTCCTTCGCCGCGTACGAGGCCATGTCGTCGAAGTCCACGCCCACCGGCAGGTACGCCAGCGGGTCGTGCGCCGAGGTCTGGTCGGTCACGATGTCGATGGGGGCGCCTTCGGCGAGCATCCGCGGCAGCAGCTCCGCGGCGTTGCCCAGCAGACCGATGGAGAGCGGCCTGCGCTGGTCGCGGGCCTCGACGGCGAGCTGGAGCGCGTGCTCCAGCGAGTCGGCCTTCACGTCGAGGTAGCGGTGCTCGATACGGCGCTCGATGGCGCGCGGGTCGACATCGATGCAGATCGCTACGCCGTCGTTCATGGTCACGGCGAGCGGCTGGGCGCCGCCCATGCCGCCGAGGCCGGCGGTGAGGGTGATGGTCCCGGCGAGGGTGCCGCCGAACTTCTTCGCGGCGACGGCGGAGAAGGTCTCGTAGGTGCCCTGGAGGATGCCCTGGGTGCCGATGTAGATCCAGGACCCTGCCGTCATCTGGCCGTACATGGTGAGGCCGAGGGCCTCCAGGCGCCGGAACTCCTCCCAGTTCGCCCAGTCGCCGACCAGGTTGGAGTTGGCGATGAGGACGCGCGGGGCCCACTCGTGGGTCTGCATGACGCCGACCGGGCGGCCGGACTGGACGAGCATGGTCTCGTCCTGCTTCAGCGTCCGCAGCGTGCGCACCATCGCGTCGAAGGAGCGCCAGTCGCGGGCGGCCTTGCCGGTGCCGCCGTAGACGACGAGCTTGTCGGGGTGCTCTGCGACCTCGGGGTCGAGGTTGTTCTGCAGCATCCGGAGGGCGGCTTCCTGCTGCCATCCCAGGGCGCTCAGTTCCGTACCACGCGGGGCTCGTACGGGGCGGGGTCCTGACATGGTCTGCCTCCTGGCGAATCATTGCCTGTCGATATTCACATCCTGGCTACCTGAATAGAACTAGTCAATACATGGGCGCGTCGACGCGGACGGGTCGCGGATGTTTGGCTAGATGTATGAGTACGGACATCGACCTCACGGGGGGCGTCGTGAGCGACGGCACCAGCAACGAATCAGACATCGACACCACCGCCGCCGACGGGAGCGGCGGGCCGGGCGGCGACTCCGGCGCCGAGCGGGTCGCGCGGCGCGACGAGGCGGTGCGGGCCGCGGTGGAGCAGGGGCTGCTCACGCCGGACGCTCCCGTCGTCGGACTGCTCGACGTCACCGGCATACGGGAGTCCGCGGCGGCGCTGCGGGCCGCGTTCGACGCCGTGGTGGCGCCGGGCACACCCGTGCTGCACGCCTTCGCGGTGAAGGCGAGCCCGCTGGTGCCGGTGCTGCGGCTGCTGCGCGAGGAGGGCATCGGCGCGGAGGTGGCGAGCCCGGGCGAACTGGCGCTGGCGCGGGCGGCCGGGCTGTCACCGGCCCGTACCGTGCTCGACTCGCCCGCGAAGACCCCGGCCGAACTGCGCGAGGCACTCGCGCTCGGCATCGCCGTCAACGCCGACAACCCGCAGGAGCTGTACCGCATCGACGCGCTGATGCGCTCGGCGAGCAGCAGCTCCCCGCTCGGCATCCGGGTGAACCCGCAGCTCGGGGCGGGTTCCATCGAGGCGATGTCCACGGCCACGGCGACCTCGAAGTTCGGGGTGGCGCTGCGCGACGAGGGCGCGCGCGAATGGGTCGTCCAGGCGTATGCGGACCGGCCGTGGCTGAGCCGGCTGCACGCGCACACCGGGTCGCAGGGCATTCCGCTGGACCTGATGGTGCGGGGCGTGGCGGAGACGTACGCGCTCGCCGAGGAGATCAACGGGCGGATCGGACGACCGCAGATCGACACCATCGACATCGGCGGCGGACTGCCGGTGAACTTCGCCTCGGACGCGACGGATCCGACGTACGCGCGGTACGCGCTGCTGCTGCGCGAGGCGGTGCCGGGGCTGTTCGACGGGCGGTACGGGCTGGTGACCGAGTTCGGGCGGTCGCTGCTGGCCAAGCACGGGACGGTGGTGGCGCGGGTGGAGTACGCCAAGAGCGCCGGCGGGCGGCCGATCGCGGTCACCCACGCGGGCGTGCAGGTCGCGGCGCGGACGGTGTACGCGCCGGAGGCCTGGCCGCTGCGGATCGCCGCGTACGACGCGAAGGGGCGGCCCAAGCAGGGCCCGGCGGTCGTCCAGGACGTGGCCGGTCCGGCCTGCTTCGCGGGCGACCTGCTGGCGCGGGGCCAGTCGCTGCCGCTGCTGGAGCAGGGCGACCACGCGGCGGCGCTGGACACGGGCGCGTACTACTTCGCCCATCACTACGCGTACAACTCGCTGGTCAGGCCGGGCGTCTACGGCTTCGCCGCGGACGGCGACGGCGGTACGGCCTTCGCGACGGTGCGCGAGCCGCAGACGATCGAGGAGATCGTGGCCGAGTCGGGAGGAGCGCACGCGTCGGCACTCACCACCCTGCGTACACCCGGACGCCGTTGACGCACACATACGGACATGCAGGTCATCTGATAGGAAAACCAGTACAGCCGACCCACCTTAGCCATCCGCCGCATTTTCCACTGGAAAATGCCGGATCCCTCACCCGCCGCCCACACGGTGCGTAGTTTCGGCGTCACTCAGCCGGACCCCAGGCGGGAGGGGAGCGACGGTGCCCGGAATCGACGAGTGCTTACTGGAAGCGATGCGGCTGCCCGGTGCCCGGGGCGCGGCGCTGGTGGACTGGACGAGCGGCCTGGCCCTGGGGGTGGTCGGGGAGTCGCCGGGCGGCGACCACGAGGCGGCGGCCGTCGAGGCCGCGGAGCTGGCCCGGCTGGCCGCCGAGCACCGGGCGTTCGCGCCCGGTGACGGCGCGGACGAGGGGGCGGACGACGGCACGGCGCCGCCGGTCGAGGATCTGATCCTCAGCAACCGGGACAGCTACCACCTGCTGCGGTTCGTGCCCACGTCGTTCGACAGCAGTGTGTTCCTGCACGTGTGGCTGGCCCGCGCGGAGGGCAATCTCGCGCTGGCCCGCATCCGGCTGGGCGAGATGGCCGGACGGCTGGTGCTGGGATGACCGTGCTCGGTACCACTCCGCCGCCCCGGCTGCCGGTGCGGGACAGAGCGGCCGCCCACGCCGGGGCGGGCGGCCTCTCACCGATGCTGACCCGGCTCGCCGCCGAACGGGCCACCGGCGTCCTCGTCCGCGAGCACGGCACGCTCCACCTCGCCGAGGGCGAGGTCGTGCACGCCGAGAGCCCGTACGCGCCCGGTTTCGACGTGCTCCTGACGGCCCACGGCACGCTCGACGCCACGGCCTGGCAGCAGGCGCTGACCCAGACCGGCAGCAAGCCCGGAGCCGGGCGGCTGGTGGTCGACGGCGGCCGGGTCACCGCGGGCGCGCTGGAACTGTGCCATCTGGGGGCGCTGTTCGACGCCGCGTACTTCGCCCTCGCGCCGAGCAGCACCCCGGGCAGCTTCCACTACGGGAGCGGGCAGCCGCCGGGCTCGGTCCGCCCGGTGGCCGTGGCCGCCGTGGAGCGCGAGACGCTGCGCCGCCGGGAGCTGCTGCGGCGCGTCTGGCCGGATCCGCTGCCCGACAGCGCGCCGCTGGTCCGTATCGCCCCGCCCGCGGCGCCCGCGGTCACCGCCCGGCAGGCGGCCGTGCTCGCCCGGGTGGACGGGGTGCGCACCGCGATCGACATCGCGCGGGAGCTGGGCCGGCAGGCGTTCCACACGCTGGTGGACGTGCGGCGGCTGGCGGCGGCCGGGCTCGTGATCCCGCACCGGCCGCCCGCCCGCGTGTCGCCACCCGCCGCGTCCGCCCCGCCCGCCGCGGCCGCACCTTCCTTCCTCTCTGTCCCCGATCCCACCATCACGCTGCTGAAAAGGCTCAGGGATGCGCTGGAGGCCCTTTGAGCGGCAGAGCCCGCGACAGCGACCACGCGCCGAGAGGAGAGAGCTGATGGCGGCCGAGCCCGACATACGCGAGGAGCTGTCTCGGCTGCGGGCCAGGGTGCCCCAGCTGACCGGCGCCCTCGCGGCGAGCATGGACGGCCGGGTCCTCGCCCAGGACACTCCCGGCGTCGCGCCGGAGACCGTGGCCGCGCTCACCGCCACGGCACTCGGCGTCGCGGCCCGGCTGGCGGACGCGACCGGTCAGGGCGACCTGCGCGAGCTGCTCGTGCGCGGGGTGTACGGCTATGTCGCCACGTACGGGGCGGGCCACTCCGCCGTGCTCACGGTGCTCGCGCAGGACCGCGTGAACATCGGCCGGCTGCACCTGGAGGGCCGCCGGGCCGGCATCCGGATCGGCGAGCTCGTCGACGCGGAGGCGGCGGCCGCGTCGATCGCGGCCTCCGCCGCCGAGGCCGCTTCCACGCCCGCCGCCAAGCCCACGCCCAAGCCCGCTCCCAAGCCCGCCGCCAAGCCCACGCCCAGGACCGCCAAGCCCACGCCCGCCAAATCCGCCAAGTCCGCCGCGCCGGCCGCCCCCCGCACCGGAACACCACCGGTCCAACCGCCGCCGAGGCCGCCCAGACCGCCCACCGCCCCGCGGAACGACCCGGAGAGCGACTCGCACGGCGACCCGCAGAAGGAGCCGCGGACCGGTCCGCCGGACACACCGCCGACCGGACCGCACCCCGAGCCACCGCCCGAGACCCCGGCCAAGGCGCCGGCCAAATCACCGGCCAAGTCCACGGCCGCCCGTACCAGAACCCCTCGCGCGCCTCGCACCACTGCCACCAACGCGCGCACCACCACCGAAAGTTAAGAGAACGAGGAGAGTCAGTCATGGCCAACACCGAGACCACGCTGAAAGAGGCGCTCGCCTCCATCGAGGGCGCGACCGGGGTCGCGCTCGTCGACTACACCAGCGGGATGGCGCTGGGCACGATGGGCGGCAGCAAGGGCTTCGACCTGAACGTCGCCGCCGCCGGGAACACCGACGTGGTCCGCGCCAAAATGCGCACGATGGAACATCTGGGTCTCAAGGCGCAGATCGAGGACATCCTGATCACCCTGTCCGACCAGTACCACCTGATCCGGCTGATCAGCGGGCGCGGCGGCAACGGCCTGTTCATGTACCTGGTGCTCGACGCCAAGCGGGCCAACCTGGCGATGGCCCGCCACCAGCTGAAGCGGATCGAGGAGGACCTCGAGGTCTGAGCCCGGGGGTCCGGGTCCTCCCGCAAGGTCCGCCCGACGGGCCGACGGACCGGTCTCGCCGGCGGCAGGAACCGACACCGGCCGGGAGGACCCGCCACACCGGCGGAAGGACCCGCCACACCGGTCGGACGTCCGGTCGCACCGGCTGAACGACCCGCTACACCAGCGCCGCGGCGCGGCGCCGGGCCCCGCCCGGGGCCGCGTCGCCCGCCGCGATGCCGGTGCCGCGGTACCCCATGACCGCCTTGCCCGCCGGACGCCCGCCCCACGCGTCGAGCCAGTCGACCCGCACCCACAGCAGCGCGTCCTCGGCCCGCTCGCGCCGCCCGAGCCAGGCGGCCTTCAGCCGCAGCCCGCACCCCACGCCGGCCAGCAGCATGCCGCCGGCCGCGGGCACGGCGACGGAGCTGCCCAGCGCGACCACGACAGCCAGCGACAGCCACCAGCGGTGGCCGCGACGCCAGTTGCGTACGGTCACCGCACGGTCCTGGAGCACATCGTGCTTGCCGGCCCGGGCGGCACCGCGGGCGAGGACGGTGTAGCGCCCGCGGCGGCGGTACGCGACGACGGCGACCGCGACGACGAACAGCGCCGCCCCCGCCATGACACCGATCCGGCGGCCGGTGACGCCCGGCACCAGCACACCCACACCCGCCGCGAACACCCCGGCCCACCACAGCGGCGCCGCTCCGGCCCGTACGACGACGGCCACCCGAACCAACCCCTGGCCTCCGCGTGCCACGTCCCGCCTCCTCGTCATCCGGCAAAGTTCCCCAGGCGTGACACGCTAGCGAGCGAAGGTGAGACGAATCTGAGAACGCGCGGACCCCCGCGGGTCACTCCACGAACAGCCCCCGGGCCGCCGCCCGCACGTCGAACTCCTCCAGCCGGGCCTGCGCGTCGGGCAGGTCGTCGCACATGGCCTCCAGCAGCACCCGCCCGAGCAGCATCGGCGCGCACGCGGTGTCGAAGGCGAGCCCGGTGCCGACGGCGGCGGGCAGCAGCAGGTCGGAGACCTTGGCGACGGGCGCGAACGCGGAGTCGGCGACGGTCACCACCGCCAGACCGGCCTCCCTGGCGTGGGCGAGGGTGTCCACGACCTCGCGCGGGTGCCGCGGCAGCGCGAAGCACAACAGCGCCGAGGCGCCCGCCCGTACGGCGGCGTCGATCCGGTCGTGGACCATCGTGCCGCCCTCGTGCAGCAGCCGTACGTCCGGGTGGACCTTGGCGGCGAAGTACGCGAAGCCGTAGGCCTGGGAGGCGGCGGCGCGCAGGCCGAGGACGGGCAGCGGGCGCGAGGCGGCCAGGAGCCGGCCGGCCCGCTGCACCGGCCGCGGGTCCGCGAGCACCTCCGCGAGGTGCTTCAGATTCTCGATCTCGGCCTCGACGGCCTGCTGGTACTCGTTGTACGACGCCGAGTGCGCCGCCTGTTCCACGGGCGCGACCTCGCGCAGATGGCGGCGCAGGGCGGGGTAGCCGTCGAAGCCGAGGGCGACGGCGAAGCGGGTGACGGACGGCTGGCTGACCCCGGCGAGTTCGGCCAGCTCCACGCTGGACAGGAACGGCACGTCGGCGGCCCGCCGCACCATGCTGTGCGCGATGCGCCGCTGGGTCGGCGTCAGCCGGTGTCCCTCGAAGAGCGCCTGCAACCGTGCGGCGGGACTGTCCGGCACTCCCACGCCCCGGTCCGCGCTCCGGTCCGCGCTCCGGTCCGCGCTCCGGTCCGCGCTCGTGTCCGCGGTCATCACTCGCTCCCCCTCCAGATCTCCGTGAACCGGTCCAGCAGCCGGGCCGCCGCCGTCACGTCGTCCGTGAGCGGCCGGTCGGCCATGTCCTCGTCGAGCACCGACTCGGCGAACGCCAGCGCCCGGCCCACCGGGAGCTCCGGGTCGGGCCGCAGGCCGCGCAGCCGCAACGCCCGTACGGCGGCGACGAGTTCGCAGCCCACCACGAGACGGTACGCGCCGCACGCGCGCAGCGTCTGGCGGGCGGCGAGCGAGGCGAAGCTGGCCTGCTCCTCGACGCCCCGGGAGAGTACAGCGTGGCCCAGCGAGGCGGGTGCCGAGCAGGCGCGCAGCTCGCCGAGGGCGGCCCCGGCGGCGTACTCCAGGATCATCACGCCGGACGAGGCGGGTTCCTGGTCGGCGAGGAAGGGCTTGAGGCGGGTGAAGCCGGGCTCGTTGAGGGTGGACAGCCGGGACGTCGACAGTCGCGCCACCTGGGTCACCGCCAGCCGGAAGTGGTCCAGGGCGAGGGCGAGCTGGGCCATGTAGAAACCGCCGTGATGGTAGGCGGCCATGCCGTCGGGAGAGATGAGGGGGTTCTCGGCGGCCGCGTTGATCTCGACTGCGAGCACCTCCTCCAGCGCGTCCGCCGCGTCCTGCGCGGGTCCGTGGATCTGCGGCAGGCAGCGGAAGCCGTACGGGTCCTGGATCCGGCCGAGGGGAGGCGTCGGCCGGTCCTCGGCGCCGATCAACTCCCGCATGCGGCGCGCGACCCGGCCCGAACCCCGGTGCGGACGGGCCGCGTGCACGGGGGCGGCGTACGCCTCGTGCGAACCGTCGACCGCGAGCAGAGACAGTCCGGCGACGACCTGGGTGGCCTCGATCAGCCCGCGCAGCTCGTGCAGCGCCAGCGCCGACTGACCGAGGGTGAGGGCGTTGCTGCTGATGAGGGCGAGTGCGTCGTTGTTGTCCAGGGGCTGGGCCGTCGGCGCGCCCACCCCGCGCCACGGGTGCTCCCCGGCGAGCGCCAGTCCGAGCTGGGCCAGCGAGGCGATGTCGCCGGTGCCGACCGAGCCGAACTCGTTGACGACCGGGTACGCGCCGCTCTCCAGTGCCTCGCACAGGGCGGTGATCACGCTGGGCCGCAGCCCTGCGCCGCCCGCCAGCAACTGGTTGGCCCGCACGGCGAGCATCGCCCGCACCTGGCGGGCCGGCAGTTCCTCGCCGATGGCGCCGGCGTGGCTGCGCAGCAGCCGCAGACCGTGCCCGGCGGCCGCCTCGGTGGGCACGTCCTCGTTCCGGTTCGCGCCCACGCCGGTCGAGCGGCCGTACACGCGACCGGTCGCCGCGATCTGCCGGGCGGCGTCCCAGGACGCCTCGGCCCGCCGCATCGCCTCGCTCCCGGGGACGGGCCGTGCGCTTCCGTCGGCGAGGCGGGAGACGTCCTCGACGCCGAGTCCGACCCCGTCGAGGACCACGAGGCCGGCGGGCCCGGAACGCACGATCTCCGGTGCGTCCACGATACGAGACGACATAAGGCCCAAGCTCCCCTCAATCCGGACATTAGATCTCGCCTGCCGGTCATCGGTTACCTCGGATTAACCCCGGAGCATTGACAACCTATTCAGACACCAAGAACTCTGCATGACGTTATACAGCCGGGCAAGGGACATCTCATGATCCAGTTCGATGCGGTCCACAAGCGTTTCCCCAACGGCACGACAGCAGTCCACGATCTCTCCCTGGAGATGCCGGAGGGCGGTGTGACCGTCCTGGTCGGATCCTCCGGTTGCGGCAAGACGACCACCCTGCGGATGATCAACCGGATGGTCGAACCGACCTCCGGCACCATCCGGGTCGGCGGCCGGGACGTCACCCGCCAGGACGCCGCCGAACTGCGCCGCTCCATCGGATACGTCATCCAGCAGGCGGGCCTCTTCCCGCACCGCACGGTGCTCGACAACATCGCCACCGTGCCGCTGCTGCTGGGCTGGGGCCGCCGGAAGGCCCGGGCGCGGGCGGCCGAACTCCTGGAGACCGTCGGCCTCTCCGCCGACGCCGGGAAGCGCTACCCCCACCAGCTCTCCGGCGGCCAGCAGCAGCGCGTCGGCGTCGCCCGCGCGCTCGCCGCCGACCCGCCCGTCCTGCTCATGGACGAGCCGTTCGGCGCGGTCGACCCGGTGGTACGCACCCAACTCCAGGACGAACTGCTACGCCTGCAGAAGGAGTTGAGCAAGACCATCGTCTTCGTCACGCACGACGTGGACGAGGCGGTCCGGCTGGGCGACCAGATCGCGATCTTCCGCACCGGCGGCCATCTGGTGCAGTGCGCCTCCCCGGCCGAGCTGCTGGCCCGCCCGGCCGACGACTTCGTGGCCGACTTCCTCGGCGCCGAGCGCGGCCTGAAACTGCTGTCGCTGAAGACCCTCGCGGACGTCCCGCTGGGCCCGGCCCCCGAGGGCGGCACCTGGACGCTCGTCCTCGACCCGGCCGGCCGGCCCCTGCACTGGGCTTCGAAGGCCGCCGAGGGCACCGAACTCCCGGTGCGCCCGCTGGCGGACTCCGACTCCCTGCTGTCGGCACTCAACGAGTCGATCGCCTCCCCCACCGGCCTGGTCGCCCGCGTCGACGCGGCCGGAGCCCTCACCGGGGTCACGTCGCGCGACGACATCCACGAGTACGCGGGCCGGGCGCACGCGGCCGCGGGAGTCGCCGCATGACCATCGACTGGTCGTGGATATCCGGCCACACCGACGACCTGACCGCCCTCGCCCTCTCCCACCTGCAGGCGGCGCTGAGCGCCGTCCTGTTCGGTCTGCTGATCTCCCTGCCGCTGGCCGTCGTCGCCCACCGGATCCGCCCCCTGCGCGGCTTCCTCCTGGGCCTGTCGAACGTCCTGTTCACGATCCCCTCGATCGCGATCTTCGTCCTGCTGCTGCCGGTCTCCGGCCTGACCCGCACCACGACCGTGATCGGCCTGACCGTCTACACCCTGGTCGTCCTGCTGCGGAACACCGTCGAAGGGCTCGACTCCGTCCCCACCCGGACCAAGGAGGCCGCGAAGGCGATGGGCACGCGCCCTCTGCGCACCCTCCTCACCGTCGAACTCCCCCTCGCCCTCCCCGTGATCATGGCGGGCGTCCGGATCGCGACGGTCATGTCGATCTCCCTCGTCTCCGTGGCGACCTACATCGGCGACGGCGGACTCGGCCAGCTCTTCACCGACGGCTTCCAGCGCAACTTCCCGACCCCGGTCATCGTCGGCGTCGTCCTGACCCTGCTCCTGGCCGTGGTGGCGGACGCCCTGCTCGTCGCCCTCCAGTACGTGCTGACCCCGTGGAAGAGGAGGCGAGCCTGAGATGTACGAACTCTTCGAGAACCTCGGCAGGTGGCTGGTCAGCGGCGAGCAGTGGACCGGCTCCGACGGCATCGCCCACCGCCTCGCCGAACACCTCCAGTACTCGCTGCTGGCCACGCTCATCGCGGCCGCGATCGGCCTCCCGCTGGGCCTGCTGATCGGCCACACCGGGCGGGGCGCGTTCCTCGCGATCAACCTGGCCTCCTTCGGCCGCGCCCTGCCGACCGTCGGCCTGGTGGTCCTGGTCTTCCTGGCCAGCGGGCTGTCCATGACGCCGGTGTACATCGCCCTGGTCGCCCTCGCGGTCCCGGCGATCGTCACCAACACCTACGCGGGCATGACGGCCGTCGACCCGGAGGTGAAGGACGCGGCGCGCGGGCAGGGCATGCGCGGCCACCAGGTCCTGTTCCAGGTGGAACTCCCGCTCGCCCTCCCGCTGATCATGACCGGCCTGCGTCTGGCCCTGATCCAGGTGGTGGCGACGGCCACGATCGCCGCGTACGTCTCCTTCGGCGGCCTGGGCCGCTACGTCTTCGACGGCCTGGCCCAGCGCGACCTGGTGCAGGTGCTCGGCGGCGCGGTGCTGGTCGCCGTGGTCGCCATCGCCCTGGACCTGACGCTCTCCGCGCTCCAGCGCTTCCTCTTCCGCCACCGCACTGCCTAGGGGCCCGATCCATGAACCGCAGGACACTCCTCGGCGGCCTGTTCGCCGCCGCCTCCGTCCCCGCCCTCGCCGCCTGCGCCGGTGGCGTGACCTCGCTCGACGGCCAGGGCGGCAGCCCCGCCGGCGGCGGCTCCAGCAAGGACGGGGTCACCATCGGCACCGCCAACTTCACCGAGAACCAGGTGCTCGGCCACCTCTACGCCGCCGTCCTGGAAGCGGCCGGCGTGAAGACGACGGTCCGCCCGAACCTCGGCACCCGGGAGATCCTCATCCCCGCCCTCAAGGGCGGCGACATCGACCTCCTGCCCGAGTACCAGGGCGCCCTGCTGCACTACCTCGCGCCCAAGGCCACGGCCACCGAGGAGGGCGCGATGCAGAACGCCCTCGCCGTCGCCCTCCCGCCCGGCCTCCAGATCCTGCCGTACGGCATGGCCGAGGACTCCGACGCCTTCGTCGTCACCCGGGAGACCGCGCGGAAGTACGGCCTGACCTCCCTCGCCGACCTGACGAAGCAGAACGGCAGGCTGGTCGTCGGCGCCGCGCCCGAGGTGAAGAAGCGCCAGGTGGGCGTGGTCGGGCTGAAGGACGTGTACGGGGTGGAGTTCAAGGAGTTCAAGTCCCTGGACTCCTCAGGGCCACTGGTCAAGGGCGCTCTGAAGAAGGGCGACGTCGACGTGGCGAACCTCTTCACCACCGACACCGACATCCAGGCCAACGACTGGGTGGTGCTGACGGACCCGAAGAACCTCGTCCCCGGCCAGCACATCGTGCCGCTCGTCGCCGACCGCAAGGCCGACTCCACCGTCCGCAGGGCCCTCGCCCGGCTCGGCAACACCCTCACCACCGAGCAGCTCACCGAGCTCAACCGCCAGGTGGACAAGGACAAGAAGGACCCCGAGGACGTGGCGAACGCCTACGCCGAGCAGCACGGACTGGTGAAGTAGATGGCAGACCTCGTGGAACTCCGGTCCATCGACGTCGTCCCCGACGACGAACGGCACGGCACGGCCTTCTCGCAGTTCACGCTCTGGCTCGGCGCCAACCTCCAGATCACGGCCGTCGTCACCGGCGCCCTCGCGGTGATCTTCGGCGGCGACGTGGTCTGGTCGGTCCTCGGGCTCCTGCTCGGCAATCTGCTGGGCGGCGCGGTGATGGCCCTGCACTCGGCCCAGGGCCCCAGGCTGGGCCTGCCCCAGATGATCCAGTCGCGTGCGCAGTTCGGGGTGCGCGGGGCCGTCGTACCGCTGCTGCTCGTGATCGTGATGTACGTCGGCTTCTTCGCGAGCGGCAGTGTGCTGGCCGGGCAGGCGGTGGGTGAGCTGACCCACACGAACGACTCGACGGGCATCGTCGTCTTCGCCGTCGTCACCGCGGTGGTGGCGACGGTCGGCTACCGGGTCATCCACACGCTGGGCCGAGTCGCGAGCGTGGTCTGCGCACTGGCCTTCGTGTACCTGGGGATACGGCTGCTGGACCGCGCGGACCTGTCGGCGCTCCTGCACGACGCCCACTTCTCCCTGCCGATGTTCCTGCTGGCGATGTCGCTGTCGGCGTCCTGGCAGCTGGCGTTCGGCCCGTACGTGGCGGACTACTCCCGCTACCTCCCGCGCACGACGTCCGCGAAGGCCACCTTCTGGTGGACCCTGTCCGGCTCGGCGCTGGGCTCGCAGTGGTCGATGACGTTCGGCGTGCTGGTGGCGGCCACCGCCGGCGAGGAGTTCCTGTCGAGCCAGGTCGGCTACGTCGTCGCGCTCGGCGGTACGGGCCTGGTGGCGTCCTTCCTCTACTTCGTGATCGCGCTCGGCAAGCTGACCGTCAACGTGCTGAACACCTACGGCGGATTCATGTCGATGGTGACGAGCGTGAGCGGCTTCCGGGGACAGCGGGCGCTCTCGCGGCGCGGCCGGGCGGTGTACATCGCCCTGATCATGGTGGCGGGGACGGCCGTCGCCCTGCTGGGCAAGGACAGCTTCCTGTCCTCCTTCAAGGACTTCCTGCTCTTCCTGCTGACCTTCTTCACCCCGTGGTCGGCGATCAACCTCGTCGACTACTACCTGATCTCGCGCGAGCGCTACGACATCCCCGCCCTCTCCGACCCCCACGGCCGCTACGGAGCGTGGCGCTGGGACGCGCTGGGGGTCTACGCGGCGGGTCTGCTCGCCCAGTTGCCGTTCCTCGCGACGGGCTTCTGCACGGGCCCGTTCGTGGCGCCGCTCGGCGGTGCGGACGTGTCCTGGATCGTGGGCCTGGTCGTACCGGCGCTGCTGTACTGGCTGGTCGCACGGCGCAACACGGCGCACATCCCGGAGCGGACGACGTCCGCGCCCATCGCCGATCAGGGAGCGGTATCACGGGAGGGATGATCCGACCCACCTCCTGGGTGCGGGACGCCGTCCGCGCGGATCCCGCCTTCGTGTCCGCCCAGGTCGCGGCGGCCCGTCCGACCTCGACACCGGGCTCGGCTCCCCGCCGCCGTGAGCGGGCCGGCCGAGGCGGGGACCGACCGGGCCGGCCCCAGGCCGAACAGGGGGGCTACCCCCAGTGCGGCGGGCGCGCCCGCTGCCTACCGTGGGATCCCATGACGGCAAGGGAGACCATCATGGACGCGCGGGACGCCGACCTGAAGAAGGAACTCGACGCCACCCTGCACGCCCGCAGGGAACTGGGCGAGGATTACGAGTCCGCACTGGTCGACTCGTTCCTGGAGAAGGTCGACCAGCGCATCGACGGCGCGGTCGAGCGACGGGTGCGCCGGCAGCTGGCCGAGCAGCAGATGACGACCGCCCGGGGCGCCCGGACACCGAGGGCCACCGACTCCTGGGGCGACCGTTTCGGCTTCGGCATCGTCTCGCTGGTACTGGCGATCCCGCTGTCCGCGATCGGCGCGGGCACCGCGCACCTGCCGGGCCTGATCGCGTCCTGGATCGGCATCGTCGGCGTCAACGTGGTCCAGGCCGTCCGCACCGATCCCGGCCTGTTCGGCCGCCGCGGGCGGTCCCGGGACAGCGACTGGGAGGACTGACGGCGCCGCCGCCTCCGGGGCCGGTCAGGACCTGGCGCCAAGGCGGGAGGGCGGGGAAAAGGCTGTGCGCGGGGACCGCCGCACCCCCGTTGCCGGGGGGCGGGACGACGGCGGTCCCCGCGAGGGACGCGTGCCGGGTCAGGGCCGGGCGTGCGCGTCCTTGGCGCCGGTGGAGGTCCGGGAGCCGCTCCGGAGGTCCGTGACGCCGTTTCGGTGCCGGCGGGGGCGGGGAGCCGCTCCCGCCCTGCCGACACCCACCAATGTGCCGGACGCGTGTTAAGCCGGTGCTGCGCGGACGTGACACGCTCGTACCACTTCCGCGAAGTCACCTCTTCCGCAGGTCACCGTGAGTTCGCCACGGACACGGACCGTTCACCAGGGCTTCGCCGCTACTTCGCGCCCTTGGCGAGGAAGGACAGCAGGTCCTGCCGGCTGACCACGCCGGTCGGCTTGCCCTCGACGAGCACGATCGCCGCGTCCGCTCGGCCCAGGACCGACATCAGGTCCCCGACCGGCTCGCCGGAGCCGACCTGCGGGAGCGGGGCGGACATGTGCTTCTCCAGCGGGTCGTCGAGCGAGGCACGCTGGGTGAACAGGGCGTCGAGCAGCTCGCGCTCCACCACGGACCCCACGACCTCGGCGGCCATGACGTCCGGGTGACCGGCGCCCGGCTTCACGATCGGCATCTGCGAGACGCCGTACTCGCGCAGCACCTCGATGGCCTCGCCGACGGTCTCGTCGGGGTGCATGTGGACGAGGGAGGGGATGATGCCGCCCGCCTTGTGGCTGAGCACGTCGGCGACACGGGCGCTCGGTCCGGTGTCCTCCAGGAAGCCGTAGTCGGCCATCCACTCGTCGTTGAAGATCTTGCTGAGGTAGCCGCGCCCGCTGTCCGGGAGCAGGACGACGACGACGTCGTCCGGGCCGAGCCGCTCGGCGACGCGCAGCGCGGCGACGACGGCCATGCCGCAGGAGCCGCCCACCAGCAGGCCCTCCTCCTTGGCCAGCCGACGGGTCATCTGGAAGGAGTCCTTGTCGGACACGGGGACGATCTCGTCGGCGACGGTCCGGTCGTAGGCGGTCGGCCAGAAGTCCTCACCGACGCCCTCGACGAGGTACGGCCGCCCGGAGCCGCCGGAGTACACGGACCCCTCGGGGTCGGCGCCGACGACCTGGACCCTGCCGTCGCTGGCGTCCTTCAGGTAGCGCCCGGTGCCGGAGATGGTGCCGCCGGTGCCCACGCCCGCCACGAAGTGGGTGATCCTTCCCTCCGTCTGCTCCCACAGCTCGGGGCCGGTCGAGTGATAGTGGGAGAGCGGGTTGTTGGGGTTGGAGTACTGGTCGGGCTTCCAGGCGCCGGGCGTCTCGCGCACCAGCCGGTCGGAGACGTTGTAGTACGAGTCCGGGTGCTCGGGGTCGACGGCCGTCGGGCACACGACCACTTCGGCGCCGTACGCGCGCAGCACGTTGATCTTGTCCGTGGACACCTTGTCGGGGCACACGAAGATGCACTTGTACCCCTTCTGCTGCGCCACGATCGCGAGCCCCACGCCGGTGTTGCCGCTGGTCGGCTCGACGATGGTGCCGCCGGGCAGGAGCTCTCCGCTCTTCTCGGCCGCCTCGATCATGCGCAGGGCGATGCGGTCCTTCACGGATCCGCCCGGGTTGAAGTACTCCACCTTGGCCAGGACGGTCGCCTGGATCCCCGCGGTCACGTTGTTGAGCCTCACCAGCGGGGTGTTGCCGACGAGGCTGATCATCGAGTCGTGGAATTGCACCGTTGTCTCCGGTTGCTGCAAAAGAAGTGGTCGTAGTGGTTCCGCCAGCCTACGGCCCGCGGAAGACGTTCACTCCTGGTTGAGATTGGCCGACGGGTTGTACGGGGCAAGGAGTGGGTGTACGGCTACGAGGAGGTGGCGGCGACGCATGACGAGCATGTCGAGGGCGCGGGTGGCCCGGCGGATCGCGGCGGGCGCCGCGTACGGGGGCGGCGGCATCGGTCTGGCAGGTGCCGCGGCCGTCGGTCTGCTGCTGGCGGAAGTACAGCTGGCCCGGCGCCATGTGGGCAACGGTTCGCTCAACCACGTGCCGAGCGCGGAGGGCCGCTACGGCCATGGCTACGACGTCCCCGGCGAGCCGCCGCTGCGGCTGACGATGCTGGGTGACTCCACGGCCGCGGGCCAGGGCGTCCACCGGGCCGGCCAGACGCCGGGCGCGCTGCTGGCCTCGGGGCTCTCCGCGGTGGCCGAACGCCCGGTGGTACTGCGGAACGTGGCCCTTCCCGGGGCCCAGTCGGACGACCTCGACCGTCAGGTGGCCCTGACCCTCGCCGACCCGGCCCAGGTCCCCGACGTGTGCGTGATCATGATCGGCGCGAACGACGTGACCCACCGGATGCCGCCGACCCGCTCGGTGCGGCATCTCTCCTCGGCGGTGCGGCGACTGCGCACGGCCGGCGCGGAGGTCGTCGTCGCCACGTGTCCCGACCTGGGCACGATCGAACCGGTGCAGCAGCCGCTGCGCTGGCTGGCCCGGCGGGCCTCCCGGCAGCTGGCGGCCGCGCAGACGATCGGGGCGGTCGAGCAGGGGGGCCGCACGGTGTCACTGGGCGACCTGCTGGGCCCGGAGTTCGCGGCGAACCCGCGCGAGCTGTTCGGCCCCGACCACTACCACCCCTCCGCGGAGGGGTACGCGACTGCCGCGATGGCCATCCTGCCGACGGTCTGCGCCACCCTGGGCCTGTGGCCGGCCGAGGAGGAGCGTCCCGACGCGTCCCGCCGCGAGGGCTTCCTGCCGGTGGCCCGCGCCGCGGCCGAGGCGGCGTCCGAGGCGGGCACCGAGGTCACGGCCGCGATGCCGACCGGGCCCCGGGGCCCCTGGGCTCTCCTCAAGCGCCGCAGGCGCCGCCGCGTCCCGGAAACGTCCCCGACCCCGATCCACACCCCGGGCTGAACCAAGTCCGGAATCAGCCCCTCCGGCGCCGGACTTTCCAGCCCCTCCGGCGCCGGACTTTCCAGCCCCACCAGCGTCGGAACTTCCCAGCCCCACCGGCTCGGGAGTCCCGGCTCCTCCAGCCCCGGGAAACCCAGCCCCCACCGGCGTCGGACCTTCCAGCCCCACCGGCGTTCGAGGAGCGGGGGTCCGGGGGCGGAGCCCCCTGGGAACGGGACGGGAAGGGGCGGCGGGGGCGAGGAAAAGCAAGCGCTTGGAAACTGCGGCCAGAGTCACACGCCCTCCCCCGTGACCCAGACCATACGTACAGGTAACTTCCGAGACAGTCCGCCTTTGCCCATCCCCGTACGCCAATGGAGCCGTGATGCCCGAAGCCGTCATCGTCTCGACCGCCCGCTCCCCCATCGGCCGCGCTTTCAAGGGCTCCCTGAAGGACCTGCGCCCGGACGACCTCACCGCCACCATCATCCAGACGGCCCTCGCCAAGGTCCCGGAGCTGGACCCCAGGGACATCGACGACCTGATGCTCGGCTGCGGCCTCCCCGGCGGCGAGCAGGGCAACAACCTCGGCCGCATCGTCGCCGTGCAGATGGGGATGGACCACCTCCCCGGCTGCACCGTCACCCGGTACTGCTCCTCGTCCCTGCAGACGAGCCGCATGGCCCTGCACGCCATCAAGGCCGGTGAGGGCGACGTCTTCATCTCGGCCGGCGTCGAGATGGTCTCCCGGTTCGTCAAGGGCAACTCCGACAGCCTGCCGGACACGCACAACCCCTTCTTCGCCGAGGCCGAGGCCCGCACCGCGGCCGTCGCCCAGCAGGAGGGCACGACCTGGCACGACCCGCGCGAGGACGGCATCGTCCCGGACGCGTACATGGCGATGGGGCAGACCGCCGAGAACCTCGCCCGCTGGAAGGGCGTCACCCGCGAGGACATGGACGAGTTCGGCGTCCGGTCGCAGAACCTCGCCGAGGAAGCCATCAAGAACGGCTTCTGGGAGCGCGAGATCACCCCGGTGACCCTCCCCGACGGCACGGTCGTCAGCAAGGACGACGGCCCGCGCGCCGGCGTCACCCTCGAAGGCGTCCAGGGCCTCAAGCCGGTCTTCCGCCCCGACGGCCTCGTCACCGCCGGCAACTGCTGCCCGCTGAACGACGGTGCCGCCGCGGTGGTCATCATGTCCGACACCAAGGCCCGCGAGCTCGGCCTGACCCCGCTGGCCCGCATCGTCTCCACCGGCGTCTCGGGCCTGTCGCCCGAGATCATGGGCCTCGGCCCGGTCGAGGCCTCCCAGCAGGCGCTGCGCCGGGCCGGCCTGACCATCGACGACATCGATCTGGTCGAGATCAACGAGGCGTTCGCCGCCCAGGTGATCCCGTCCTACCGTGAACTCGGCATCGACCTCGACAAGCTGAACGTCAACGGCGGCGCCATCGCGGTGGGCCACCCCTTCGGCATGACCGGCGCCCGCATCACCGGCACGCTCATCAACTCCCTCCAGTTCCACGACAAGCAGTTCGGCCTGGAGACGATGTGCGTCGGCGGCGGCCAGGGCATGGCCATGGTCATCGAGCGCCTCAGCTGACGACCCGAACCCACCCTCGAACGCACCTGCGACAACTGAAAAGCCGTCAGTAGTCACCGTTCGACCCAGCGTCACACATCGGCCCGGAACCCGGAAACCGTCAGGGTTCTGGGCCGATTTGTGATCCAATCTCCCTCAGGATGTGACCTATCTCCCCCGAGGGAGGGATCAACGCAGGTCAGCGCCGTTCCACCACCAAACTCCGAGGCCAAAGCCTGGTCCGTTTCGTGACGTTACGCACTGACAGCTGGATGGTCCACCCTTCAAGCTGATGTAGGAAGTCGGGGGTCGACTTTGAACCGGGAGTACGTCAGTGAGCGCCATGCCGATCGCCCTGCTGCTCACCACGGCCGCCACAGGCGCCGTGGGCGTCGCCGTCCTGCGCACCCTCATGGTGCTGCGCCGGCAGGTCGCGGCGCTGCACACCGAGCTCGCCCAGAACAACGCGGCCGCGGCACGGGGTCTGGTCCCGGCCGCCCGCCTCGCCGTCGACGCCGAGGAGATACGTTCGGCCGTCGCCGAGGCGCTCGCCGAGGAACGGGAACGGGAGCTGGCCGAGGCGCGGGCGTTCTGGGCCGCCCAGGAGGCCCGTGACGCCTCCGACGCCCCCTCCCTGCTGGGTCTGCCGGACACCGAGCTGTTCCTGCCCCGCCAGGCCGATTTCGCGGGCATGGAGCACCTGGAGCCGGTGGCCGAGCCGGGCGCCGACGCCGACGAGTTCGCCGGGGACTCCCCCGAACTGGCCGCGGCCCGCCGCCGCCACCCCTCGCACCCCGACTTCGTACCGGTCCAGTCACCGGTCGTGAACGACCATGAGCGCACGGTCGCCACCCTGGAGGAGCTGGCCTCCTGTGGCGTCGAGCTGACCGACGTCCGCCCGGGCCCGCTGGGCACCCTCGACGTCTACGTCTTCGCCGACGGTACGACCCTCTGCATGACCCCGGGCCACCGCGAGACCGCGGAACGCCTGGCCACCGCCCTGCGCGTGGGCGAGACGCCGGTGCTGCTCGGCGGCTCGGGCATCTCGGGCGCGTACACGCTGACCTTCGCCTGCGGCGAGGAGACGGTGTACATCCTGGCGGACCGGGTCATCGCGTCCCTCTAGACGCGCGTGGGCGTCACACCCCCGCCCGGGTCTGCGCCTCCTCCACCAGCCCCACCGCTTCGGCCACTTCGGCCTCGCTGCGCAGCACGACCGCCAGGTCGTGTGCCGCGACGGTGATCTGGTCGGCGACGGCGAACATCCCGGCGTCCGGCATCTCACGTGGTTCGACGCCGGGTTCCTCGGCGCGTTGGGCCCGTCGTGCGAACTCCCGGGCCAACTCCAGTGCCGCCGCGGCGGCACTGCGCTGCAACCGGCTCTGGGGGGCGGCCCGCAGACGATCGGCGAAGTGATCCACCGCACGGCTCAGAGGCGTCGTATCAACCACGCCGCGAGACTACGCGCTGCCCCGGCACTGTTGCCAACGCGCCAACGCTCAGGCACCGTGACGTGAAGGACCGGCTTACACCCCATTGCGTCCGGAGGCGCCGATGTCCCACGTCCTCTCCGAGGAGACCCACCGCAACATGCTCGCCCGCATCCCGCACTGCACCGGTCGTGAAGTCTCCGACTGGCTGCGCACCGTCGACGAAGGCCCCTCCCTCTTCCGCTTCGAGGAGAAGGTCAGCTGGCTGCGTCACGAATACGACCTGGCGTACGGCCACGCCAAGGCGATCGTCCACGAGTACGACCTGAGGAGGGCAGCGCGCAAACTGCTCTAGGCGCGCGCACACGGAGGGCATGACGAAGGGCCCCGGGCGTGCCCGGGGCCCTTCGTCGGTAGGTCTACGACAGGCTTTCGCCGTCGAGGATCTAGTCGTTGCTGTTGAGGATCGCGATGATCCGCAGGAACTCCATGTAGATCCAGACCAGCGTCACCGTCATGCCGAAGGCGGCCAGCCAGGCCTCTTCGCGCGGGGCGCCGTACGCGATGCCGTCCTCGACCTGCTTGAAGTCGATGGCGAGGAAGCAGGCGCCGAGGATGATGCCGACGACACCGAAGATGATGCCGAGCGGACCACTGCGGAAGCCGAGACCGTCACCGCCGCCGAAGACCGCGAACAGCAGGTTCACCGCCATCAGCAGGATGAAGCCGAGCGCGGCCGCCATCACGAAGCCGACGAAGCGGCGGTTGACGCGGATCCAGCCGGCCTTGTACGCGATCAGCACACCGGCGAACACCGCCATCGTGCCGAGCACGGCCTGCATGGCCGCACCGCTGGCGATGCGGTTGTCGACGATGCTGGAGACGACGCCGAGGAAGACACCCTCGAGACCCGCGTAGGTCAGGATGAGGGCCGGCGAGGCCTTGCGCTTGAACGACTGCACGAACGCCAGCACCATCGCCACCAGTGCGGCGCCGATACCGATGCCGTACGAACGGCTGATGTTGGCGTCGTCGACCGGCAGCAGCGCCCAGGCGAGCGCGGCCGTGACGATCAGGAGACCAAGGGTGGTGGCGGTACGCAGGACGACGTCGTCCATCGTCATACGGCCGGCGGTGGTGACCGGGGCCTGCGGCGCGCCGTGCTGAAGGTCCTGCTGGGCGTACGGGTTCTGCGCGTAGGGGTTGCCGGACGGCTGGGCGTACGGACCGCCCTGCGCGTACGGGTTCCCATGCGTGCCGACAGCGGGTCCCCCGGCCTGCGGCGCGGTGTTGAAGCCCGCGTAGCCGCTGTCGCGGCTGAACCCCCGTCGCGAGAAGACCGGGTTTCTGCTCCTCATTTCACTCCTCCATGGCCACTCTGCGTGGGCCTTGGCTCAAGAGTAATAGGTAGGCAAAGGATTGACCCTAGTGCTTGGGGAGGATCTTTCCCTCGTCGTGCTGCGCAACACGCTACGCGGATCCTTGATTCCCAGTGGTGCGGGGGGTCATTCATGACCAAGCTGCGACACGTCCGGAACCGGTAGGAGATCATCCGTTCACCCGAACGGGTATCCGGTGTATCCCTCGGCGAGGTCGGTCTCCGCCGCGCGCGAGCCGGTGATCCGCTCCAGCCGGGCGAGCTGGAGGCGCTCCTCGAAGGGGGTGGCGCCGGGGAGCCGGTGCAGCATCGTGGTCATGTCGTAGGAGAACCGCTCGGCCTGCCAGACCCGGCGCAGACAGGTGGCGGAGTAGGCGTCGAGGAGCTCCGGCGAGCCCGTCTCCGTCGCGTACGTCAGCGCCCGCGCGAAGGTGACCACGTCACCGACGGCGAGATTCAGCCCCTTCGCGCCGGTCGGCGGCACGATGTGGGCGGCGTCCCCGGCGAGGAAGAGACGGCCGTGCCGCATCGGCTCGTGGACGTAGGAGCGCATGGGAGTGACCGACTTCTGCGTGATGGGCCCGCGGGCGAGCCTCCAGCCGTCGGCGGTCTCGAGACGCCGCTCCAGCTCGGCCCAGATCTCGTCGTCGGCCCAGGCCTCGGCGTCCGTCCCCTCGGGCACCTGGAGGTAGAGGCGGGAGACGGTCGGGGAGCGCATCGACAGCAGGGCGAAGCCGCGGTCGTGGCGGGCGTAGACCAGCTCGTCGTGGGAGGGGGCGACGTCGGCGAGGACGCCGAGCCAGCCGAAGGGGTAGGTCCGTTCGAAGACGCGGGTCGTCTCGGCCGGTATCGCCTTCCTGGCGATCCCCCAGAAGCCGTCGCAGCCGACGACGTAGTCGCACTCCAGGACATCTTCGCGCCCGTCACGGCGGAAGCGCACGCGGGGGCTGTCGGTGCCGGCCCCGTCGACCGCCAGGGCCTCCGCCTCGAACAGCAGCGGGCCGCCCTCCTCGATCTGGAGGGCGATGAGGTCCTTGCAGACCTCGGTCTGGGCGTACACCGTCACCGAGCGGCCGCCGGTGAGGGCGGGGAAGTCGACGCGGTGGCGGCGCCGGGCGAACCGCAGCTCGATGCCGTCGTGCCGCAGACCCTCACGGTCCAGGCGCTGCCCGGCGCCGGCCGCGCGCAGCACGTCCACCGTCCCCTGCTCCAGGATCCCGGCCCGCTGCCGCTGTTCGACGTAGGCCCGGTCCCGGCTCTCCAGGACGACCGCGTCGATGCCCGCGTTGCGGAGCAGCCGGGCGAGGAGGAGGCCGGCCGGGCCGGCGCCGATGATGCCGACGGTGGTGCGCATCGGACGTTCCCTTCGGATGGGCGTCATCGCCGTGATTCGCGAGTTCGAGAGTCCGGCCGCTTCGCCTGGTCGTCTGGTTCGTCTGGTTCGCCTGGTTCGTCTGGTTCGTCTGGTGAAATTAACTTCACCTTTATTTTCGCTGTGAGTCTGCGCTCCGGCTCCGACCGGTGTCAACGGCCGCGCGACGGCGGCTTTGATCAGCTACCCAAAAAACCGTTTCTGACCTGCGAAGACGACTGCGGTCCCGTCCGGTGGGCGCTCGCTCGGATGGTACGTTCCGTCGATCCGGTGTTACCTGGTGCGAGGGGAGAGACCGGAGGGGTGTGAACACCTCGGGGCTAAGGAGACTCTCATATGCGCAGGAACCCGGTCATACGAATTCTGGCTACCGCCCTTCTCACCGGCGGCGCGATCGCGGGAGTGGGAGCGGCCGCAAGCCCGGCCTCGGCCGCGACGGCCCCGGACGGCGTCAGCTCGCTGTCACACAACATCCAGACGAACGGCGGCGGCGGCGGCTGCGGATTCGGAGTCGGCTTCAACAGCGGCTTCAACCCGTTCTGCGGGTACGGCTTCGGGGGGTACGGCTTCGGAAACGGCTTCGGCAACGGCTTCGGCAACGTCGGCTACTACCCCTACAGCGCCGCTTACGGGTACGGCAGCACCCCCGTGGTGATCATCGTCCGCTGACGCGCCGACGGTGTGGAAGCGGCGAAGGACCGCGGGAAGTGACAGGAAGAGGGTCGCCGCGCCGCCGCGCGGCGGCCCTCCGCGGCCGAGGCCGCGACGACAGGCCGTTCCCGCGGTTCACTGACCGTGACTGCGGAAGTGCCCGGAACCGGACTCGAACCGGTACGCCCGCGAGGGGCAGCGAGGTTTAAGCTCGCCGTGTCTGCATTCCACCATCCGGGCAGGCCATGGCTCCGCGTCGAGGCCCCGAGCCTATCGGGACGCATCCCTCGAACAGCGGGCGGGCGGACCGATGTTGTCTTATTTTATTGACGTCTGAGGGTGCATCAGCACACGGAACACGCCATCCGCACTTGCCAATAGCGTGGCGTGGGCCAAGTGAGCCCGTATGCGGAATGACGGAATTTCACCGCCAGAACGAGGGTGCCCCACCTGTTATTCACACCCGGCGCTGTCAGGGTCGCCCGTCATCCCCAGGTATGACACAGCGCGGCACGGTCCGTCCGAAGTCTCCCTCCGGAACCGGAACAGCGGCTGACTACACGACGACCGGCGGACGCGACGATGGTCCACGTCCCCGAGAAACATCGTCGTCCCGCGAGGAGCGCCTTCCCGTGACCACCACACCCGTCGCCGGCCGGACCACCACCGTGGCCGCGCGCGCCACGGAGCTGTCGAAGATCTACGGACAGGGCGAGACCCAGGTGGTCGCTCTCGACCGGGTATCCGTCGACTTCCGGCAGGCCGAGTTCACCGCGATCATGGGCCCTTCCGGCTCCGGCAAGTCCACGCTGATGCACTGCGTGGCCGGCCTCGACACCTTCAGCAGCGGCTCCGTGCGCATCGGCGAGACCGAGCTGGGCTCGCTGAAGGACAAGAAGCTCACCAAGCTGCGCCGGGACAAGATCGGCTTCATCTTCCAGGCGTTCAACCTGCTGCCGACGCTGACGGCCCTGGAGAACATCACCCTCCCGATGGACATCGCCGGCCGCAAGCCGGACACGGCGTGGCTGGACACCGTGATCCGGATGGTGGGACTCGCCGACCGGCTCGGCCACCGGCCCTCGCAGCTCTCCGGCGGACAGCAGCAGCGGGTCGCCGTGGCCCGCGCGCTGGCCTCCCGGCCGGACATCATCTTCGGCGACGAGCCGACCGGAAACCTCGACTCACGATCCGGCGCCGAGGTGCTGGGCTTCCTGCGCAACTCGGTGCGGGAACTGGGCCAGACCGTGGTGATGGTGACCCACGACCCGGTGGCCGCGGCGTACGCGGACCGGGTGGTGTTCCTGGCGGACGGCCGGATCGTCGACGAGGTGTACGAGCCCACGGCGGACTCGGTGCTCGACCGCATGCGGAATCTTCCCGGGGGGAACCCCCAGAGCCCCGGCTTCGACGCCAAGGGCCACGCGAGCTGACATCCGCCGCGGCCTCCCGACGCTCCCTCACCCTCGTACACCTGGACTGAGACAACCCATGTTCCGTACCGCCTTGCGCAACGTACTCGCGCACAAGGCCCGGCTCCTCATGACCGTGCTCGCCGTGATGCTCGGCGTGGCGTTCGTGTCGGGAACCCTGGTCTTCACCAACACCATCTCGGACGCCTACCAGAAGAGCTCCGCCAAGGGCTTCGACCAGGTCGACGTGGCCGTAAGGTCGGAGAGCCAGGAGGACAAGGGCGACACGCCGAGCAAGACGCCCGAGCTGACGCAGGCGCTGCTCGACAGGAGCGCGCGGGTTCCGGGCGCCGCGTCCGCCGTCGGTGTCGTCAACGGCTTCACCGCCCTCGCCGACAAGGACGGCAAGCTCATCGGCGGCGGCTTCCAGTCGCAGGGCGGCAACTACTGGGGTCCGAAGGACGTCCGGTACCCGCTGGTCGGCGGCCACGCCCCGAAGGGCGAGGGCGAGGTCCTCATCGACTCCGCGACCGCGAAGCGCGCCGGCTACCAGGTCGGCGACACCGTGCGCCTCTCGGTCGACGGCCCGGTGCTGAACCCGACCGTCACCGGCATCTTCACCACCGACGACGGCAACGTCGCCGCGGGCGGCAGCCTCGCCCTCTTCGACACGGCGACCGCCCAGCGGCTGTTCGGCGAGACCGGCACGTACGACGAGATCGACGTGACGGCGAAGACGGGCGTCAGCCAGGCGGCGCTGAAGGCCGAGCTGGACAAGGCGCTGCCCGCGGACAGCACCGAGACCACCACCGGCCGGCAGCTCGCCGACGACCAGGCCGAGATGATCGCCTCGTCGATGAGCGGGCTGAAGCAGGGGCTGCTGGTCTTCGCCGGGATCGCGCTGTTCGTCGGCACCTTCATCATCGCCAACACCTTCACCATGCTGGTCGCCCAGCGCACCAGGGAACTGGCCCTGCTGCGCGCCGTGGGCGCCTCCCGCCGCCAGGTCACCCGGTCCGTGCTGATCGAGGCGTTCGTGGTCGGCACGGTGGCCGGGGTCACCGGGCTGGTCGCGGGCATCGGCATCGGAGCCGGGCTGCGGTCGCTGATGGGCACGCTCGACGCGGCCGTCCCCGACGGGCCGCTGGTCGTCTCCCCCGGCACGGTGGCCGCGGCCCTCGGGGTCGGCGTCGTCATCACCGTGCTCGCCGCATGGCTGCCGGGCCGCCGGGCCGCGAAGATCCCGCCGGTCGCCGCGATGAGCAGCGTGCACGCGAAGGCGAGCACCAGGTCGCTGGTGCTGCGCAACACGATCGGCGCGCTGTTCTCGGCCGCGGGCGTCGCGGTGGTCCTCGCGGCCACCACGATGGACGGCTCGGACGGGCAGGCCCCGATGGGTCTGGGCGCGGTGCTGCTCATCATCGGCGTGTTCATCCTGACCCCGCTGCTGTCCCGGCCGCTGATCGCGGCCACGGCCCCGGTGCTGCGCGCGTTCGGTGTGGCGGGCAAGCTGGCCCGCCAGAACTCGGTGCGCAACCCCCGCCGTACGGCGGCCACGGCCTCCGCGCTGATGATCGGACTGACCCTCATCACCGGGATGACGGTGATGGCGGGAAGCCTCCAGCACGCGATCGACAAGATGGCGTCGTCCGCGATCAGGGCCGACTACGTGGTGTCGATGGCGAACGGCAACTCCCTCTCCCCGGACGTCGGCAAGAAGCTGAAGGCCACCGACGGGGTGACCGCCACCAGCCCGCTGCGCAACGCGCCCGCGCGCGTCGAGGGCCGGACCGAGTACCTGACCGGCGTCGACGGCTCCGCCATCGGCAGGCTGACCGCGCTGACGCTGGACAGCGGCGCGTTCGAGGTCGGCGGTACGCGGGTCGTGGTCGACGACGACACGGCCAGGTCGCACCACTGGAAGGCCGGCTCGGACTTCACCGTCGGATACGAGGACGGCAAGAAGCAGCGGCTGAGCGTCGCCGGGGTCTACCAGGCCAACGAGATGATGCGCGGCATCATGCTCGACAACGCCGCGCTCGCCCCGCACCAGTCGGACCCGACCGACATGCAGGTCATGGTGAAGACGTCCGACGGCGCGTCCGACGCGGCCAAGGACCGGCTGGAGAAGGCCCTCGGCTCCAACCCGGCCATCAAGGTGCAGAGCAAGAAGGACATCTCCGAGGACATCGCGCAGATGTTCACGCTGATGCTGAACATGCTCTACGGCCTGCTCGCCATGGCGGTGATCGTCGCCGTCCTCGGTGTCATCAACACCCTGGCCATGTCGGTCTTCGAGCGCTCCCAGGAGATCGGGATGCTCCGCGCGATCGGCCTCGACCGCAGGAACATCAAGCGGATGGTCCGGCTGGAGTCGCTGGTCATCTCGCTCTTCGGCGGCGTGCTCGGCATCGGTCTGGGCGTGTTCTTCGGCTGGGCGGCCGGTGAGCTGCTGGGCACGAGGATGGCGACGTACGAGCTGGTCCTGCCGTGGGCGAGGATGGCGGTGTTCCTGCTGCTGGCCGCGACGGTCGGCGTGCTGGCGGCGCTGTGGCCGGCCCGGCGGGCGGCCCGCCTGAACATGCTGGCGGCGATCAAGTCGGAGTAGCGGTACGCCGTACGTGTGGGAGGGGCCCCGTTCCGGTGCGGAACGGGGCCCCTCACGTCGTGCGGTCAGTTCCAGACGCGGGCCCTGAGCGGCATCCCGGAGACGCCCGACCCGGGGGTGCGGACCGCCAGGACCTGGTTGACGCCGATGCGGTTGCGTTCGAAGGACACCGCGGAGGCCGCCATGTACAGGCGCCAGACGCGGGCGCGTCCCGGTCCGGTGAGCCGCACGGCCCGGGGCCAGTCGGCCTCCAGGTTGGCGACCCACCGGCGCAGGGTGAGGGCGTAGTGCTCACGGATCGACTCGACGTCGCGCACCTCGAAGCCGGCCCGTTCCAGCTGGGTGACCGTGGTGCCGACGGGTGCGAGTTCGCCGTCCGGGAAGACGTAGGCGTCGATGAACTCGTCCACCTCGTAAGCCGACTCGTCACGGTGCGGGCGGCGGGCGATCTGGTGGTTGAGGAGCCGGCCGCCCGGCTTCAGCAGGGCGTGCAGGTTCTCGGCGTACTCCAGATAGCGCTCGGCCCCGACGTGTTCGGCCATGCCGATGGAGGAGATCGCGTCGTAGGGGCCGTCGTGGACGTCCCGGTAGTCCTGGACACGGATCTCCACCCGGTCCGTCAGGCCCTCCTCGGCGACGCGCTTGCGGGCGTAGGCGGCCTGTTCCTGGGAGAGGGTGATGCCGACGACGCTCACGCCGTGCTCGCGGGCCGCGTGGACGGCCATGGAGCCCCAGCCGCAGCCGACGTCGAGCAGCCGCTGACCGGCGCTCAGCCCGAGCTTGCGGCAGACGAGTTCGAGCTTGTCGCGCTGGGCGTCCTCGAGGGTGGTGTCCGGTGCGGAGGACTCCCAGTACGCGCAGGAGTAGACCATCGACGGGCCGAGGACGGTCTCGTAGAAGTCGTTGCCGACGTCGTAGTGGTGGCTGATGGCGTGCCGGTCGGTGCGCCGGGTGTGCAGATGCAGACGGCCGCGGGGTCTGCGGACCTCCTCGCGGGGCGGGGCGGGCGGCAGCGCGGGGCCGGCCAGCTTGACCAGGCCGCGCACCGCGGCGCGCACCTGGGGCTCGCGCAGGGCCTGGGCGAGGGTCCTGGCGTCCTCGCCGCGCTCCCAGAACAGGCCGGAGAGCGCGTCCAGCGCGGTGTACAGGTCGCCCTCGACGTCGAGGTCCCCGGCGACCCAGGCCCGGGCCAGGCCCAACTCGCCAGGTTTCCAGAGCAGTCGGCGCAGCGCGCGCCGGTTGCGCACGACCAGCGTCGGGGCGCCCGGCGGACCCGCCTGCGAACCGTCCCAGGCGCGAATGCGCATCGGGAGAGGTTCCCCCAGCAACTGTTCGACGAAGCCCTTGAGCCGCAGCGCGGCGTCAGCCATGGCGCACACCTCCGTGAGAGCCGATCCCGGATGTCCGGACACCACGTAAACATCAGCGTGCCCGCGGCGCAGTCCCGCATTGGAGTTACAAACAGGCAAAATAGATGTAGCCAACATCAATAACGTCCGGTTCCAGCCGCGTTCGGAGACCTCGAAGCGGGCGCCCGAGCGGGCGCGTGAGCGGACGCCGAAGGGGCCGCCCGCACCACGGATGGCGGACGGCCCCTTCGGGGTGGTTCAGTGACCGTAGGTCAGGAGGCCTTGGCCTTCGCCTCGGTCTTCCCCGCCTTCTCGGCCTGCGCGGCCTTCGGCGCGGCGGCGACCGGGGCCGGCTTGGCGGCCTCGTAGAACTCCTCGCGCGGCGTCTCCAGCGCGCCGAGCGCGACGACCTCACGCTTGAGGAACATGGCGAGCGTCCAGTCGGCGAAGACCCGGATCTTGCGGTTCCAGGTCGGCATGGCCAGACCGTGGTAGCCACGGTGCATGTACCAGGC
Source organism: Streptomyces sp. NPDC059582 (assembly GCF_042735715.1). NCBI lineage: Bacteria > Bacillati > Actinomycetota > Actinomycetes > Kitasatosporales > Streptomycetaceae > Streptomyces > Streptomyces sp. NPDC059582. The sequence goes on from NZ_JBHWCC010000046.1 coordinate 42,501, forward strand.
GAGACGGCCCTTGACCTTGATCTTCATCTTGCCCATGACGATCATCGCGACGCCCTTGTGCAGGCCGAGGCCCGCCACCGCACCCTTGTTGGAGTGCGAGTACTCCGCCTGCGGGAAGCCCCGCATGCCGGAGACCACGTTGTCGCCGAGGACCTTCGCCTGACGCAGCGCGTGCTGGGCGTTCGGCGGGCACCAGGCGTTCTCCACACCGGCCTTGCGGGCGGCGACATCCGGCACCTGGGCGTTGTCGCCCGCGGCCCAGATGTAGTCCGTGCCCTGGACCTGGAGGGTCGGCGCGCAGTCGACGTGACCGCGGGGACCCAGCGGCAGGCCGTAGCGGGACAGGACCGGGTTCGGCTTGACGCCGGCCGTCCACACGATCGTGTTGGAGTCGACCTCGAGGCCGTTCTTCAGCACCACGTGACCGTCGACGCAGGAGTCCATCGAGGTGGAGAGGTAGATCTCGACCCCGCGGCTCTCCAGGTGCTCCTTGCCGTACTGGCCGAGCTTGGGGCCGACCTCGGGAAGGATCTTGTCGGCGGCGTCGACCAGGATGAAGCGCATGTCCTCACGGGACACGTTCTTGTAGTACTTGGCCGCGTCCCGGGCCATGTCCTCGACCTCACCGATGGTCTCCGCACCGGCGAAACCGCCGCCGATGAAGACGAAGGTGAGCGCCTTGCGGCGGATCTCCTCGTCGGTGGTGGAGTCGGCCTTGTCGAGCTGCTCGAGGACGTGGTTGCGCAGGCCGATGGCCTCCTCGATGCCCTTCATGCCGATGCCCTGTTCGGCGAGGCCGGGGATCGGGAAGGTGCGGGAGACCGCGCCGAGCGCGACGACCAGGTAGTCGAAGGGCAGCTCGTACGCCTCGCCGACCAGCGGGGCGATCGTGGCGACCTTGCGGTCCTGGTCGATGGTGGTGACCCGACCGGTGAGAACCTCCGCCTTGGGCAGCACGCGTCGCAACGGGACGACGACGTGGCGCGGGGAGATGCTGCCGGCGGCGGTTTCGGGGAGGAAGGGCTGGTAGGTCATGTACGACCGGGGGTCGACGACCGTGACGGTCGCCTCGCCGTAGCGCATCTTCTTGAGAATGCGCCGAGCTGCGTACAGGCCTACGTACCCACCGCCTACTACGAGGATCCTGGGACGCTCCGTGGTGCTCATGGGATCGAGTATCCACCCGCCCCAGGGGGGTCGCTCGTGCGCCCCTTCACAAGCTTCGGCGGGGGGTGTGCTATTCTCCGCGACTCGCGTGATCCAGATCATGGCGGCGACCGGGAACCGGTGTCCGGGATGAGCCGTTGTCAATGCCGTGTGAGCTGCGGCTCCGGGTGTTCGGACACCTCGCGAGCCCCCCGCGGGAGACACGTTCGACACCCTGGCGAAACACCCCCGACACGCTCCGCTGAGCAGGCTCACCGGGCCGTTGAGCCCCCGAAAGGGCCAACCGGGGGCCCTGGATCCACCGGCACGGCCCAATTCCTTGTGAAGAACTTCACGAACTTTTGCGGCGAGGTGTCGCCCAGGCGGGTCACACGACACCCAGGACCCGCTCATACGTCATTCGGCCTGCTCAGCGGAGGGCCGCCGAGCAGGTCCGGAACCCGGCTACGCCACCGACCAGGCGATCCCGTCGAGGATGTCGTGCTCGCTCACCACGACCTCCTCGGCCCCGATCCGCTCCATGATCGAGAGCAGCACGAGGGCGCCCGCCCCGATCACGTCCACCCGGCCCGGGTGCATCGAGGGGATCGCCGCGCGCTCGGCGTGGGTGGAGCTCAGCAGCCACTCGGTGATCTCGCGGACCCGGTCGCGGGAGACCCGGGAGTGGTGGATGGCGACCGAGTCGTACGCGGGCAGTTCCTGCGCGATCGCCGACACGGTGGTGACGGAGCCGGCCAGGCCGACCAGGGTGTGCGCCTCCCGCAGCGGGACCGTCTGCTCCGCGAGGTCGAGGGCCGCCTCGATGTCGGCGCGCATGGCCGCGATCTGCTCCTCGGTGGGCGGGTCGGTGACGACCCCGTCCCGGACCAGGTGCCGCTCGGTCATCCGTACGCAGCCGATGTCGACCGAGCGTGCGGCGCGCACCGTGGCGTCGCCGACGACGAACTCGGTGGAGCCGCCGCCGATGTCCACGACCAGGTAGGGCCGGGCGAGGTCGTCGCGCCCGGTCAGTTCGCGGGTGGCGCCGGTGAAGGAGAACTCGGCCTCCTGGTCGCCGGAGATGACCTCCGGCTCGACACCGAGGATGTCCAGCACCCCGCGCACGAAGTCGTCGCGGTTCTCGGCGTCCCGGGAGGCGGAGGTGGCGACGAAGCGGAGGCGCTCGGCGCCGTGCTCCTTGACGACCTCCGCGTACGCGCGACAGGCGGCGAAGGTGCGCTCCAGCGCCTCGGGGGCCAGCCGGCCGGTGCGGTCCACGCCCTGGCCGAGCCGGACGATGGTCATCCGCCGGTCCAGGTCGACGAGTTCGCCCGTCTCCGGGTCGGCGTCGGCCACGAGGAGCCGGATGGAGTTCGTACCGCAGTCGACTGCGGCCACCCGGGTCACTGGTCGGCCTCCCCGGACTCGGCGGACCGGGCAGGCTCGACGGAGTCGGCGGGCTTCGCGGACTCGGCACCCTCGGCGGCCCTGAACGCGAAGTGGCCGGCGTCGGCGCCCTCGCCGCTCGTCTCGACCTGCCGTCCCGCGCCGGACGGCGGCACGGCCGGGGTCACACAGGCACCCTTGCTCCACCACTGCGGCAGCATCGCGAGCGCCTCGTCGCCGAGCGGGTTCACGCCCGGTCCGGCCGCCAGCGAGTGCGCGACCAGCACATGCAGGCACTTCACCCGGTCCGGCATCCCGCCGGCGCTCGGGAAGCCCGTCAGCTCCTCGATCTCGTCCCGCCGGCGGATGTAGTCCTCGTGCGCCGCACGGTACGCGTCGGCCAGCTCCGGGTCGGTCTCCAGCCGGGCCGTCATCTCCTTCATCACGCCGTTCGCCTCCAGCGTGCCGATCGCCCCGGAGGCCTTGGGGCACGTCAGGTAGTACAGCGTCGGGAAGGGCGTGCCGTCGGGCAGGCGGGGCGCCGTCTCGACGACGTCCGGCTGTCCGCACGGGCACCGGTGCGCGATGGCGCGCAGCCCGCGCGGCGGCCGCCCGAGCTGCTGCTTGAAGGCCTCGACGTCCGCGTCGGTGGGCTCGGTGCGCGGGGTGGGCGGCGGGGGCGTTTCCATGCCTGTCTTTTCTATCCGTTCACTGGTCGGAGGCGTCGGACTTGTCGACTCCGTCCCAGACGTTCGAGTACCAGGGGCGGTGGGCCGCTCCCAGGGGGGCGCGCGACTGCTTGACCGCGTCCGGGTCGATCACCACGTAGCCGGTCTCCCCGGGCATCACGTAGTGCAGCCGCTGCCGGATCTGCTGCTCGGCGTACGCGTCGTCCTGCCAGCGTGCCTTGAGGTCGCGCAGTTGCTCCACGCGCTCGCTGGCCTGCTGCTGCCGACGCTTCATGTCGGCGATCTCGGCGCGCTGGGAGACGTACTGCCTTATGGGATAGGCGAGGGCCACGATCAGCGAGCACAGGACGAGGGCGAGCAGCGCGGCCCGGCCGGTGAGCCGGGAGCGGCGGGCCTGGCGTCTGGTCTGGGAGCGGTAGACCCGCGCCGCCGTCTGCTCGCCGAGCAGCCGCAGCCTGGTCGTGGTGGAGAAACGGTCCCGGTCCTTCACGGCCATCTGGCTCTCCGCCTCCCCTTCACACCCGTCACACGCGCGTACGTCCCCGGACACGGTACGGGACCGAGTACGGGGACGTACGTACGACTGGCTCAGGCTTGACCCTGTACGGCTCAGCCCTTGAAGCGCGGGAAGGCGCTGCGGCCGGCGTACACCGCGGCGTCGTCGAGGATCTCCTCGATGCGCAGCAGCTGGTTGTACTTGGCGACGCGGTCCGAGCGGGCCGGGGCGCCGGTCTTGATCTGACCGCAGTTCACGGCGACCGCGAGGTCGGCGATGGTGACGTCCTCGGTCTCGCCGGAGCGGTGCGACATCATGCACTTGAAGCCGTTGCGCTGGGCCATCTCGACGGCGTCCAGGGTCTCGGTCAGCGAACCGATCTGGTTCACCTTGACGAGCAGGGCGTTCGCGGAGCCCTCCTCGATGCCGCGGGCCAGGCGCTCCGGGTTGGTGACGAAGAGGTCGTCGCCGACGATCTGGACCTTGTCGCCCAGCTTGTCGGTGATGACCTTCCAGCCGGCCCAGTCGTCCTCGTACAGCGGGTCCTCGATGGAGACGAGCGGGTACGCGGAGACGAGCTCCTCGTAGTACTCGGTCATCTCGGCGGCCGAGCGGGACTTGCCCTCGAACTCGTACTTGCCGTCCTTGTAGAACTCGGACGCGGCGACGTCGAGCGCGAGCGCGATCTGCTCGCCGGGGACGTAACCGGCCTGCTTGATGGCCTCGACGATGAGGTCGAGGGCGGCGCGGTTGGAGTCCAGGTTCGGGGCGAAGCCGCCCTCGTCGCCGAGACCGGTCGACAGACCCCTGGTCTTCAGCACCTTCTTGAGGGTGTGGTAGACCTCGGCGCCCCAGCGCAGCGCCTCGGAGAACGACTCCGCGCCGATCGGGGCGATCATGAACTCCTGGATGTCCACGTTGGAGTCGGCGTGCGAGCCGCCGTTCAGGATGTTCATCATCGGAACGGGCAGCAGGTGCGCGTTCGGGCCGCCCAGGTAACGGAACAGCGGCAGGTCGCTGGCCTCGGAGGCGGCGTGCGCGACGGCGAGGGAGACGCCGAGGATGGCGTTGGCGCCCAGCGAGCCCTTGTTGTCGGTGGCGTCCAGGTCGAACATCGCCTGGTCGATCAGGCGCTGCTCGGTGGCGTCGTAACCGACGAGCTCCGGGCCGATCTGCTCGATGACGGCGAGGACGGCCTTCTCGACACCCTTGCCCTGGTAACGGTTGGGGTCACCGTCACGGAGCTCGATGGCCTCGAAGGCACCCGTGGAGGCGCCGGACGGAACGGCGGCACGACCCGTGCTGCCGTCGTCGAGGCCGACCTCGACCTCGACCGTGGGGTTGCCTCGGGAGTCCAGGATTTCCCGGGCTACGACGACGTCGATGGACGGCACGAGCATCTCCTTCTGGGATGTGACGCGAGCTACGCCGGGCCGTAGGCCCGGTCGGGCGCGGGCCTGTGGTGGCCCCGCGGGACTGAGCCTAACCGTCTCCGGGCGATCGGCCAGCCTCCGACCGCCCCGAGCGCGGAACCGAGAGTAAATTGTTTCCGAACGGAACAAAGCCGGTTCACAAAAATCCCCGCTCCGGTGCGTACGGGGGAACACGCACCGGAGCGGGGAGCCCGTGGGGACGGGGGCGGCCTTCAGAGAGCCTCCACTAATGGGAGACACGGACAGGGGAGCGCCGCGGTTCAGCTACGAGCCGGGCGTCACTTCAGGTGCAGCTGCTGACCCGGGTAGATGAAGTCGGCGTCGGCGACGATGCCCTTGTTCAGCTTGAACAGCGCCGGCCAGCCGCCCTTCACCTGGTGCTTCACGGCGATGGCGCTGAGGGTGTCGCCCTTGACGACCTTGTACTCGCCGTCACCCTTCTTGACCTTCTTGCCGGTCGGGGTGGTGACGGTCTTCGGGGCGGCCGGGCGCGCGGCGGAGCGGGAGGCGGCCTGCTTGTCGGTGGAGCGGGTGGTGGTCTTGGCGGGCTTGCTCGGCGTACCGGCGGAGCCGCCGGTGTAGGCGGCACCGGACAGACCCTTGCCGCAGGTCGGCCAGGCGCCCTTGCCCTGCGCGGCGAGGACCTTCTCGGCGACGGTGATCTGCTGGGCCTTGGAGGCCTTGTCGGCGGTGGCCGCGTACTGCGTGCCGCCGTAGGCGGCCCAGGTGGAGGCGGAGAACTGCACGCCGCCGTAGTAGCCGTTACCGGTGTTGATGGACCAGTTGCCGCCGGACTCGCACTGGGCCACGGCGTCCCACTGGGAGGCGGTGGCGGCGGAGGCGCTGCCGACCGCCATCAGCGGAGCGGCGACGGCTACACCGGTGACACCGGCCAGCGCGGCGACCCGGGTGGCCTTGGACGGACGACGGTGCTTGCCCTTGCCGGAAAACAGCATGCTTGATCCCCTCACCGACGCCTGCGAGGTGAGCTGTCGGGTTCGAGCCGGTTGAGTTGCCCGGCCGCGTCCCTCACGGGACACGGCTTCACCCCGAGCCGGAACCAGCTTCAACTGCTGGGCCCGGCACCTACCTTGGGTCCCCCGCTCCTGCCTACGGCGCTTGACGCGACGACTGTTCCCGGACGGCCGCTGGCAGGACTCGGCGTTGCGGCAGCCGGTGCCCGCGGTGGCGAGCGGTCACGACCGTAGACACGGGATCCGCCGAATTCCAAAGACGATCAGGGCCTCTGAGACTCATCCCACACTTTCACCAAAACGGACATTTAACGGCGAACCAGGGCGTCAACTCCCGCCGCTTTTCGCCCGTTTAGGCACCGACTCGTCGGCTCTGACCAGCAGTCGGCCCACCGGCCGTGCGTGGCACGAGGGTCGGCCTACGAGCCTGCCGTGGCGTAGGCGGTCGAAGCGTGCCGCCCGACGAAGGAGAAGGCGTCGGCCGCGTCCGCCGCTTGCTCGTCGGCGCTGCCGCCGCGATGGCGGCCGGTGCCCGACGCGTCGGCGGCCGGCGCGCCCGTATCGGCGGCCGGCGCGCCAGTGTCGACGCTCAGCGCGCCCGTGTCGACGAGGCCCGAAGAACCGATGGCCTGCCGGGAGTTGTCCGAGTCGCCGCCCCTGGCCCCGTCCGTGGACGAACCGGCACCGCGTCCCGCGTCATCCGCACCGGAGTCAGACGCCCCATCGGACCCGGCAGCTCCCGTCGCACCCGAAGAGGGAGTGGAAGAGGACGGTTCACCGGAAGGCAGGATCGAGGGAACGCCGGTGGCCTCACCGGAAGGCTGGGCCGACGGGCCGCCGGACGCCTCGCCGGAAGAGCCGGACAGACCGAGCGAGTCGGACAGTGAGGGCGAATCGGAGGAGTCGGACGATCCGCCCGAGGAGTCGCCCAGTACACCCGTGTCGATGTTCGCCGACACGGAGTCCTTGGCCAGCCCCGAGAGCAGTCCGCACGTGGACCAGGCCTCGACACCCTGGTCGGCGAGGACCTTCTCGGCGACGGCTATCTGCTGGGAACGGCTGGCCAGGTCGGCTCTGGAGGCGTAGTCGAGACCGCCGTACCGCTCCCAGTCGTCCTGGCTGAGGTGAAGGCCGCCGTAGTACCCGTTGCCGGTGTCGGCGCTCCAGGAGCCGCCGGTCTCGCACTGCGCGACCTGATCCCAGGTGCTGCTCTCCGCCGCGCTCGCGCCGGTGGCGGCGAGGAGCGGGATGGCGATGGCGGAGCCGGTCACTCCGGCCGCGACGAGCAGGGCCGGAGCCTGACGGGGGCGACGATGACGACCGTTCCCGGAGAGCATGCGGAGACCTTTCGCGCGACAGAGGTGAGCGGCACGGTGAGTGAGGCTGAGGGCCGTGCTGATGGCTGAACGTATCGGCAGACGATCACTTGTCACAAGTTAATGCCGCGTAGATCACGTGAAGATCACATTGTTGAACGCGTGTCATCTTTGCGCGGAGGACTCCGCGGTGAACTCCACGGGCAGGGTCCGCAGTCCACGCATGATGAGCCCGCCACGCCATCTCAGCTCGGCCGGATCCGCCCCGAGCCGCAGATCGGGGAGCCGGGTGAGGAGCGTGGCGAGCGCGGTCCGCCCCTCCAGCCGGGCCAGCGGCGCGCCCAGGCAGTAGTGGATGCCGTGGCCGTATCCGAGGTGCTGGTTGTCGCGGCGGGAGAGGTCCAGCACGTCCGGATCGGCGAACCGCTCCGGATCCCGGTCCGCGGCCGCGAGGACGACGAGGACGGGGTCGCCGGCCGCGATGTCCTGCCCGCCGATGCTCAGCGGCCTGGTGGCGAACCGCCAGGTGGCCAGCTCCACGGGGCCGTCGTAGCGCAGGAGTTCCTCGACGCCGGTGGCCAGCAGGCCGTGTTCGCCGGCTGCCAGGGACGACTGGAGGCGGGCGCGCTGGTCGGGGTGGGTCAGCAGGGCGTACAAGCCGTTGCCGATGAGGTTGACGGTCGTCTCGAAACCGGCGAACAGCAGGATGAAGGCCATCGCGGCGGCCTCGTTCTCGGTGAGGTGCTCGCCGTGGTCGGAGGCGCGGATGAGACCGGAGATGAGGTCCTCGCCGGGCGCGGCGGTGTCCGACAACGCCTCCCGTTTGCGGTGGATGAGCTCGGCGAGATAGCCGCGCATCTTCTTCACCGACCGCGCGACCCCGCCCCGCGGGCCTCCCCCGTGCCGGATCATCATGCCCGCCCAGTCGCGGAAGTCGTCCTGGTCCTCGCGCGGGACGCCGAGCAGGTCGCAGATGGCGTAGATGGGCAGCGGGAAGGCGAACTCGTGGATGAGGTCGGCGGAGCCGTGCCCGGCGAACCCGTCGATGAGCCGGTCGGTCAGCTCCTGCACCCGCGGCGCGAACTCCGCGACCCGGCCCGGCGTGAACGCCTTGCTGACCAGCCGCCGGAGCCTGGTGTGGTCCGGCGGGTCGATGTTGAGCAGGTGGGTCATCAGCTCGGCCTTGCGCTCCCCGGGGATGCCGGTCTTCCCCTTGGCGTGCGCGGGCTCGTCGTGGTGCGCCGGGTTCTTGCTCAGCCGCTGGTCGGCGAGGGCCTGCTTGGCGTCGGCGTACCGGGTGACCAGCCAGGCCTCGACCCCGCTGGGCAGTTTCGTCCGGTGCACGGGGGCGTGCTCGCGCAGCCAGGCGTAGGCCGGATACGGATCGGCGGCGAACTCCCAGGTGAAGAGCTCGGGGGCGGGGGGCGGGGGGTGGGGCTGGTTGGTCACTCCCTGACGGTAGCTGGCCCGCCCCGCCGCACGGCACGGCTGTCTCCCAGGGGACCGTCCAAGACCTGCGCGGCGGGACCGTCCCCGGCCTGGACGGCCCGGCTCAGCCAGTACGCGGCGTGGTTGCGGTGGATCAGGCCGAGGTGGCGAAGGGCGAGCACGTCGCCGTGCCCCGCGGCCGCCTCCAGATACGGAACGGCCCCTTCCTCGTCGCCGCTCTCCAGGAGCAGTTCCGCCAGCCGTACGGCCGACGGGGTGTGGCCGAGGTCAGCGGCCCTGCGCAACCAGTCCTCGTGCTCCTCGCCCTCGGTGTGCGCCGCGAACATCACCATGATCGGGAAGTCGCCCGCCTCGACCCGCGGACGCAGCGCGGCACGTGCCGCGTCCAGCACGGCTTCGCGGCGGCTCGAGGCCCAGCGCCTCGACTCGTCGAGCAGGATCCGCCACATGTTGTCGGGGACCGTCGGCAGGTCTCCCGACCCCAGCGCCTCGGCCACGAGCGCCCCGTACGCCCGCCAGGTGCCGGGCCGCTCCCCCGCCACGAGCAGTCCCGAGACCCCGAAGAGCGGGGCCGTCGCCCAGGCCAACGCGTCCTCGAACGACTCCCGCTTCCGCGCCTCCGTGGGATAGGCGTCCTCGACCGCCCGGAGCAGAGCGGTCGGCACGGCCTCCCTGACACCGCACCGCGTGAGGTCGACGGCCACCTGGACGAGCAACTGGCCATGTGGATGCTCGACTTGGGTCCCGCTGCGCTGCCACTCGTCGAACAGGAGATGCCCGATCGCGAAGTAGGGGGCGGCACCTTCCCGGCCGCTCCACATGAAGGCCGGATAGGCACGCGGGTCGTCCGTGTCCTCGGCCAGCCGACGCAGCTCCGCCGCGCTCCACTCACGCGGGAGTTCCACCTTGCGTGCCATGGCCACCACGTTCGCGCCGGGCGCGGAGCGGCGCCGGTAGTACTCGTCGGCGCTCATCGTGCCCAGCACGACCACGCCCAGACTGGTGAGCAGGCCCAGCAGCCGTCGGTCCAGGCCGCCCGGCTGCAGGTGATCGGCGAGTTCGTCGAGCCAGACGACGTACCGCCCGGGTCTGCCCTTGATCGCGCCGAGCAGCCGGCGCAGTTCCTCGCCGGGCGCGGGCGCGTACAGCCGGTGGCCCGCCAGCGACCGCACACCGTTCCACGCGGTGTAGGACCTGCCCGCGTACGGCTCGCCCAGGATCAGGACCAGGCCCGCATGGGCGAGCAGACCACGCAGTTCTCCGTCACAGTCGCGGGGAACATACGGCGGCACGTCCGGCAGTCCGGGCACGTGCCGGGTAGGGCGCACACCGAACTCGACCGGATCGACCTCACCCACGGGCCGCCACTCGGCGGTCGCGAGCACCGTCCCGTAGTTGTACTGCACGCCGACCACCCCCTGGTGAAAGGTGGCCTGACCGAAGTCGACATGGTCGCCGGCCGTATGGTGCACGGTCTGGTCCCGGCCGGCATCGGGCGTTGCGGCGGGGGCCGCCGAGGCGACAGAACCGGGGGGCGTGCCGCCGCCGACGGCGCCCCTGCCCTTGGCGCCTTTGGCACCCCTGGCGACCGGGGCACCCCTGGTGGCCGGAGCGGCGGGAGTGGAGCGGCCCGGGGTCGCGAAGGCGTCACGGATGCCGAAGCCCCGGCGGGGCGCGGCCTGTGCCCTCACCCGGGCGAGGAGATCCTCGTAGATCTCAGGGCTCTGCTCGCGCAGGACGCGCAGATGGCTACGGAGCGAGTCGAGGTCCGCATACCCATGGACGAAAGTCTGCCGCTCGTGCCGCGGCATCTCCAGAAGTGCCTCGGCCAGCCACTCCAACTCCCGCTCCATGCAAGCCCCCACGCATAGCAGCCACCCCTGTGGGCAACGGTACTAGCGCCTGATCCGCAAGGCAGGTCCTACGGCCGCAGGCCTTCGGCTGTGCGTACCGCGTCGCGGTAGGTGCGGGCCGCCGCTCGCAGGGCCGACTCCGGGTCCACGCCCTCCGACTCTGCGCGGGCCGCCAGGGCCAGCAGTTCGTAGCCGATGCCCTCGGTCCGCGGGAGCGGGACGTCGAGACCGGCCGTGCGGACGCGGGAGGCCAGCTTGGCGGCGAGCGCCAGGCCCGGCTGGTGCAGGGGGATGCCCTCGGTGACGGAGGTGCGCCGCTTCTCCTGGGCCTTGGTGCGCAGCCAGTGCTCCTTGACCTCCTCGGGAGTGGAGGCGGTCGCGTCGCCGAACACGTGCGGGTGGCGGTGGATGAGCTTGGTGACGATGCCGGCGGCCACGTCGTCGATCGAGAAGGGCGGCTCGTCGTCCTCGGCGCGGCCCTCCTCGGCGATACGGGCGTGGAAGACGACCTGGAGGAGGACGTCGCCGAGCTCCTCGCGCAGCTCGTCCCGGTCGCCGTCCTCGATCGCCTCGACGAGTTCGTACGCCTCCTCGATGCCGTACTTCGCCAGGCCCTTGTGGGTCTGCCGGGACGACCAGGGGCACTCGACCCGGATCCGGTCCATGACCTGCACCAGGTCCAGGAGGCGGGCGCCCGGGAGGTCGTAGGAGGCGGGGAGCAGTTCCAGCTCCGGCATCGCCACGCGGCCGGAGCCGGCCAGCCGGGCGAGGCCGTCGGTGAGGGCCGGTTCGCCCTCGCCGGTCGCCACGACCACCACCGTACGACCGCCCGCGCACGCCGCGACCAGTTCCTCGGCCGTCGGGGAGGCCTCGTCGACCGCGGTCCCCGCCTCGCGCAGATACGGCAGTTGCGGGTGCGCTCCGTCCGCGCACAGCACCCGGTCGGCCGCGCGCAGCGCCTGCCAGGCCGGCCAGGACAGCAGTCCGGGGGCGACCCGGTGGCTGGTGGTGAGCAGGACGATGCGGCCGGTCGCGGCTTCGGGGCTGGGTGTGTTCACGCTTCGAACGTAACGCACGGCGCCGACGGTCCCCCGGTCGTCCACGGGCCGAGGCCGAGGCCTGGGCCGGGCGGCGGCGCCGTACCCGTCACGTCGGCTGCTGCTGCGAGCCGGCCGCCGACACCTCCCGCACCCACGGCGTCTTCGCGTCGACCCGGCTGACCTTCTGGACGTCCCAGCTGCCGTAGCGCGGGTTGAGGTCGACGTGGAGATCCTTGGACGCCTCGGACAGGGCCTTCCAGAACGCGGGCTGGTTGGTGTCGGTGCCGAGGTGCGCGGCGAGCTTCTGGGCCTCCAGCTGGAGGCGGAGGTTGTCGTCGAGACGCTGCGGCGGGATGTCGTACTGCTGGAGCCAGGCCGCCTCCAGCCCCGCGGCGCCGCCAGCCTGCTGCTCCAGTCCGGCCCGCATCTGCTGGATCTCGTTGCGGGTGACGCTGACGCCCGCGTCCCGGGCGGCCCGCTGGAGCACCTGGTCCAGGACCATGCCGTGCAGGGTGTCCCGGGTGAGGTTGCCGGTGGTGGCGATGGTGCGCGCGTACTGCGCGTCGTCCGACACCGCCGCGCGCTGCGCCGAGCGCACCTCCTGCACCCTGCTCTCCAGCTGCGACACGGTGATCCGCTCATCGCCGACGACGGCCGCGGCGCCGGGATGCGCCTCGTTCCCGCAGGCGGTGAGGAAAGGGCCCGCTGCGACGATCGCGGCGGAGAGGAGGAGCGCGGTGCGACGGCGGCGGTGCAAGGAAACCTCCCGAGGAGATTGTGCGACGGTGCACAAAGTCTTGCGGTGATCGATGGTAGGCAGTGGCCACGCTCTGGCCAACCCATTCGACCAACGATTCACCGGGACTTACGGCACCGCCGCGCCCGCACCGGGTCGCCGGCCGCGTGTGCGGTCCTCGTGCACGGTCGTCAGCCGGTGATGGCCACCGGGCCGTCCCAGGTGTCCCGGTCCACGGTGATCGTGTACCCGCCGATGGTCTCCTTGCTGTTGACCATGTACTGGTGGCCCCGGCTGTGGTTCGTCCACTGGGTCGGGCCGAACGGCCAGTCGGCGGTGGTGGTGTACTGCTTGTCCCACAGCGCGTACCACATGTTGCCCGGCAGGTCCGTCTTGTCGGTGGCGTTGGCGATCGCCTTGGCGCTGGAGCTGGTGAAGCCGTAGTAGCCGGAGCGGTACGTCTTGGCGCGCAGGGCCTTGTCGAAGGCGCGCACGTACGTCAGGACGGCGTCGTTGCACGCCTTGTTCGTGATGTCGTACGACTCCATGTCGAGGTAGACCGGGCTGCCGGCCTTCATCCCGAGGGCGGAGGCCTTGGCCACCGCGTCGGCGGCGTCCTTGGCGCCGAGCGAGGCGGCGGTGGAGGCGCTGATCTTCTCGGGGCTGGAGCCGGTCTGGCAGGGCGGCTGGGCGCCCACGTAGATCGGGATGAGCTTCCAGCCGACCGTGCTGACGGACTTCACCCAGGACGCGGTGAGGTTGGCCTGGGCGCAGCCGCGGTTCTTGCCGCCGATGTAGACGGCGGCGGCGCCGTAGGTGCCGTTGTGCCAGGCCTTCATCGCGGACAGGGAGGGCGCTGCGCAGGTGTCGAAGGCGCGGCCGGTGAAGGTCTTCTGCGCGGGCCAGACCGTGGCGGCCATGGAGGTCTGCGCGGCGATGCCGGCCCCGGCGACGACGGCGGCCCCGGCCGCCGCCCACGTGATGTATCTGCGCTTCCTCGACTGACGATGGCTGGACATGTGTGACCCCACCCCTTGGTTCTGCCGGGGACACCGGCAGGTTGTGCGATGACGGCGCGTGCGGCGCGAAACCGATCGCGACCCGGCGAAACGGATCGCAACCTAACTGGACACGCACCTCTGTTCGGGAAAAGCCGCCCCTAGAAGCTCACAAGTTTCCCTCAGAACACAGCAAAATCTAGCCACGCACCTGTCCCAGCCACTGCAACGTCCGCCGGATCTCCGCCGCGAGCGGATGTCCGGGGCCGTGCAGCCGCTCCACGTCGTGCAGCAGCCGGGCCAGCATGTCGTGGGCGGCGGCGCGGTCGCCGAGCGCCAGCAGCAGATGGCCGATACGGCGGCGGACGTCGAAGGCGAGCTCCGGGTCGCCGGCGACGTACTGGTTCTCGTAGTACGGCAGCAGCGCGCGGTACTCCGCGAGCGCCGCCGCCGGTTCGCCCAGCTGCTCCAGGCACTGGGCGGCCTCGTAGCGGTAGCGCAGGGACTGCGGGTCGGCCTGGCCGGCCTCGGTGGCGCGTTCGTCGGCGAGGCGGCGCAGTTCGGGCAGCGCGCGCCGGTACTGGCCGTCGTCCATGAGCGTGGCCGCGTACTGCTTGCGCAGGGTGCGGACGACCGGGGAGTGCTCGCCGTGCTGCTGCGCGGCGGCGGGCAGGATCGCGCCCAGTATGTCGACGGCCTGGGTGATGCGGCCCTCGCCGAGGAGACGCTTGACCTCGTCGACGGCACCGGCGACATCGGGCTTCTCGGCGACCGGCGCGACGGAGGCGGGCTGGGGCGCGGGCGTGCGCGCCCGGTCCGGCCAGGGAGCGTGCGGGCGCAGGAAGGGGCGGGTGGGGTCCAGGGGCGCCCCGGTGGGCATCCCCCGCGCGGGCAGCAGCAGCGCCAGGTGTTCGTACACCTCCTGCGCGGAGGCCGGTCGATGCTGCGGGTCCTTGGCGAGCAGGCGCAGGACCAGGTTCTCGAGCGCCTCCGGGACCTCGGGGCGCAGCCGGCGCACCGGCAGCGGCGGCTCGTACAGGTGCCGGTGCAGCACGCCGAGCGCCGTCGAGCCCGCGAACGGCACGTCGCCGCTCAGGAGTTCGTGCATCAGCACACCGAGCGCGTACAGGTCGGTGTACGGGCCGACCGCGCCGCCCATGGCCTGTTCCGGCGCCATGTACGCGGGCGAACCGATAGGAGATCCGGTGTGCGTGAGGCGGGTGGTGTCGGTGTCCATGACGGAGGCGACACCGAGGTCGAGAACGGTGACCGTGCCGTCCTGCTTCACCATCACATTGCGCGGCTTCAGGTCCCGGTGGACGATCGGCACGGCGTGCACGGCGCTGAGTACGGCGCACAGTTGCGCGGCGACCGCGACCGCCCACTGCCACGGGTACGGGTCGTGCTCGGCATGGTGGTCGGAGAGGTCCGCGCCGTCGACGTACTGCATGACGAGGAACAACTCCTCGCCCTCGCTGCCCGCGTCGTGCACGGTGACCAGGCCGGGGTGGTCGACCTGCGCGGTCACCCGGCACTCGCGCACGAAACGGCGGCGCAGTTCGTCCGCCTCCTGGCCGGCGACCTTGTCGGGGCGCAGCAGCTTCACCGCCACGCGCCGGTCGAGCCGCTGGTCGTAGGCCGTCCAGACCTGGCCCATGCCGCCCTGCCCGATGAGCGTGGCCAGTTCGTACCGGCCGGCGACGACGCGTCCGGTCGCCACGGTCACCTTCCGCCCTCGTGGTCGCCGTTGCCGTCCTGCGAGTCCCCGTGCTTGCGCAGGTAGTCGCTGAGCTCGTCGAGCTCCGCGCGCACCTGGTCGATACGGGCGGGCGCGGGGCGCTGCGCGGGCGGGGACTGGGGCACGGGGGGCTGGGGCACCGGCGTGTTCGGTATGTAGGCCCGTGCCGCGGGGGGTTGGGGCAGATGCGGCTGCGGCTGCGGCTGCGGTACGGGGGTGCCCGGGTACAGCGGGGCGGGCGGCACGGGCTGCGGGTAGCCGTACGGCCCGTGGACGGTCGGCGCGTGGGGCGGTGCGTAGCCCGCGAACCGGCGCTCCGCCTGGTGGAACCGGATGTCGGTGGCCAGGAAGTAGGCGGCGCTGCCGGCGCCGAGGATGAGGACCACGGCCAGCGCGACATCGCCGCGCGTGTCGGTCTCCGGCACCGTGCCGACGACCGCGAGCGCGGCGACGGACAGCGGCAGGGACACCCAGGCCGCCGTCCAGTCGAACCACCGTCCACGCACGATCGCGACCCGGAACAGCGGAACACAGGCGAGCAGCCCGCACGAGAGGACGCCGACGGCGGCGAACAGTACCCGCAAGGTGATGACGGTACCCGCGCTACGGGTGGGCGGCGCCGCGCCGTGGCCGTACATGACTGCTCCTGGGCCTGGGTTCGATGTCGGAGTTCGAGCGTATAGGCCGACACGGACAAGCGGTCCCGGGTTGTACCGAACCGTTGTCATGCTGATCACTTCGTACGACGGCGCAGGTGGCGTCGGGACCGGATCGGGAGCCTGACAGGGCCGGGCCAGGAGCCGGAACGGGGACGCGACAGGGGTCGGGTCAGGAGCCGGAACGGGGACGCGACAGGGACCGGGGCCGGGGCGGGGCCGGGCCAGGAGCCCGGCCAGGAGCCGGAACGGGGCTCAGCCCGGGGCGACCGTCCCGTCCGTCAGCCCGTCGTACATCCCGCGTACGAGCTGGTCCCCGAGCCGGCCCGCGTGCCTGAGCGCCCGCTCGAACTCGTCGAGCGCACGGAACCGCGCGCCGTAACGCCGCTGTTCCTCCAACGGGAGCCGGGGCAGGTGCAGCCGGCGCACATCGAGGCGGGTGGCGGTGGACGCGTAGCTGCTGGCCTGGCGGTTGTTGGCGGTGCCGCGCAGGAACCCGGCGAGGAACCAGGGGTCGAGCGCCGCGTGATCGGGGCGCAGGAGCACGAGGTTGCGCCCCAGGGCGGCGCCCGCCGTCGCGTCGTCGATCACACGTGCCACCGAGCCGCCGCCGAGCACCGGCACGACCACGTCCCCGGCCCGGGTCAGCACGGCCTCCTCGTCGCTCTCGGGCAGCGTTCCCGAAGGATCCGTTCCGGCGAGCACGTCGTGGTCGGTGAGGACCGGCACGCGCGCGTGGCCGCCGCTGCCGCCCGTGCGCATCACCAGGGCGCCGCCGCGGGCGAGTTCACCGACGGTGGTGAGCGGCCAGCGGGCGGGCTGCGCGGTGACCGCGGGCGGCGGGGTGAGGCCGGCGGTCAGCCGCAGGGTCTCGCCGAGGCGCTCGCGCACGTCGGTGAGCTCCTCGGCGCCGTCGGCCGCCGTCGGGGGCGGGAGGTGGCGGGCCGGGGCGAGGTCGACGTCGTCGTCGAGGAGTTCGATGACGGGTACGGAACGCGCCAGACCCGGCCGCTCCTGGACCGTGCCGTCCCGGTCATAGGCCCGCCAGGCGTCGAGCACGGCGTCCCTGACGGCCTGCCAGTCGGGGCCGCCGCGCCCCTCGCCCGCGAACTGTCCGGTGTCGGCGAGCAGCACCTCGGGCTGTCCTGGCGCCTTCTCCGGCCGGCGCAGTACCCACAGGTGCAGGGGGATGTTGTGCGGGGGTGCCGCGCCGACCGGCAGGGCGATGACGGCCCGCAGCGCGCCGCGGCGCAGCAGGTCGGCGCGGATCCGGCGCCCGGAACGGCGGGAGGCGGTGGCGGGCGGCATGAGGAGGACGGCGGTGCCGCCGTCCCGGAGCCGGGCGAGCGCGTGCTGCACCCAGGCCAGCTCGGACTCGGCGCGGGCCGGGAAGCCGTACTCCCAGCGGGGGTCGTAGGCGAGTTCGTCGTGGCCCCAGTTGCGCTCGTTGAACGGGGGGTGGCACAGGACGGTGTCGGCGCGCAGCTGTGGATAGGCGTCGGCGCGCAGGGTGTCACCGACGGCGCCGTGCACGACGGCCCGGCCGTGCAGGGCGAGCCGGAGCGCGGTGAGCGCGGCGAGTTCGGGGGCGCTGTCCTGGGCGTAGAGCTCCTGGTCGGGGCGGCCGTCGAGGGCGCGCAGCAGGGTGCCGGTGCCGCAGGCTGGGTCGAGGACCGTACGGGCGGGTCCCGCGAGGTCGGCCATGAGGCGGGCGAGCTCGGTGGGGGTGAGCGTGTACTGGCGCGGGTTGGCGTCGAGCAGCCGGGCGAGCAGGAACTCGAAAGTCTGCCGGGCGCCCAGCTCGGCGGCGAGCTCGGCGGCGCCGCGCAGGAGGGGGGCGGAGGGGAGGAGCTGGGGGCCGGTGGGGATGTGAACCGCGGAGGCCTGCGAGCCGCTAGGGGTGTGCGAGCTGGGGGGGCGCGAGGCGACCGGTACGGCTGATGCCGGGTCGGAGTAGTTCACAGTGACCGGTCGGTTCACAGCCGGAACGGCACCTGCTCGCGGCCCAGCGTGAACACCCTGAACACCCTGAACACCACGGTCGCTCCGCGCCGGGCCGAACCGAGGGGTGACCACCTGCTCCAGCGCGGCCGGCAGCATCGCGGCGAGGCGCTCGTCGGAACCGGCGCTCACCTCCAGCCAGACCGTCGGCCGGTCATGGATGAGCAACAGGACGCAGCCGGCGTGGGCGAGTGCGGTGACCGGGCCCTCGGGGTGACCCGCGAGCTGCTGCCAGACGCGTTCCCGCAACGGCACTTCGGCGAGTTTGCCCTGGTGGCGCAGCCAGGACTCGACCTCGGCGAGCGCGAACGACGGACTGGTCTCCGTGCCGCCCACGGGCTTGGGGAAGTCGGCGTGCCGGCGGCGCCAGTTGCTCACGGCCGCGCGGCCCACCCCGGCGAGCCGCGCGATTCCGGCGGCGGTCACCTCTGTCGCGTTGTCCTGCACCCGGCCCCGCTCCTCTCGTCCCGACCCGTCCCCTGTGTGGCGTCGAGCATACCGACGTACGCAAGATCTAACCCTTCACGGCGTGTACTGGAGACAACCTGTGAATCGTGTTGACTCGGTTCACAGTCTCTGTTCTTATTGACCCAGCGAACGAGCGGCCGTCACCGAGGCGGCCGCCACGCCAGGGGAGGGGAACAGCCATGGGCATGAAGGGCAAGGTCGCGCTGGGCGCCGTCGTGGGGATCGTCGTCATCGGTGTCGTCTCGGCCAACGCCGACGACAACGGCGACGGCGGTACGGCCGACACCGCCGGTAAGGGCCCTTCGGCATCCGCGGCGCAGCAGCCCGGCGGCAAGACGGACACCGCGAAGGCCAAGGCGGCCGAGAAGAAGAAGGCCGCGTTCGCGGGGGACGGCGAGTTCCAGGTCGGTTCGGACGTCAAGCCCGGCACCTATCGCACCACCGGCAACAGCGACGGTATGTGCTACTGGGAGCGCGCCAAGGACGCCTCGGGCGAGATGGACTCGCTGCTGGCCAACGACAACGTCAGCGGCACCAGCTACGTCACGGTCAAGGCCACGGACAAGCTCTTCAAGTCCAGCGACTGCACGGACTGGGAGGCCGTCGACACCAAGGCCAAGGGCTCCCCGGCCGCCACGATGGACGGCGACGGCGGCATGTTCAGGGTCGGCTCCGACATCGCCCCCGGCACCTACAAGTCCACCGGCAACGCCGACGACTCCTGCTACTGGGAGCGCACCAAGGACGCCGACCACGGCCTGGACTCGATCATCGCGAACAACAACGTCACCGGTTCGGCCATCGTCACGATCAGCGCCAAGGACGCCTACTTCAAGACGTCCGGCTGCGGGGACTGGAAGAAGGCCGGCTGACCGGCCGCATACCGCCGGAGGCCACCGCGCCGCGCCGCAGCCCGCACCGCACCGCACCGCACCGCCCAGGCTCACCGCATCACCTCCCGTCCCACCCTGCCCTGTCTCGTCCCGTCCCGTCCCGTCTCGCCTTCACCAAGGAATTCCCATGCGTCGTACCGCACTCGCCGCCCTCTGTCTCGCCGCCGCGGCCGCCGCGGGCCTCACCGGCTGCCTGCCCGGCCAGGACAAGGCGGAGGACAAGCCGGGCTCCTCGCAGTCCGCCAAGCCGAAGGAACCGTTCGCCGGGCTGACCGGCGGGCAGATCGCCGACCGGGCCCTGAAGGCCACCACCGATGCCTCCTCCCTCCGTATGAAGGGCGACATCGCCGACGACGAGAGCGCCGGCACGATCCGGATCGACATGGCCCTGAACACGCGGGGCGAGTGCGCCGGCACCATGAGCGTGGGTGGCCAGGGCAAGGCAGACCTGATCAAGACCGGCGACACCGTGTACATGAAGTACGACGAGGCGTTCCTGCGCGCCCAGAGCGAGGGAGAGTCGAAGTCGGACACCGACGCGGCCGTGGACATGCTCGCCGGGAAGTGGACCAAGATGGCCGCGAAGGGCCAGGACGCCAAGGACATCGCGGGCTTCTGCGACCTGGACTCGGTGCTCGGCGGCGCGGAGGACGGCAACTCGAACGCCACCCGGGGGCAGACCACCACGGTCGACGGCACGCCCGCGATCGTGCTGCACGAGAAGGACGGCAAGGAGCGGTACACGCTGTACGTCGCGACCGAGGGCGAGCCGTACCTGCTGCGGATCGACAGCAGGACCGCGACGGACCCGGGGACCCTCACCTTCAGCGACTACGACAAGCCGGTCCCGGCGAAGAAGCCCGCGGGCAAGATCCTGGACCTGGACGGGCTCTCCGGCTGACGGACGACCTGACCGAGCGGGCCCGCTGACCCGAGCGGGCCTGTTCGCACGAGAGGGCCCGTTCGCACGAGCGGGCTCCGTTCAGACGGCGTGCCGCATCCACACGTTGGGCTCGACGTACACCGCGTACCCGCGCTCCGGTTCGCAGCGCACCGGCACCAGCGCCCCGGGTACCTCGACGTCACCCCGGGTGTCGAAGGGCAGGCCCGTCCAGGCTCGCCACTCCTCCAGCGAGCCGGAGACGACCATCGACGCCGGTGCCACACCGTGCAGGGTCGCGCCGGCCCGGGCGTGGACACGCAGCCACGGGTCGTGCGGCAGACCGTCGGCACGGGTGCGGTACGCGTACTCCTCGATCGACGTGCGTGGTTCCAGGTGCTTGGCGCTGGGCCGTACGGGGGCGACGACCTCGTGGAAGCCGCGCGCACGGGCGTTGTCGCGCATCGCCCGGAGCATGACCGCGGACAGACCGCCGCCCTGGACGTGCGGGGCGACGACGACCGAGATCGCGCTGACCGTGTCGGGCCGGACACCGCGGCGCAGGTCGGAGAAGGCCCAGACGAGCACCTGGTCCCAGCCGCGGGCGGGCAGTTCGCCGCGGCCCTCGGCGGCGAGGGCGAACGGCACGCTGTAGGCGTGGGCGACGACCTCGCCACGCTCGTCCTCCGCGAACTGCACGTACTGCGGGAGTTCGGTGGCGATCCGGCCGTAGTGGGCGTTGCCCACGGGGTCGTTGAGGGTGAACTCCGGCCAGCTGTCGGGCATCTCGACGATCCGCCCGAGCATCTCCGGGCGCGCGGCCAGACTCGATACCTTCCACTCCATGCGCTCACCGTAGACGTCGGCCGGAACGCGGGAGAACCGGTTTTCCCCGCGCCCCGCCCCACCCCCGGACGACGGTCGGCCCGAGCGGGCGGCCCACACGGTCAGTCCGAGCGGCAGTCAGACCGGTCAGTCCGAGCGGTCAGTCAGACCGGTCAATCCGCGTGGAACCGTGCCGGAGCCTCGGTGGGATTGCCCCCGGTGGGGAGTTTCTGGTCCGAGCAGCCGGAGAGGACCTTCTCCATCGCGGCCTTCTCGGCGGCGGTCACCCACAGCTCGTACTTCTTCTTCACCGCGACCTGCGCGGCGACGTACGTGCACCGATAGCCCTGGTTGGGCGGCAGCCAGGTCGCCGTGTCGCCGTCGCCCTTGCCGCGGTTGGTGCTCGCGTCGACGGCGATGAGGTTGAGGGGATCGTTGGCGAGGGCGATGCGCTTGCTCGCGTCCCAGTACTTGGCGCCCTTCTGCCAGGCGTCGGAGAGCGCCACGACGTGGTCTATGTCGACCAGGCTGCGGCCGCGCCGATAGGTCACGTCCTTGCCGGAGTAGGGGTCGGGATCGAGGACGCCGTAGGTCACCTTGCAGGTCCCGCCGGTGAACTTGAGCTCCTTCAGGTCCCGTTTCAGGATGTCGTCGCGGGTTATCTGCATGCCTTTCTTCTCCGCGAGAGACATGAGTGACAGCCGTGTCCTCTCGTTGTGCCTTGCCGTTATCAGTCATACCAAGAGGCACATGAGCGACATGCTCAGGCAGGGAGGGAACCAGTGGTGTTACGCACGGAGAAGGCCGTCTCACCCACCACGGGCGAGGTCACCTGGTTGCTCGTCGACGAGGAGACGTACCGGCCTCATCCCGAGGCACGGGAGTTCTCGCTCTACCTGCGGGGCGCCGGGCGCAAGCCGCAGACGCAGCGCGCCTACATTCCTCGGGTCGGACGCTTCCTCAACTGGTGTGCCGGGCGAGGCACCAACTGGAAGACCGTTGCACTCGGCGACATGACGAGATTCAAGTTCCATGTCGAGCGGACGCCGATCCGACAGGGCCAGCTCCCGTCGGGGAAGACGGTCAACGCCGTTCTCACCGCCGTCTGCGAGTTCCTCCGCTTCTGCGCTGTCCAGGGGCACGTTGCCCACGATGTCGCCGCCCGGCTGAGCGAGCCGCGCTTCCTGGCGTCACCGCCGACCGGCTTCGATCCGGGCGAAGGCGGTCAGCACCTCGTGGTGAAGGCTCGCGTGCTGAAGGCGCCCGAGATCGAGTCGGCGCCCGCGACACTCAGTCAGCCGCAGGTGACCCAGGTCCTCGCCGCGGCGCACACCGCCCGCGACCGGCTGCTCCTGACCGTGCTTGTCGACGGAGGGCTGCGGATCGGTGAGGCTCTCGGGCTGCGGCGCGAGGACATGCACCTGTTGCCGGACTCAACTCATCTCGGGTGTCGAACCCATGGCGCGCACTTGCACGTACGGCCACGCCAGGACAACGTGAACGGGGCGCGCGCGAAGGCCGGCCGGCATCGCGTGGTGCCCCTGACTCAGAGCGCCGTTCACCAGTACCGCGAGTACCTGGCCGAGCGGGAAGAGGTTTCCGGAACAGCAGGCTGTGACTACGTATTCGTGAATCTCGTCGGCAGCTGGGCGGGCCGCCCCATGTCGTACTCGAACGCAAAGCAGGTCATCGAGCGCATCGGCGACCGCTGCGGCCTTCGCGCCCGGCCGCACATGATGCGGCATACAGCCGCAACCCGGTGGATCCGCAGCGGCGTAGCGCCCGACGTGGTGCAGACACTGCTGGGGCACGCGTCATCAGCCAGCACGGCCGTCTATCTCCACGCTCGGGATGATGATCTCCGCTCGGCAGTCGACAGCCTCACCAAGGAGGCTGCGCGATGACACCGAGCACTGCTTTCACTGTGGTGTCCTCGCACGCAGCTGCGGACTGTGACTGGTCCGCCTGGCTCGTGCAACGCCTCGCCCCCGGTTGGCGTTCGACCGAATGGGAGTCGGCCAAGGCACTGTTCACGGCTGATCCAGCCAATCCGACGACCCACGTGTTCACCTGCGCGGTCGCTGCCTGCTCGACACACGTCGGCAGTAATGGAAGCCGTTGTGACGCCTGCCGCAAGGCCCGACTGCTCAAGGGAAACCCTGCGGAATTCGACACGATGTATACCCCCGTGATGAGTCGGAGACGGCCGAACGTCACGGACGGAGTGGTGCCTGGAGTCTCCCAGTTCTCTCTGGCACAGGTTTCCTCAGCTGTGCGACATGAGGTTCTGTACGGGCTTCAGCAGCGCGACGACGCGGGAATCAGCCTTGTCCCCCAGCGCATGCGCCGCATCGTGGCCGGTCTTCCGCAGGGACTCGACTCCCTCCTGAGTCTGTCCACCGAGTTCTCCTCCCACCTCCCCGCTGCCCCCAGAGGCGTTCTCAACAGTCTCCTCCTTCACATCCGACGTGCCCGGGCCGAGTTCGATGGCGCCGACCCCACCTCGGGCGACGTCTGGGAATGCGCTCTGGTGGGCCTGACCGCGGGCCGGGGCAGGAAGTACAAAGCTGTTCACGGTGTGATCGACTTCCGGCCCGTACGACAGACATGGTTGCGGGAACTGGTCAAGGAGTACGGGCGCGCTGCGCGTCCCGACGTCCTGGAGTTGAGGCAGACCGTGTACGCCGCGACCATCGCCTCGGCTGCGCTGGCTCACCGCACCGAGGGAGACACTCCGGAGCGCCTGTCAATGGCGGACATGAACGCCGTGGTGGACCACTTCCGCATCACAAAACGCCCCGAGGACGGGCACGACTACTCGACGAGTCACAGGCGGGCACTGCTGCGGAGCTGGCGCACGTTTCTGGAGTTCGCGCGGCAGGCCGGGATGATGGACCACGTCCCGGGCGGGTTCTCCGTCAATCCCCGCTTTCACACCATCGCGCCGATCGAGGTCACCGAGGACGACATCGGGCGGGCCGTTCCCGAGCACGTCATCGCTCAACTCGACGCGCACATCGGCCTGCTGGGCACCTCCACTGCCTACGAGAGCGGCGGTTGGACGACTGCCGACTTCGCCCACATGTACCAAGTGGTCTACAGAGTCCTGCGGGACACAGGTCGCCGCCCGGGTGAGGTCACCAGCCTGCGGCGCGACTGCCTGGAGTGGATCGACGGCAAACCGACGCTGATCTACGACAACCACAAACGACGCCGTCACGGCCGCCGCCTGCCCGTCTCCGTGAGCACCGCCCAGGAGATCGAGGCCTGGCAGAAGGAGTTGGAGGTTCTCCCTGATGTGCCGGCTTGCGCGCAGTGGCTGTTCCCCTCTCCCGGTCAACGCAACCGCCCCCGCCGTGGCCACCTCACCTCGCCACAGTTCTGCAGCCGTATCTTCCGCATCTGGGTCGACGAGCTGATCCCCAGCATCTGGGACGAGCGTCTGGACGACAACGGCCAACCACTGGCATACGACCGAACCAAGATCGTCCCCTACGGCTTCCGCCATGCCTACGCCCAACGCCACGCGGACGCCGGAACCCGGCCGGACGTCCTGCGAGAGCTCATGGACCACCGGTCGCTGGACGTCACCATGGGCTACTACAAGGTCTCGCTGACCAGAAAACAGGAGGCGGTCAGGACGGTGGCGAGGCTCGCCGTCGACCGGCACGGCACCCCGCGCGGCTTCGAGGACCCCCTGGCCTATGAGGTGGAAAGCGTCGCGGTCCCCTTCGGCGGCTGCACCGAGCCGAGCAACGTCAAGGCCGGGGGCGGACACTGCCGGATCCGCTTCCAGTGCGCCGGCTGCGACTTCTATCGACCTGACCCGTCCTACCTGCCCGCTCTCGAACAACAGGTCGCTGACCTTCGAGCGGACAAGGAGGCCGCTCTGGCCTTGGGCTCCGCCGACTGGGTCGTGCGCAACCTCGACGACCAGATCCGCGCGTACTCGAAGTCGGCCGACGAGATGCGACGCCGACTCGAAGCTATGCCGGAGGAAGAACGAACCAGGGTGGAGGGTGCCTCCCGCGAGCTGCGCAAGGCCCGCTCGGCTGCCGCCTTCATCCCCATGCAGTCGCTGACCACACGGAGCGCTCCGTGAAACCTCCCACCTCCCACGATGCTGCGGGCCGGGAAGCACGTGTCCAGCGTCTTCATGCCGCCCGCGTCCAGGACAGCGCAGTCAAGATCGACCGCTCCTTGAAGGTCATTCACGATCTCCTGGGCTCCGGCCAGCGGATCACCTTCGCTCGCGTGGCCCGTGAGGCGTCTGTGTCCACATGGTTCGTCTACAACCAGCTCAAGGTGCGGGAAGCAGTCCAGGCCGCCATGCACGAACAACACGAGCACAAGGGCAAAGCCTCTCCCCCGTCGAGCACGCAACAGGTGTCACCCGCCGGTCTTCACACCGAGCTGGCCTTCGCGCGGGAGGAGATCAAGGATCTGAAGAAGGAGCGCGATCGGCTCCGGGAACGCGTCCGGCTCTCCCTTGGCGCTGAACTGGACGACGTGGACCGCCGTCATTTGGTGGAGCAGGTCCAGCAGTTGGAGCGAAAGAACGCGGAGCTGAATCGTGACCTCTCAGAATCCCGCGACGGGCTCATCGCGCTGAAATGCAAATTGCAGGAATCGGAGGACGACCTCACCGCCGCTAGAGCCGCCCTCCGCCGTGCAATGAGGGCCGTGCCCTCCGAGTAGCCTCCCGCGGCGCCTGCGGCCTCTTCACCTGGCCGGTTCCCTTCGGTTCCGGCCAACGTCGGGCATGTCGGCGAGGCCCATTCCCAAGGGTCACGCACTGGGGCTCGTGCTCGCCGTGAGTTGGTCGCCGAGGGCACTGCGGCGGTACAGGACCTGTCGTCCGTCGCGCGCCCTGGTGACCAGGCCTGTGGCGTACAGCACCCGCAAGTGCTGGGAGACGGCGCTCGGGGTGACCCTGAGGCGGCGGGCAAGCTCCACTGTGGGCAGGGGTTCTTCGAGGAGGCTCAGCAGTCTTGCCCGAGGTGCGCCGAGCAGGGTCGCCAGGGCGGTTCTGTCCGGTGGTGGAGCCGTGTCCCACAGCGTGGCTACTCCCCTGGAGGGATAGACAAGGCTCGGCGGCTCGTCCTGGCTGACGGGAGGCGCGGGCTTGTGTGCGAACACGGACGGCAGGAGCAGCAGCCCTCGACCGGATGCCATGACGCGATGCCTGCTGATCATCTTGTCGATGTACAGCTCGCCGCCCTGCCAGCGCAGGTTCGGGTGCATGTCGGCGAACAGCAGTCGGGCACCGCCCAGGGCGAGCTGACGGGCGCGATAGGTCATGTCGGCTTCCAGCACCAGCCGCATCTTCGGCCACATCGGCTCGATGGCCACTTCCCAGTAACGCCCCAGGACCTCGCAGATGGCGTCGCGAAGTCTGGCCACGCGAGGGTCTTCGGCCAAGGCATCATGCAAGGCCACGGGGAGCGGGTCCGGTGCGTGCGCAAGCAGCAGGTCATGGCGAACTTGAGCAGGGCAGGTCTCGCGGACGACGGCGAGTTCTTCTTCGAAGGCCGGTGCGAAGCTCGTGGGGTTCGGGGTCAGGAAGTCGGGAATGGTGCGTCGCTGGGCAACCAGGGACATCAGCAGACCGGTGTCCAGCGTGCCGAGTCTGCCCAGTACGGACCTGCGCCAGGGCAGATGCAGCGCGGACAGCCCCGGATCCTGCAGCACCCGCAGGCTGAGCGTGGTCTCGTGCAAGGGCGAGAGCCCGAAGCGTGTGTCAGCGAGGTCCTCGACGCCGAGCACAAAGGTGATCATTAAGCCCCACGCTACATCAATTGGCGACGGACCGCCGATGCTGTGGGCTTCCGCCCATGACATCCACAACTCGTAAGCACCGCACGGCGATTGTCACCGGTGCGGCACGCGGCATCGGTGCCGCGGTGGCCAGGCGTCTGGCGGCCGATGGCCTGGCGGTCGGCGTGATCGACCCGGCCGAGGCGAACTGCGCTGAAACCGTGGAAGCCATCACAAGCGTGGGCGGGTCAGCACTGGCAGTTGCCGCTGACGTCACCGACGAGGCCGCGGTCACCGAGGCCGTCGACCGCATCGCCTCCGAGTCGGGGCCGCCGACCGTGCTGGTCAACAACGCCGGCGTCGGCCCCCGCGCCGAACTCGTCGAGATGACCACGGAGCAGTGGGACACAGTCACCGGGATCAATCTGCGCGGCCCGTTCCTCGTCACTCGCGCCGTCTGCCCGCACATGATGGCGGCCGGCTGGGGGCGGATCGTCAACATGTCGAGTATCTCGGCGGTCGGTGACGCCGCTCGCGTCGACTACGGCAGCGCGAAGGCCGGTCTGATCGGTTTCACCAAATCGCTCGCCCTTCAACTCGGACGGCACGGCATCACGACCAACGCCATCGCCCCGGGCTTCGTCGTGAGCGACATGACCAGGGCGTCCGCCCGACGTCTCGGCCTCGACTTCGAGGAGTACCGGCGCAGCGCGGCGCAGTCGATCCCCGTCGGGCGGGTGGGCGAGCCGGAGGACATCGCACACACCGCGTCCTATCTGGTGAGCCCGGAGTCAGGGTTCGTCTCCGGCCAGGTCATCTACGTCGCCGGCGGACCGGTGGGTTGACGATGAGCCGCCGGATGACCCTGCTCCTGGCCGTGACCTGCGCGGTGGCCGTGGGCAACATCTACTTCCCGCAGGCGATCATTCCCTTGATCGCCGACGGACTGCGCACGTCTACCGATTCGGCCTCCCTGATCGTTACCGCCACCCAGGCCGGTTACACAGCCGGAATGTTCCTGCTGGTGCCGCTCGGTGACCGGCTCCCACACCGCTCACTCCTGGTCCCCCTGCTTGCCCTTACTGGCCTGGGCCTGCTCCTCGCGGGCTGCGCCCCCACCCTGCCGCTCCTCATCACGGCCAGCGCCCTTATCGGCCTCACCACCGTGGCCGCTCAGGTCGTCGGCCCGTTGGCGGCCGGGCTGGTGGCCGACGACCACCGCGGAGCGGTGATCGGCACCCTGCTGAGCGGGTCGATAGGCGGCATGCTGCTGGCCCGTACCTTCAGCGGGGCGCTTGGCGAATGGCTGGGATGGCGAGCCCCTTATCTGGTGGCCGCGAGCCTGGTCCTGTTGCTCGCGGGCGCCCTGGCCCGCATGGTGCCGCCCACCATCCCACCCACACATCAGCCGTACCCGACTCTGCTCACCGAGCCCCTGCACCTGTTGCGCACCGAGCCGGAACTGCGCCGCTCCTGCTTCTACCAAGCGATGGTCTTCGCCGGATTCTCAGCCGTGTGGACGTGCCTGGCGCTTCTCCTCACCGGTCCGGCGTACGGCATGGGCGCCCAAGCCGTAGGACTGCTCGCCCTGGTGGGCGGCGCAACCATGCTCTGCACCCCGCTCGCCGGGCGCCTGGTGGACCGCCACGGCCCGGACCCGGTGAACCTGGTCTGCATGCTCGCGGTCCTCGTCTCAGCCACGGTTCTGGCCGTGGGCTCCCGGGGTGGTGCATCCGGGCTGACCGCTCTGATCGTCGGCACGCTCCTGCTCGATGTCGCCATGCAGTCCGGCATGGTCGCCAACCAGGCCCGGGTCTACGCCCTGCACCCCAACGCCCGAAGCAGGCTCAATACGGCCTACATGACCTGTGCCTACCTGGGCGGAACCACGGGCTCCTGGCTCGGGGTCCACGCCTACTACAACGCCGGGTGGCGGGGCCTGTGCGTGCTCGTGGCGGTGCTCACCGTGCTCGCCCTGGCCCACCACATCGCAACACTGCGTGCTTCCTCCCGGCGCCCTGACCGCCAGGGCGAGCGAGGACTCACCGATGCCGTCGAGCTTGAAGAGGGAGCGGCGGAGCTTCCGAGGGCAGCACGGACCGCTGCTACCCGCCGCACTGCTTCAACATCATCTGTTTGTCCGCCACCGTCACCGGCAGCTGGTACTTCAGCGAGACCTGCGCGAAGCGCACGCTGTACGAGCAGCGGATGTTCTTGTTCGGCGGCAGCCACGTCGCCGGACCCGAGTCGCTCTTCGCGCCGTTGGTCGGTCCGTCCACCGGAATCAGGTTGAGCGGATCATTGGCTATGTCCTCCCGCTTTCCCTTCGTCCAGCGCGAGGCACCCATCTGCCAGTCGTACGACAGCGGCATGACGTGGTCTATCTGGACCTTCGTCGCACGGGACTTGGTCCACGTGATCGTCTCCCCGGTATACGGGTCTTGCAGCGTCATGGAGGTGACAACGCAGTCCGAGCCCGCCCGGAAGCGGACTTTCTCACCATCACGTTTCAAGAGATCGTTTCGCGAGTCACACCCATTGTGAGCAAAGGGGATGCCGCCCGGAGCCGAGTCCATCCAGGCGTAGCCGAACTTGTCCCGCTCGTATCCGGTCTTGGGGCCACGTCCCTTCGTCGCCACCTTCTCGATCCACGACCGAGCCTTCGCCCTGTCCGCAGTCGACGTGATCGCCGCCAGCCCAGGCTTCGTTCCATCCGGATTGTCCAGCGGGTTCACGGCCCGACCGTTGCCGGCGGTCGGGACGGCGGAACCGGAGGGTCCGTCGCTCACGGGGGGAGTGAGACCGTCGCAACCGACAAGCATGAATCCGGTGGCCAGCAGTGCGGCGGACGTCAGGGGAGCCCGCCTGCTTCCGACACTGTGCCTCATGTGCCTCTCAGTACGCATAGCGCACCGCCCCTGGCATGAGCTGCGAGAACCCTGCGATCACGCCGTGCAGCATAGAGATAACGCGGGTGTCGCAGCTGTTGGAGTCGGTGTCCGCCCAGGCGGTACCGAACCGGTCCCGGTCGTACCCCGTCTTCGGCGCCCGTCCCTTGACGGTCAGCGCCCGGGCCGCGGTGAGCGCGGCTCCTCCGCCCCCGCCCCCGGTCTGTTCGGGCCCCGAGGAGCCCGTGGTCTGCTCCTTGCATCCGGCCACGGCCAGTACCGTCACGACGGCGATCGCCGCCCCACCCCTCAGACGCCTCACGGCGCGTCCCTCCCCTTTGTTCCCCGGCTTCGTCTCCCCGGCCTGTTGCCCGGCTCCGCCCCGTGAGAAGAGGTTTCCCCGAACGGACTCGTGCACACCGTAGTCGCCGAGAGGACTAGACCAATCCTCCGGGATGGTCGGGCATTCCGCGCAAGTCAGGCGTATCGTCGAAGGTGAGTGCCTCCTCGGAAGGAGCTCTGGATGAGCATCTTCGACAGGTTCAGGAAGAGCAGCCAGGCGCAGGACAAGGCGAAGCAGATGTCCGACGCCGCGGAGCGGAAGGCCAACGACAAGACGCGCGGGAAGTACGAGGGCCAGATCGACGACGCTCAGCAGAGGGCAGAGGGCGCGATCGGTATGGACCGCGACCGTCCCGAACAGCGGTAGGACCTCCGGACCGACGGAGGAACGGGGCCCGCGGGGGCGCCGACCGACACACCCGAGACAGAAGCCGTCCCAGGAGACCCGTCTCCCGGACGGCTTCGTCCGTGCCCCCGCGTGTGCGCGACCGGCCGCGCCCCGGGTATCCGAGAGCCGGCCCGAGAACTCGTACGCCCCCTACGACCCCAGCACCGTCGCGAGGAACTCCCCGACCCACCCGAGCAGTTCCCGCCCGACCAGCGGCTTGCCGCCGACCTTCGCGGTCTTCGGGCGGGGTACCAGGATCTGGTGGGCCGCCGGCTTGATGACCGTGCCGGGGTAGAGCCGCTTGAGGCGCAGCTCCTGCGACTCGCGCAACTCCACCGGCGCGAAACGGATGTTGGTGCCCTGGAGCACGATCTCGCCGACCTCGCAGGCACGCGCGAGCATGCGCAGTCCCGCCACCAGGAGCAGGTTCTCCACCGGCTCGGGCAACTTGCCGTAACGGTCGACGAGTTCCTCGCGGACCGCCTTGATGTCCGCCTCCGAGTTGGCCGAGGCGATCGCGCGGTACGCCTGGAGGCGCAGCCGCTCGCCCGGCGCGTAGTCGTGCGGGACGTGCGCGTCGACCGGCAGCTCGATCTTGACCTCGAGCGGCAGCTCCTCCTCGATCTCGCCGGTCTCCAGCTGCCGCCGGTAGTCGGCGACGGCCTCGCCCACCATGCGGATGTACAGGTCGAAGCCGACGCCCGCGATGTGACCGGACTGCTCGCCGCCCAGGAGGTTGCCGGCGCCGCGGATCTCCAGGTCCTTCATCGCCACGTACATGCCCGCGCCCATCTCCGTGTGCTGGGCGATGGTGGCGAGGCGCTCGTGGGCCGTCTCCGTCAGCGGCTTCTCCGGCGGGTAGAGGAAGTACGCGTAGCCGCGCTCGCGGCCACGGCCCACCCGGCCGCGCAGCTGGTGCAGCTGGGACAGGCCGAAGGTGTCGCCGCGCTCCACGATCAGCGTGTTGGCGTTGGAGATGTCGATTCCGGACTCGACGATCGTCGTCGAGACGAGCACGTCGAACCTCTTCTCCCAGAAGTCGACGACGACCTGCTCCAGCGCCTGCTCCGACATCTGGCCGTGGGCGGTGGCGATCCGCGCCTCGGGGACGATCTCGCGCAGACGAGCCGCCGCGCGGTCGATCGACTCGACCCGGTTGTGGATGTAGAAGACCTGGCCCTCGCGCAGCAGTTCGCGACGGATCGCGGCGCCGATCTGCTTCTCCTCGTACGGGCCGACGAAGGTGAGCACCGGGTGGCGCTCCTCCGGCGGGGTGGTGATCGTCGACATCTCGCGGATGCCGGTGACCGCCATCTCCAGGGTGCGCGGGATCGGGGTCGCGGACATCGTCAGCACGTCGACGTTGGCGCGCAGCTTCTTCAGCTGCTCCTTGTGCTCGACGCCGAAGCGCTGCTCCTCGTCGACGATGACCAGACCGAGATCCTTGAACTTCGTCTCCGACGAGAACAGCCGGTGGGTGCCGATCACGACGTCGACCGAGCCCTCCCGCAGTCCCTCCAGGACGGCCTTCGCCTCGGTGTCGGTCTGGAAGCGGGACAGCGCGCGCACGTTCACCGGGAACTGCGAGTACCGCTCGCCGAACGTGCCGAAGTGCTGCTGCACCAGCAGGGTCGTCGGCACGAGCACGGCCACCTGCTTGCCGTCCTGTACGGCCTTGAAGGCGGCGCGGACCGCGATCTCCGTCTTGCCGTAGCCGACGTCGCCGCAGATCAGCCGGTCCATCGGGACCGTCTTCTCCATGTCGTCCTTGACCTCGGCGATGGTGGTGAGCTGGTCGGGCGTCTCCGCGTACGGGAAGGCGTCCTCCAGCTCGCGCTGCCAGGGGGTGTCGGTGGCGAAGGCGTGGCCGGGCGCGGCCATGCGCGCGCTGTACAGCTTGATCAGGTCGGCGGCGATCTCCTTGACCGCCTTCTTCGCGCGCGCCTTGGTCTTGGTCCAGTCGGCGCCGCCGAGCCGGTGCAGCGTCGGCGCCTCGCCGCCGACGTACTTGGTGATCTGCTCCAGCTGGTCGGTGGGGATGTAGAGGCGGTCGCCGGGCTGGCCGCGCTTGGCGGGGGCGTACTCCACGACGAGGTACTCGCGGGTCGCGCCCTGCACGGTGCGCTGCACCATCTCGATGTAGCGGCCGACGCCGTGCTGTTCGTGCACGATGTAGTCGCCCGCCTCCAGGGTCAGCGGGTCGATGGTCTTCCTGCGGCGGGCCGGCATCCGGGCGCCGTCCTTGCCGGCCGCCTTCTGGCCGGACAGGTCGGTCTCCGTCAGGACGGCCAGTTTCAGCGCCGGGTCCACGAAGCCGTAGTCGATCGAGCCGCAGGCGACGTGCACCACGGACGGGGAGAGCTCCGTGAGGTCGGTGTCGAGGCGGGCCGCGATGCCCTCGCCGCCGAGCACCTCGACGGTACGGGCGGCCGGGCCGTGGGCCTCGGTGACGAAGACCGTGCGCCAGCCGTCGGCGAGCCAGCCCTTGGTGTCGGCCAGGGCTCTGGCCGTGTCCCCGCGGTAGGTCTCGGGCGCGTGCATGCCGAGCTTGAGGGTGTCCCCCGGCGCGTCGGCGCCGTAGGTGTCGGTCAGTTCGTCGTCCGCCGCGAACGGCGACACCGACCACCACATGGTCGCCAGCTCGCGGGCCCGCTCCCGGACGTCCGCGATGGACCACAGGGAGGCCGCGCCGACGTCGATGGGCGCCTCGCCGCCGCCTGCCGTGGCCGCCCAGGAGGCCTGGAGGAACTCCTGCGAGGTCGCCACGAGGTCGGCGGCCCGGGTGCGGACCCGCTCCGGGTCGCACACGACGGCCATCGCGCCCTCGGGCAGGACGTCGAGGAGGAGCTCCATGTCGTCGACGAGGACCGGGGCGAGGGACTCCATCCCCTCGACCGCGATGCCCTCGGCGATCCTGCCGAGGAGTTCGCCGAGCTCGGGGTGCTCCTCGGCGAGGGCACGCGCGCGGGCGCGCACGTCGTCCGTGAGCAGCAGCTCCCGGCACGGCGGCGCCCACAGGCCGTGCTCGGCGACCTCCAGGGAGCGCTGGTCGGCGACCTTGAAGTAGCGGATCTCCTCGACGTCGTCACCCCAGAACTCGATGCGCAGGGGGTGTTCCTCGGTGGGCGGGAAGACGTCCAGGATCCCGCCGCGCACGGCGAACTCGCCGCGCTTCTCGACCAGCTCCACGCGGGAGTACGCGGCGGCGGCGAGGGCGGCCACGATCTCGTTCAGGTCGGCGGTCTGCCCGGTGCGCAGGGCCACCGGCTCCAGGTCGCCCAGCCCCTTGACCTGCGGCTGGAGCACCGAACGCACGGGAGCCACGACGACGGAGACCGGGCCGGTCTCGGGGTCGTCGGTGCGCGGGTGGGCCAGCCGGCGCAGCACGGCGAGGCGGCGGCCCACGGTGTCGCTGCGCGGGCTGAGCCGCTCGTGCGGGAGGGTCTCCCAGGACGGGTACTCCGCCACTCCGTCCGGCGGCAGCAGGGAGCGCAGGGCGGCGGCCAGGTCCTCCGCCTCCCGGCCGGTCGCCGTCACCGCGAGCACCGTGCGGCCGGTCTCGCGGGCGAGCGCGGCGATCGCGAGGGGACGGGCGGCGGGCGGGCCGACGAGGTCGACGTGCGTCCGGTTGCCGTCGGCGGCCGCCTTGATCGCTTCCGCGAGGGCGGTGTCCTTGACTACGGCGTCGAGCAGACCGTGCAGGCTCATGGAGGGGCGCTTCCGTCCGGGGTGGGCAACACGAAGGGCCCGACGCGTGTAACGGGCCGGGGGTGTCCAGAGTACGTCGGTGCGGTGCCGAGTGCCGGGGCTGTGGACAACCGTCGGGCCGCGCGCCCCCCCCCCGCCCCCCCCCCCGCGCTCCCTTACATGCTCTTTGCGGCCGACAAGGGAGACATCAACACCATCATCGGCGGGAT